>CAZPQV010000001.1:0-46596 GCA_964588705.1 uncultured Chryseobacterium sp.
TTTGTTTAAAGGGTTGTATCTCGTGGTAAAAAGATTCGGGCGCTGTCATCCTTGGGGAGGGTCGGGCTATGATCCGGTGCCGCCGAGAAAAGAGTGATGATGAGTGCTAAGTGATGAGTGATGAGTGATGAGTGATGAGTGATGGACTGACTTAGAACTCTAAAATGACACTTTGAATCTCACGAATTGACATTAATTATTGGAAACCAAAACATTAAAATAAACTATATGAATAATATTTTCTTCAGAATTTTCATACTTGTTTTTGCATTTATGTCGCAGGCCTGGGCATCACAAAATTATCCCGACGGAATGTCAGACGGCACACTGAATGTTGACGGCAAATCGGTTCCTGTAAAGATTTTTGCAACGACATCGCCACAGACTTTTGTGGATTTCGGTACAAAACCGCAGAAAGACAATGTTCTGGTTATCCTGAATGATTTGATTAATGAATACTCGCGGACGAATGTTTTTCAGGATTACGAAAATCAGGGATATCAGTTGCTCGATAAAGATTTTAAACCGGTAACTGAAGATAGTTATTTGAATGAAAAAGGATTTAAATACTTCTATAAACCCAGCGCTCCTGAAGGGAAATTAACTGAAAATCAGAATGTAAACCTGAATACAGAGTTTAAAATTTGGGATCCTTCCACCGGAATTAAACTGGGACCGTTCACACTGCATTATTACAGTTTGATGTTTATCCTGGCTTTTGGTTTGGGCTATTTGATAATGTCTTACATGTTTAAGATCGATAAAGTAAACGACAAATTTCTTGAGCCATTATTTACCTGGACTTTAGTAGGAACGATCCTTGGGGCGAGATTGGGACATGTTATTTTTTATCAGCCGGAATTGTTTAAAGAAGATTTTTGGTCGGTATTTCTGCCTATCCGTACGAAGCCTGAACTTGAATTTACCGGATTTTCAGGACTTGCGAGTCATGGTGCAACGATTGCTTTGATTTTAACAACGCTTTATTATTCCTATAAAATCATTAAGAAAAATCCGTTTTGGGTTTACGACCGTTTGGGGATTGTAGTGGCTTTAGGTGGCGCTTTCGTAAGATTGGGGAACTTTTTTAATTCAGAAATTATCGGAAAACCGGTGGATGCATCGTCGCCTTTTGCACTTCTTTTTCCACAGATGAGTAATGAATATGGCGTGACCGTTCCAAGATATCCAACACAATTATTTGAAGCAGGCGGTTACGTTTTGCTGTTTGTTTTACTTTGGGTTTTATACCGTTATACCAATAAAAAATATCAGCAGGGATGGTTATTCGGGCTGTTTTTTATGATTCTTTGGTCCATCCGTTTCTTTGTAGAATATCTGAAGGAACCTCAGGGAAATGAGTTCATCAGTTTTGCAGGATTAAATACCGGACAGGTGCTTTCAATCCCATTGATTATCGCCGGAATTGTCATTATGATTTACTCCGGTAAAAATAAAATTACAGAAGAAGAAAATTCTAAAGCAGGATAAAAAAATCGGGAATAATTTCCCGATTTTTTATTTTACACTTTTTATTCTGATCGTGCCTTCGTTCTCGTGATACATCATACAAACCATCGTTCCGTCAAATTCGGGGCAATCCTTCACTTTTGAAAATGTGGCAATAACTTGCTGACCTTCCTTATAATTTTTCAGAATGTCGGTGTTGCAGACTAAATAATCTTTTCCTGAAACTCTGAGATAAGTTCCCGTGCAGTCTCGGGTTACGGTTGCGGTTTGATCTGTTTTTGTGGCTGCGCAAGAAGTCATAAACATCATGCTAAAGGCAACAGCCATGGTTGTTAATACTTTCATTTTACTACTTTTTGTGTAAGTAGAACAAAATTCAGACCTTTTACCGGAAGTTTATATTAAGTTTGTCCCCGGATCAACTTCGTAAGGTTCTTTTCCTTTTTCAAAAATCCTTGTCGAATGGTCGCCCAAGACTTTAATTTCATCACCAATTCTGCGAATCCAGTTGCCTTCTCGCAGTCCAACAACTTTCAAATCATTTTGAGTAAGAAACTCCAGAATTCTGGTTTCACGGGTTTCGCCGTTATGTGCCAAATTTGGATTCGGATCCAAGTAATGAGGATTCAAATTAAACGGAACCAATCCCATACAGTCGAAACTCAGCGGATAAACGATCGGCATATCATTCGTGGTTCTCATATTTACTCCGCCGATATTACTTCCTGCACTGGAACCGAGATATGGTTTTCCACTTTCTACATTTTTTTTCAGGACATCCATCAAACCGTTTTCGTGTAAGGTTTTTACTAAAAGGAAAGTGTTGCCACCACCAGTGAAATAACCTTTCGCATTGTTGATGGCTTCAATTTTATCGTCGTATTCGTGCAGCCCAGTTACTTTTATTCCGAAGCCGGCAAAGAAATCAGCTACTTTTTTAGTGTATTCCTGATGCGTGATTCCGGAAGGCCGTGCGAATGGAACGAAAAGAATTTCATCAATTCCTTCAAACAGTTCAATAATTTCGTTGGTTAAATATTCAAGATAGTTTCCACCATAAAGTGTGGAGGTGGAGGCGAGGAGTATATTCATTTTTTATTGTTTTAGTTGCGAGTTGCGAGTTTCGAGTTGTGAGTTTCGGATTTGAAGTTTCAGGTTTGAAGTTTCTTTTGCATCTTGCACCCTGCACCGTGCATCGTGCGCCTTTCATCATTCTTCATTGTTCCATCCAGTTTTCATCAATTAATTTCATTAAGAATTCTGGGTAGCGAATGATTTTATTGGTTATTGAGTACAGGAAAAATAAGGTGACGTTCGCTTCCGTAATTTTTTCTTTAGAATCATTATAAATTTCATATTCAAACTCAATTCTTACTCCGGGTTTCTTTTTCACGTAGGTATGAATTTCGAGAATTTCATCATATTTTCCCGGCTTCAAATACTTGATTTTATACTCGGATACCGGCAGCCATATTCCTTGATTTTCAATCTCATCGTAAGAGATTCCGATGCTACGGAAAAGTTCCACACGGGCAACCTCAAGATACTCGGCGTAGTTTCCGTAGTAAACATACTTCATAGGATCGGTTTCCCCGTAACGAACTCGAAGTGAGTGAGTTGTGTGAATCATCTTAAACTTTTAAATTACAACATACAAATATATTTCTTAATAATCAAGTTTGAAAATATTTTTTTATGACAATATTTTTTACCATATTTGCTCACTACTTTGTAAGTAATCAAATATACTATTCAACTCTTATTTTACGTGTAATTTATGGATCAAGATTTATCATTGGTATGGGAAAAGTGTCTGCGCTTCATGCGGGACAACCTTAATGCTGCAGAAGATAATGATGATCTTAAGAAGCTGGAGAAATCATTTGACCTACTGTTCGATAAGGTTGAACCATTATCTTTGGTAAACTACAATCTTACACTGCTGGTTCCTAGTGATTTCTATAAAGAATATATTGAGGACAATTACCTGTCGCTTCTTTCAGCTGCCTTAAGAAAAAATATCGGCAAGGGCGTTAAACTTTGGTATTCGGTGATGGAAAACAAGCCATCGGGAAAAGAAAAACCAATCACTCAGAAAGTGAAAGGAAACTCTACACCCACACCGAAAGTTCAGGAGGCAATGCCAAAGGCAAAAAGCTTTGTTAATCCATTGGTTGCACCCGGACTGAAGAAGGTAAACGTTGAATCGAACCTCATTGCACACCTTTCCTTTGATAATTTTGTAGAAGGAGAAAGTAATAAATTTGCATCGACAGTTGCAAAATCTATTGCGAAAAGACCTGGCGCTACAGCGTTTAACCCGCTATTTATACACGGTGGAGTTGGAGTTGGAAAAACGCACCTGGCACACGCTATTGGTCTTGAAGTAAAAACCAATTTCCCTGATAAAGTGGTGCATTATCTGTCATCGGAAAAATTCATTCAGCAGTTTGTTTCTGCGGCAAAATCTCAGAATAAAACCGATTTTCAGAACTATTATCAGATGATTGATGTTCTGATTATTGATGATATTCAGTTCCTTTCCGGAAAAGCAGCAACACAGGACAGCTTCTTCCATATTTTTGATTTCTTACACCAAAACGGAAAGCAGATTGTACTGACTTCTGATAAGGCACCTGTGGATATTCAGGATATTCAGGAGCGTATTGTATCCCGTTTCAAATGGGGACTTTCAGCAGAAATTAAATCTCCGGATTTCGAAACAAGAAAGAAAATCATCGTTGATAAACTGAGCAGAGACGGTATTGTTCTTACCGAAGATATGGTAGATTATCTTGCAGGAGAAGTGAAGTCGAACGTTCGTGAACTTATCGGAGTGATCAATTCTGTAATCGCTTATTCTACGATTTACAAATCGGAGTTAAGCCTGGAGTTACTGAAAGATACGATTAACAAAATTGCTTCTACGCAGAAAAAAGTTATCAATATTCCTTACATTCAGGAAGTGGTTTGCGATTATTTTGGGTTGAACAGAGAACAACTTCTTTCAAAATCAAGAAAAAGAGATATTGCACTTCCAAGACAGCTGGCAATGTATTTTTCTAAAGAGCTGACCAATGCTACATTCTCCAAAATTGGTGAAGAAATGGGAGGCAAAGACCATTCTACGGTGATGTATGCCTGCGAAACGATTAAAGATGTTTCGAAAATTGATAAAGAGATTAAGAAATACGTAAAGGATTTGTCCGAACGCATTAAACAATAAAATAAAGGAGAGCAGAAATGTTCTCCTTTTTTAATGATGTTCTTCAAGATTAATTAATCTTTGTAAACTTAATGATACTGCATTTTTTCGTAACTTTACTTTTTTATTTTTCTTAAAAATGATTATGAAAATTTTAATGCTGTGTTTGGGAAATATCTGCAGAAGTCCGCTGGCAGAAGGTATTTTACGTTCAAAACTTCCTGAGAACTTTGAGATTGACAGCGCCGGTACGATTTCGATGCACGAAGGAAATAAAGCCGACCGACGTTCCATAAAAATTGCTGAAATGCATGATGTAAACATCAATGAGCATCGGGCAAGAATAATCAAAAAAGAAGATTTTTCGTATTACGATAAGATTTACTGCATGGATCTTCACAATCTGCAGGATGCTTATTCCATGGCAGATACTGAAGAAGAAAGGCAGAAGATTTCTTTGATATTGGAGGAAGCCGGAAACATCAGTGATTTTAATGAAGTTCCGGATCCGTATTACGGTGATTTTGAAGATTTCGAAAAAGTTTACCGAATGCTCGATGAAGCTTGCGAAACGATTGCTAATCAATTAACTAAACCGTAGATGCTCTTTCTGATACCGGCATATTTATCTGAAGATTCGCCATTGGAATATTTTTCTCCCGTCATCAAGGAATATCTTCTGAAGACCGATTATTTCTTTGTTGAAAACGAAAAAACAGCGCGAAAAGTCATCAAATTCTTTTGTCTTGAAAAGAAACAACCGGATTTAAAACTCTTTCTGCTGGATAAATATTCGGAGAATGAAGATTTAAGGGAAGCCCAAAAGCTGATGAAAGAAGGACAGGATTTCGGATTGCTTTCCGAAGCCGGACTTCCATGCATTGCCGATCCCGGGAATATTATGGTGAAATGGTGCCACGAAAATGATATAAAAGTTATTCCAATCAATGGCCCTTCTTCCATTATTTTAGCATTGATTTCTAGTGGTTTTAATGGTCAGGAATTTACATTTCACGGTTATCTCCCGATTGATAAATCTCAGAAAAGTCAGAAGTTGAAATATCTTGAAACTCAGGTTCAGAAAACCGGTTATTCGCAGATCTTTATGGAAACACCATACCGAAATAATCAGCTTTTTGATGATCTGTGTAAGTCATTATCTCCAAACACAAAACTTTGTATCGCAGCCAATATCAATCACCCAACAGACGAATTTATCAAAACTAAAACGATAAAAGACTGGCAAAAATACAAACCGGAACTGCATAAAATTCCGGCGGTATTTGTGCTTGGAAAATAGTTTTTATTTCACGGAGTCTAAGGAGTTTTATACAGAGTTTAACAGAGATTTTTTGAAAAATATTTAACAAAATCAACTCAAAATAATTCCTTGTAAACACCGTGAAACTCAGTGCAACCAAATCAGTCGTTTTCAAGTTTTTCAATCAGCAAAGATTTTATCTGTGTTAAAGCGTGATCCTTCGCTTCAGCAAACGAAATTTCATATTTTCTTGCAAAGTTCTGAAGTTCAGGTGGAAATCTTGAAATTAATTTATCGTAATAAGAATCCAAAGTTTTCTGAACCGGCATTTCAAAATCAATCTTCAGCTGGAACCTGCGCATCAATGCGGTGTCAATAATATTGGGGTGGTTGGTAGCGCAAATTAAAAGTGATTTTTCCGGGAAATAATCAATCAGTTGAATCATCGTATTCACCAGGCGCCTCATTTCACCAACATCTTTGTCGTCCGCGCCTCTTGCTTTTCCGATATGATCGAATTCATCCAGAAAAAGAACGGCTTTATCGCGTGAAGCTTTATCGAAAAGTTGCTTCAGGTTTTGTGCAGTTTCACCAATTCTGGCATTTACAATATTGCTTAAATTAAGAATGATTATCGGCCGTTTCAGCTCTTGCGCAATAGCTTTCGCGGTCATGCTTTTCCCACAACCCGAATGTCCCTGAAGCAGAATTTTATTATTTACAGGAAGTCCATATTCAGAAAGCTGATCGATGTAGCGGTGCTCTTTGATGAGTTGTTCTACAGCATTTTTACTCGCTTCATCAAGAAAAACATCATTGAGTTCTACGGTTTCTTTATCTTCAATAATCAGGTCGAAAATACTCATTTATTCGGGTTAGAATTAAAATTCTAAATTACGTATTTTCTTTGGTTTGGTAAAGTTTAACATCCATTAACAGCAGGTTTGCACCATTCTTGAATTTTCTGTTCCGAATCACAAAAAAAATAAATTATGACAAATAGAAAATTAGCCGGAATATGGCTGGATACAGAAAGTGCACTGATTGCGAAAAATCACGACGGACAGGAAACTGCTGAATTCTCAGTTTGCGGAACCGCAAAACATGAAAAACAACACGGAAACTCTAACGAAAATACCGGAAACAATTCCGAGCAAACGACGAAGACAAAATTTTTTAAAGAAATTGATAAGATGCTTGAAAATACAGAGGAACTGTTAATTACCGGTCCGGGAACAGTTCAGGAAGAACTGAAAAATTATCTTTTGGAAACGGCACAGTTTAAAAATATGAAAATCACACTCGATTCGTCTCAGCAAATGGGCGAAAACCAATTATTGGAAACTGTTTCAAGGCATTTCGGTGCCTGATTAATAAATCAAATCAATATGCAAAATCCTTTCAGCAATGAAAGGATTTTTTTATTTTTATTAAATGAAAAAAATAGTTTTCCTTTCATTTTTTGTTTCAGCTTTATTTGCTGCTCAAAAGGTACCGACTCTGACGGATAATATGGCTCTGAAACTTTCGAAAATGCCTTTGCATTGTATTAATACAGAATATCCGAATAAAACAGGACATGTCATCAACACCGAAAAAGATGCGGTTCTGACGCCAAAACAACTGCACCCAAGTTTCTACGGCTGTTTAGATTGGCACAGCTCTGTACATGGGCACTGGATGTTGGTAAGACTTCTGAAAACAAAACCAAATCTTGAAAACCGCAAAGAAATTGAAGCTATTTTGGAGAATTCTTTTCAGCAGGAAAAGATAAAGGAAGAAGCACTTTACTTTTCAAAATATCAACTTGCCGGAACTTTCGAGCGTACTTACGGTTGGGCTTGGCTTTTGAAACTGGACGAGGAACTGCAAACCTGGAACGATCCAAGAGCAATGAAATGGCATGAGAATCTGAAGCCACTGACTCAAGAAATTGTGAGTAAATGGAAAGCCTATTTGCCGAAACAAACCTATCCGAACAGAACCGGAGTTCATCCAAATTCAGCATTCGGATTGGCTTTCGCGATAGATTGGGCGAGAGCCGTAAACGATAAATCTTTTGAGAATCAGCTGATTGAAAAATCAAAATATTTTTATTTAAATGATAAAAAAACACCGGCATATCTGGAGCCCGACGGTGCCGATTTCTTTTCTCCAAGTTTGAATATCGCATATTTAATGAGCAGAATTCTTCCCAAAAACGAATTTTCAAAATGGCTGAACAATTTCTACGATAAGCGAAGCCTGGAAAACATAAAACAGATTCCGGTGGTGAGCGATTTGTCGGATTATCAGACGGTTCATTTGGTGGGGCTTTCATTTAACCGTGCCTGGAATATGAAAGGGATTGCCAAAGCTCTTCCAGCTCATCATAAACTGAAAAAAGATTTCGAGCAGACTGCTAATAAATTTATCTCCAATGGTTTACCGCTTCTTTTTCAGGGAAATTATGGTGGCGATCACTGGTTGGCGAGTTTTGCAGTGTATTCAATGAAGGACTAGTTTTTTAATTGGTTTGTCCTTCGTCAGTTCGAGTGTTTCAACAACGTTGAAATTTATCGAGAACTTCGCATACAGAACTACTCGATACGCTCATTTCATTCACTACTCGAAGTGACGCGCTTTCGATTAATAAAGAAAGGTTTTTATACACAAAGTCTGCGAAGTTTTTTGGTTCATTGTGAATACATTTATGGTCTTTATGTTACTACAAAATCGTTATATTTGAAATTAAAAGAACATTTATGAAGAGAATATTTTCAGTCCTTATACTGTCTTCTCAATTTTTTTTCACTCAAAATATTGCTCAAAAACTGGATGCAGCCACGAAACAGCTTCTGAATTCCGGTCCGGCTTATTCTGCAAACCTTTCCTTTTATGTGGCAGATGAATCTGGTAATTTCATATATGAATATCAGGGAAATAAAGGGCTTTCAACCGCTTCTACGCAAAAGATTTTTACCGCAGCAACGGCTTTGGAAGTTTTAGGAAAAAACTATCAGTGGACGACGAAAGCATCGCATTCCGGGACGGTTTCAAACAATGTTTTGAACGGAGATTTATTCATCAGTTCAAACGGCGATCCTACACTTGGAAGCTGGAGATATGATGGCTATAAACCTGAGAATTTCAGGGATAAATTAATCTCATCCATTAAACAAAAAGGCATTTCAAAAATTTCGGGAAACCTTATAATTAATGATTCTTATTTTGATTTTCAAACGGTTCCCGGAGGTTGGCCTTGGAATGATATGGGAAATTATTACGGCGCGGGAGTTTGGAGTGTAAACTGGCGCGAAAATCAGTTTGATATCAATACAAACGGCAGAGATATCAAAAATTTTAATATTGATTTACAGGATGTAAAATGGGTAAATGAAGTGAAAACGGGCGGTTCCTCCGACAAGAGTTTGATTTTCACTGCACCACATTCTAACGTCGCTTATATCAACGGAACACTTCCTGCCAAAAATATGACGGTTTCTGGTGCAACGCCAAATCCGCCATTGCAGTTGGGTGCTGAAATTAGAGATTGGTTGAAGCAAAATGGGATTGAATTTGCCGGTAAAATTGTCACTACTTCTCAGCAGAAAATCAATGGACAGAAGATTTCAGATTTTCCTTCCGCCAATGTTTTTTTCGAATATAAATCGCCTACTTTAGATAAAGTGGTTTACTGGTTTATGAGAAAAAGTGTCAATCTTTATGGTGAAACTTTGGTAAAAACCATTGGAATGGAAAAGAAAAATGAAGGCAGTTTCAAAGCGGGAATCGACTATATGAAAGATTTTTGGAAAGGGAAAGGCATCAATCAGTATATGATTAATTTTCAGGATGGCAGCGGACTTTCTCCACAAAATTATGCTTCGGCAAGGGCAGAAGTTCAGGCATTGCTTTATGCAAAAAAACAACCTTGGTTTAATGAATTTTTTGAAGGATTTCCAACCCAAAACGGGATGCGTATGAAAAGCGGAACGATGATGAATACGAAATCTTTTGCAGGATATCACACCGCAGCCAACGGAAAAAAATATGTTTACGCCATCATTCTGAATAATTATCAGTCCAGCGATCTCAGCAATGCGCTTTTCAGAGTTTTGAATGTCTTAAAATAATGTTCCGTAAATCCCTTTTCTCACGTCTCAATAACTGGATTATTTTCATGCTGCTTACAGCAGTTGTGGGAGGGATTGTGGTCGCAACATACGTGCTGATTGATTATCTTAGAAAAGAAGAAATAAAGCGGATCGAGTTGTTTGCAACTGCGATGAAATATCAGCAGGAAACCTTTATTGAAGACCCTGTTGCATTGGATTTAATTTTGCAGATTTCTGAAAGTAACACCTCGGTTCCGGTAATTGTAACGGATAAAAGCGGGAAGATTATCGGGGAAGATTATATGCGGAATATTCCAACGGAAGTGATGAATAATCCTGCTAAACTGAAGAATCTTTTGAAGGAAATGAAATCCACTTATCAGCCGTTCGAAATTCAGCTTCCAGGCGGAAATCAATACGTGTATTTTACCAACTCGCAATTGCTGAATGATTTGCGTTATTCACCATTGCTCTTAGGTTTAATCATCGCTGCATATATTGCTTTTTCGTTCTGGTTTTTAAGAACGATAAAGAAGACAGATGAAGGTTTTTTGTGGGCAGGATTGGCAAAAGAAACCGCTCACCAGATTGGAACGCCTTTGTCTTCTATGATTGGCTGGATTGAAATTCTCCGAATGGAAAACGAAAACAGCGAAGGCGTTGGCGAAATTGAGAGAGACATAAAACGATTAAGAACCATTTCCGAACGGTTCTCAAAAATTGGTTCCGTTCCCGAGCTTAATGATTTGAATCTTAATGAAACACTTCAGCAGAATTTTGATTATCTGAAAACAAGAATTTCCAATAAAGTCAATTTTTCACTGGCTCTTCCAAATGAAGAAATTCTCATTCCTCACAACCGTATTCTGATTTCGTGGGTTTTTGAAAACTTGGTTAAAAACGCGGTAGATGCATTGAAAGGTGAAGGACAGCTGAATGTTTCACTTTACGAAAAAAACAAAAATGTGCTCATCGATTTTAAAGATTCCGGAAGTGGAATGACGAAATCTAACGCCGCAAAAGCTTTCAAACCCGGTTTTTCAACCAAAAAAAGGGGTTGGGGTTTGGGACTTTCTCTTGCCAAACGCGTGATTAAAGAATATCACAAAGGTGACATCCGGATTGCACAGACGGAAATTGGAAAGGGCAGCACCTTTAGAATTACTTTGAGGTCTGAATAGCAGATCTTATCGGATCGTCTAATTTGATGATTCTATCTCTATGAACCGACGTTATTCCTTTTATTTTTTTGAAATAAGTAATAGCGCTTTCAATTGATTTGCCTGGAGGAATTTTTATGGCAAAACCACCCAAAGCATTGTATTCGTAGATGATTTCTGCACCATATTTTTCAATGGCTTTTTTCACAGTTTCCTTATTGCCTTTTTCATAATAAAGAATCAGTTTATTCGGTGAAGTCTGATTTGGCATATGCTGAACTAAGGGTGTGGAAATCTTATTATAAATGACATAATAATTTTTATCAAAACTTACCGGTCCATCAGAATTCAAAGTTATGGTTTGCCATTCTTTTGTTGGGTTGATGGTTTGGTTTTCATTAATCCTCAGAGGTAGTTTAAGATTGTCAACCACGTTTGCATATCTGAATTTCAGTGAGTTTCCGGTTTGCTGATATTCTAAAGCAGGAATCATTGTTGTTCTTAAATATTGCTCGAAAACTGACGAAAAATCAATTCCGGATTTTTCTGAAATATAATTTTCAACCTGTTTTGACGTCACCATCTGATGATAGAAATCTTTATTCAAGCCACGAAGAATCTGTCTGAATTTTTCATCATTATTAATGACCTGACGAATCGTGTGAAGCATATTTGCACCTTTATAATACATATCTCCACTGCCGGATTTTCCTACGCCATATTTCCCAATAATTGGTTTATCGTTTCTAATGTTTTGACGAATTCCCTGAACGTAAAGTTCTCCGGATTTTTTATCGAGATAATGTTCAGAAAAGAGCGTTTCAGAATAACTTGTAAATCCTTCGTGAATCCACATATCAGCTTTTTCAGCAGCTGTGATATTGTTGGCAAACCATTCGTGCCCGGTCTCATGGATGATGATGAAATCCCATCTCAAACCTACGCCCGAACCGGATAAATCTCGCCCTCTGTAACCGTTTTCATAACCGTTTCCGTAGGCAACCGCACTTTGGTGCTCCATTCCCAAATAAGGCGTTTCTATGAGTTTATAAGAATCTTCATAAAAAGGATACGGACCAAACCAGTGCTCAAAAGCTTTCATCATCGGTTTTACCTGTGCGAACTGCTTTTTGGCTTTCTCGAGATTATAATCCAAAACCCAATAATCCAGATCCAAAACACCCTTTTCGCCATTGTAAGTATCTTTAAAATTCACATACTTTCCAATGCTTGGAACGATGGAATAACCGTTAATAGGATTTTTTACTTCCCAAGTAAATTCCATTTTTCCATTATGCTCTTTTTGGGAGATTAATCTTCCGTTTCCAACACCGGTTAAACCTTTTGGAGTGATGATCTTCATGGTCATTCCGTTATCAGGTTCATCTTCCCAAATGTCTTTCAGCGGAAGCCATACAGAAGTTCCGATTCCTTCCTGTGCTACACTCATAAAAGGATTTCCGTTGTTGTCTTTTGCAAATACCCATCCGCCGTCCCAAGGTGCATTTTGGGCTACGGTTGGATTTCCGGAATATTGAATGGTGAAATGATGTGTTTCCCCTTTCTTAAAGTTTTTATTAGTTTCGATGAAAATAAAATCGCCATCCCGTTTTGAAGTGCATAGCTTATCACTGGAACTGATGATTTTATAATGCATCGGTTGCTGCAAATCGACTTGGAAAACAGGATTTTTGACATCTTTTGTGATTTCAAAGGTAATTTTATTGGTTCCGGAAACATACTTTTTATTGGCATCTGCTTCAACGGTAATTTCATATTTTTTGACATCCCAAAAATTTCGGAACTCGGTATTTGAACCTTTTAAAGTATCGGTTTTAGTAAAATTCTGACCAAAACTAAGACCTGAAATAAGAATCAGGAATATTGATAATTTTTTCATTTTTATATTTTATGGATTTCAAATTTAAAGAAATAATTTTTGAATGAGCTTCAATGTAGCGCAGCGATATCGAATCGTTGAAACATCAATATTTCGGAACTTTGAACCATTAAGATTTATAAGGTATTAGGAATGATTAATTAAAATCTAAAGATTTTTTAAGCACAATGCTTCAATCAGATTCATCTGAATTTTAACTTTTTTTAAAAACTTAAAAAATCTAAATGTTTTGATAAATTATTTCTTTAACGCCATTTCCTCGGCCTGAAGTTTCTTGTAAGTTCTGTTGCTCAGCGCAATACTGATTTCATAAAGAACCAACAGAGGCAACGCTGCCATAATCATACTCATTACTTCTGCAGGGGTGATAATCGCCGCAATCACAAGGATTACAACGATGGCGTGACGGCGGTAAGTTTTAAGAAATTTTGGAGTAAGAATGCCAATTCGTGTCAGGAAATAAACGATAATTGGAAAAAGAAAAACCACCCCAAAACCGATAACAATCTGTAGGAAAAGAGCCGTGTAATCTGATAAATCGTAAAGAGGTTCGATAATATCAGAGATTTTAAAAAGTACCCCAAAGTTGATGGCAAAAGGAAGAATCAGAAAATAACCGCAAAGAACACCGGTCATAAAAAGCATCCAAACTGCATTGATAAGCGCAGCAGAATTTTTTCTTTCGTTTGGATGCAGCGCAGGCGAAATAAAACGCCAAAGTTCCCAAACAATATAAGGAAATGCCAAAACAATTCCACCAAAAACCGAAACCGACATCATCACATTAAACTGCTGATAAAGTTTCTGCACCCTCACTGGAAAATCATCGGGAAGTGTAATAACATTGGTTCCTGAAAATTTCTGAGAAAGTGAATTGATTACTCTGAACGTCGGGAAATCATTACGAACCGGACCAAAGAAAATATGATCCATAATCCAGTTGATATTTAGCCCCACAACAATACCGCCGATAATAATCGCAATAATGGAGCGGATAAGATGTCCTCTGAGTTCACCAATGTGTCCCATAAAGGACATTTCTTTTTCTTCGTTCACAAGAGTTTGGTTTGTTCGTTTTGAAGTTGCGAAAATACGAATTTTTTGTGGCTAGTTTCCGGTTACCGGATTTCAGTTTATAAACATCATGCTTCGAGCTTTTAATTAATTCCCTCGTCCAGTAATCGGTGCAGGTCAATAATTCCGAAATATTTTCCTTCGTCAGTTACAATCAGTTGGCCGATATTTTTTTCTTTAAGAATTTTCATTGCTTCCTTGGCGAGTTCGTTTTTCTCAATACTTTTCGGATTTTTGCTCATAATGTCTTTGGCAACAATTCCGGAGATGTTTTCTGTATTCATCAGCATTCGGCGAAGATCACCGTCGGTAATTACGCCTATGATATTTTCATTTTCAGTGACCACAGTAACACCATGCGTAGAGCTGCTTACTGAAATAATAACGTCTCTGATACTGTCTGTTTCCGAAACCTGTGGTTTTTGAGAAGAAAGAAACTGTTCCACTTTTGCGGTTAGGTTTTTACCTAAACTTCCTCCGGGATGAAACTTGGCGAAATCGCGGTCTTTAAATCCGTTGAGTTCCATTAAGCATACCGCTAAAGCATCTCCCAATGCCATTTGAACAGTTGTGGAACTTGTTGGAGCAAGCTTGTTAGGACAGGCTTCTTTTTCCACGAAAGTATTTAATACAACATTTGAAAATTCAGCAAGTTTACTGTTCAGGTTTCCGGTCATTCCGATTAATGCCGAAGAATATTCTTTTAGATAAGGAACCAGATTTACAATTTCCGGTGAGTTTCCGGAATTTGAAATGCACAGAACAACATCCTGCTTTTGAATCACGCCCAAATCTCCGTGAATGGCTTCTGCAGCGTGCAAAAATTGAGAAGGTGTTCCTGTGGAATTTAAAGTCGCGACGATTTTATTACCAACGTGCGCCGATTTTCCGATTCCGACTACAATCAGTTTTCCCGTTGCATTATTGATGATTTCTACGGCTTTGGCAAAGCTTTGGTCTATTCTTTCCTTCAGACTTTTAAGTTCAGAAATTTCTATTTCAAGGGATTCTTTCGCCAGATTTATAATGCTTGATTGGTCCAATTTTGATATGTTTTTTAACAGTCTGTTACTAAAATTTAATTGACTTATATCGATTAAATTGTTAACTTTGGTTTATATCTGCAAATTTAGCAAACAAATTAAGATGTTATATAGATGAAGACTAAAAACACCGATTTATCGAAAGAGTTAAAAAAATATTTCGGTTTTTCTACATTCAAAGAACAGCAGGAGCAAATTATTCAGACTTTACTTGACGGAAAAGATGTCTTCGTTCTCATGCCAACAGGTGGAGGCAAATCTTTGTGCTACCAACTTCCGGCGCTTATTTCTGAAGGAACTGCCATAGTGGTTTCGCCTCTGATTGCTCTGATGAAAAATCAGGTGGATGCTGTGAACAGTCTTTCGTCGGATGAAGGTGTGGCGCACGTTCTGAATTCTTCTCTTAATAAAACACAAACCAATCAGGTTTTCAGCGATATCAAAAGCGGTAAAACAAAACTGCTTTATGTGGCTCCGGAATCTTTAATTAAAGAAGATTATCTGGAGTTTCTGAAAGATGTAAAAATTTCTTTCGTGGCGATTGATGAGGCACACTGTATTTCGGAATGGGGGCACGATTTTCGCCCGGAATATCGTAATCTGAAACTGATTATTGATAAAATTGCCGAAGTTCCGGTAATTGCTTTAACTGCGACAGCTACACCTAAAGTTCAGGATGATATCCAAAAAACTTTGGGTATGAACGATGCGGTGGTTTTCAAATCCAGTTTCAACAGACCGAATTTGTTTTATGAAGTGCGTCCTAAAATAGATGTGGACAAAGAAATAGTAAAATTCATCAATAAAAGAAAAGGAAAATCCGGAATTGTTTATTGCCTAAGCCGTCGAAAAGTTGAGGAGTTTGCACAACTTCTTCAGGTGAACGGAATTAATGCCCTGCCATATCATGCCGGACTCGATCAGAAAACGAGAGTTACCAATCAGGATAAATTTCTGATGGAAGAATGCGATGTGATTGTTGCAACGATTGCGTTCGGAATGGGAATCGATAAACCGGATGTGCGCTTCGTGATTCATTACGATTTCCCGAAATCGCTTGAAAGTTATTATCAGGAAACCGGACGTGCCGGAAGAGATGGTGGCGAAGGGCATTGCCTTGCATTTTACGATCCAAAAGATATTGAAAAACTGGAGAAATTTCTGGCTCAAAAACCGGTTTCTGAACGTGAAAGCGGCGTACAGTTACTGAATGAAGTCGTCGGATATGCCGACACGTCGATGAGTCGTCGCCAAGAGTTTTTGTATAAAAAAAAAAAAAAATTCGATCCGTTAACAGGTGATGGTGCCAAGATGTGTGATAATTCCACCAATCCGCCAAAACTTCGTGATGCAACGGAAGATTTGAAAAAGGTTTTAGTAATGGTTAAAACTTTGGATGAAAAGTTCCGGACCAAAGACTTGATTAACGTGATTGTTGGTAAGGAAAGTTCAGTTACAAAATCCTATAAACTGGAAACAACTGAGTTTTTCGGAATCGGTAAGAATGAGTCCGAGAACTATTGGAAATCCATTATCAGGCAGGCAACCGTTCAGAATTTTCTTCAAAAAGATATTGAAACCTACGGCGTTCTGAAAGTTTCTGAAAAAGGGCAGCAGGTGATTGACGGAAAGTATAAAGATTCTTTTGTCATTGCTGAAGACCGCGAATACGACCTGGAACAGATAAAATCTGACAGCGATAAAACTGAAGTTCAGGCAGGTGGAGGTTTAGACCAGAATTTGTTTAATCAACTGAAAGATTTAAGAAAACGTGTCGCCAAGAAACACGGAATTCCGCCTTACACCGTTTTCATGGATCCAAGCTTGGAAGATATGACGGTGCAGTATCCAATTACGGTTGATGAAATTGGAAAAATATATGGTGTTGGTGAAGGTAAAGCAAGAAAATACGGAAAAGAATTTGCGGATTTCATTGCCAAATATGTGGAGGAAAACGACATCGAAAGAACCCAGGACATGGTGCTGAAACAGGTGGCTAATAAGTCTTCTCACAAAGTATTTATCATTCAGAATACCGATAAAAAGATTGATTTGGAAGACATTGCCAAAGCCAAACATCTGTCGATGGATGAATTGCTGAAAGAAATGGAACGTATTGTTTATCAGGGAACTAAACTGAATATCGATTATTATATCGAAGACAATATCGATGAAGATTTGGTAGAAGAATTTATGGAGTTCATGGGTGAATCCGAAAGCGACAGTATGAAAGTTCTGACCTCAGAATTTGGCGATGATTTAAGCGATGAAGAGTTGCGGATGCTGAGGATAAAGTTTATTTCGGATGTTGCGAATTAAAATTTTAAAATAACCTTATTTTTGTCAAAGCTGGTATTGCTTTGACTTTTTTATGAAAAAAATCTCCATCATCTTCATTCTTCCCGATCTTAATGCCGGCGGCGCAGAGCGTATTGTGACCACGATTGCAAACCATCTTCCCCGTGAAAAATTCGAGCCGAAGATACTTTTGCTCCGTAAAGAAGGTGCTTATCTGGATATTCTTCAGAATGATGTTGCCATTATCGATATAAAAACCGAGAGAATTCGAAATTCACTTTTACCGATTCTGAAAGAAATCCGTAAGGAAAAACCCAATATTGTGTTCAGCGGTTTCGGAGAGGTAAATGCGTATATTTCCTTTTTCGTCAAGATGTTTCCCAAAACAAAATTCATTGCGCGGGAAACCAACGTCGTTTCCAAACACGTGACCAGAAAAGACATTCGATTTTTCTACAAATTCTATAATAATTTCCATAAAATCATTTGCCAGAGCGATGATATGATGAATGATCTGCTCGAAAATTTCAATATCAAGAAAGAGAAACTAGTGAAGATTAACAATCCTGTTGATTTCGATTTTATTGAAAATAAATTGGCTGAATCGGAAAAACCAGAGCATTACATTGAAAACTATAAAAACGTAGTCGCCATTGGAAATCTTTCTGCGCGTAAAGGTTTTGACAATCTTTTGAAAGTTTTTTCACATTTAAAAAATGAAAAAATCCTGCTTCATATTTTAGGTGATGGTAGAGACAAGGAACTGCTACATCAAATGAAATCGGATTTGGGATTGGATCATGTCATCTTTCACGGACAGCAGAAAAATCCGTATCAGTATCTGAAATTTGCCGATCTTTTTATTCTTTCATCCCGATACGAAGGTTTTCCGAATGTGTTGCTGGAAGCCGGCACTTGCGGAACGTATTCCCTCGCAAATAACTGTCCTGGTGGAATTTCGGAAATCATTCAACCGGGAATCAACGGTGAAATTGCAAATATTGAAAACCATGAATTGTTTGCTGAAAAAATAAAAGAAGTTTTGCAATTTACTCCTCAAAAATCTGAAATTAAGCACTCAATTGAGTCCAGATTTTCAAAAAACATCATTCTGAGACACTACGAAACTCTTCTTCAGAATCTCTAATTTTTTACTTCAAAAACTGAATTATTATTTAAGTTAATTTATTTCAATCTAAATTGAGTTTAAAAGTTTAAATGAATTGATTTTCAAACAGTAAAATTGATTACTTTAACCGCATTTCTGCAAAAATTGTTTAATCGGACAATTTTGTTTTCTTATTTATTTTTAAAACAAATATCAATTTGATAATTTTAGTAGATTTTATTATTTGTAAACTTTTTGACTTTATAAAAAAATTAAAAGACTGATAATCAATTTAATAAATTAAAGTATTTGTGAACTTTTTGCTGTATGTTTTTTTTATAATTACCTTTAAACCGTCAAAAAAATATATATGGAAAGTTCAATATCTACTAAATCTGTTAACAAACCTGCTACTGTTTCTTTTGAAACTGCAAATGCGGAAACCTTAAAATACTTTAACGGTGATGATCTAGCAACCAGAGTTTGGGTTAATAAATATGCCCTGAAAGACTCCGATGGAAATCTGTACGAAACCACTCCCGACGATATGCACTGGAGAATTGCCAATGAAATCGCGAGAGTAGAAAAAAAGTATAAAAATCCGCTTTCGGCGCAGGAAGTTTTTGATTTGATTAAAGATTTCAGATACATCATTCCGCAGGGCAGTCCGATGACGGGAATTGGGAATAATTTTCAGATTGCTTCTCTTTCCAACTGTTTTGTAATCGGCAACGGCACGAACAGTGATTCCTACGGAAGTATTATGAAAGTGGATGAAGAACAGGTTCAGCTGATGAAAAGGAGGGGTGGCGTTGGTCACGACCTGTCTTACATTCGCCCGAAAGGTTCGGCGGTAAAAAATTCTGCATTAACTTCTACTGGTTTGGTTCCGTTCATGGAGCGTTATTCCAATTCTACGCGTGAAGTTGCGCAGGATGGAAGACGAGGTGCACTAATGCTTTCGGTTTCCATCAACCATCCGGATGCTGAAGATTTTATTGATGCGAAACTGGAGCAGGGAAAAATCACCGGTGCTAATATTTCTGTTCGTATTGATGATGAATTTATGAAGGCTGTGAAAAACGATACCGAATACACTCAGAAATATCCGATTCACAGCAAGAATCCGAAGTTTTCAAAAACAGTTGAAGCCAAAAATATCTGGAACAAAATCGTTCACAATGCCTGGAAATCGGCAGAACCGGGAATTCTGTTTTGGGACACCATCACCAATGAATCCGTTCCTGATTGTTACGCAGATTTAGGTTTTGAAACGGTTTCAACAAACCCTTGTGGTGAAATTCCGCTTTGTCCATACGATTCCTGTCGTTTGCTGGCGGTAAATCTGTATTCTTATGTAGAAAATCCGTTTACTGATAAGGCAAAATTCAATTTTGAACTGTTCAAAAAACATATTGCCTACGCACAAAGAATGATGGATGATATCATTGATCTGGAAGTAGAAAAAATTGATGCGATTCTTCAGAAAATCGATTCCGATCCGGAAAGTGAAGAAATCAAAGGAACAGAAAGAAACCTTTGGGTGAAAATCCGCAAGAAAACACTTCAGGGAAGAAGAACCGGCGTTGGAATCACAGCGGAAGGCGATATGCTGGCAGCGCTCGGAATGCGTTACGGAAGCAAAGAAGCGGTAAATTTTTCGGTGGAAGTTCACAAAACTTTGGCTTTGGCAGCGTACCGTTCGTCTGTAGAAATGGCGAAGGAAAGAGGAGCGTTCGAAGTTTTTGATATTAAGAAAGAAGCAAAAAATCCATTTATTCTGCGTCTGAAAAAAGAAGATCCGGAGTTGTATAAATTGATGCAGAAACACGGAAGAAGAAACATCGCTTTATTAACAATTGCACCGACCGGAAGCACGTCGCTGATGTCGCAAACCACTTCGGGAATCGAGCCTGTGTTCCTTCCGGTGTATAAAAGGAGAAGAAAAGTAAATCCAAATGACAAGGATGTTCGCGTTGATTTTGTGGATGAAGTAGGCGATTCCTGGGAAGAATATATCGTGTTCCATCACCATTTCAAAACCTGGATGGAAGCGAACGGTTTCGATATCGCGAAAAATTATTCTCAGGAAGAAATCAATGAGCTGATTATAAAATCTCCTTATTATAAAGCGACTTCCAACGATGTGGATTGGCTGAGCAAAGTGGAAATGCAGGGCGCAATTCAGAAATGGGTGGATCATTCAATTTCTGTGACCATCAATATTCCGAATGAAGCGACCGAAGAACTGGTGAACGAACTGTACTTGAAAGCGTGGGAAGTGGGCTGTAAAGGCGTTACCGTGTATCGCGACGGTTCGCGTTCGGGAGTTTTAGTGGCTGCGGATGACAAGAAAGAAGATGAAGTTCCGACTCATTTACCAAGTCCGTTCCCAACCAAGCGTCCACAAATTTTGGAAGCAGATGTGGTGAGATTTCAAAACAATAAAGAAAAATGGATTGCTTTTGTGGGATTAATAGATGGCCGTCCGTATGAAATTTTTACCGGATTAGCAGATGATGAGGAAGGAATTTTGCTTCCGCGTTGGGTGAATGACGGTGTAATCATCAAAAACCGCGATGAAGACGGAAAATCTCGTTACGATTTCCAGTTCAAGAATTTGAGAGGTTATAAAACCACTATAGAAGGTCTTTCGCATAAATTCGATCCTGAATTCTGGAACTATGCAAAACTGATTTCCGGAACCTTAAGACACGGAATGCCTTTGGAAAGTGTGGTGGAACTGATCAACAGAATGGAACTGAACTTAGAATCCATTAACAACTGGAAGGCCGGTGTTGCACGTGCTCTGAAACGCTACATTCCGGATGGAACCAACGCTGCAGGAAAATGTTCGAGCTGTGGCTCTGAGCAGGTGATGTACCAGGAAGGCTGTTTGACCTGTAAGAGTTGCGGAAGCTCGAAATGCGGGTAAAACACTTCGTCATTGCGAGCGGAACGTAGTGCAGCGCGGCAATCTCGATGTTAAAGAATTCCAATAAAAATAACGCGAAATATGAAACCGGGCTTTGTTTACATAATGACCAATAAATTTCAAACAACTTTATAGATCGGAGTCACATCAAATTTACCGCAAAGAATTCTTGAACACAAAGAGAAACGTTACGAAAACAGTTTTACAAGCCGTTACAATTTGGAGAAACTAGTTTATTGGGAATCCTTTCAGGAAATTGGTGATGCTATTGGTCGAGAAAAACAACTGAAAGCAGGTTCCCGACAAAAAAAAATAGACTTGATTAATGAAATGAATCCGGATTGGGAGGATTTATATGAAAGTATTAAGGATATTATGAATCCTTTCTGACCTTTCGTCATTGCGAGGAACGAGGGACGAGCGACGAAGCAATCTCGATGAATATTAATTCCATTGAAAAAAAAGGAAAGTAATTAATTGAGATTGCTTCGTCATTCCGCTGTGCTAAATTCCTAGCAATGACGGGATGTGTCATTGCGAACGGAACGCAGTGGAGTGTGGCAATCTCAGTGAATTTGAATTCGATTTAGAAAGTTTTGGAGAATGTTTAAATGAGATTGCTTTATCATTCCGCTGTGCTATATTCCTCGCAATGACGATTTGACTTTTTTCCTCAATATTCCATGTAATAACGAGACTCTAGCCCTGACTGCATCGGTTGCCCCACAGCAAGCCCTTCGGTAAGCTCAGGACAAGCTATGGGAAAAGCGTTGGCGCGAGGAGTATGAGCCCTGCCTGTCGGTAGACAGGGCTTTTCCGCTGCTCTCCATTCCTTGCAATGACGATTACGGTAAAAATCCGTGAAAATCTGTGACATCAGTGCGCAAAAATTCCGTAATTTTGTAGGATACTATATTTCGATTAATAATATTCTAAAAAAATAAAAATGAGTCAATTCGATGTTACCGTTATCGGTTCCGGTCCCGGTGGTTATGTTGCGGCAATCAGAGCGGCACAGTTGGGTTTCAAAACAGCAATTATTGAGAAATATCCTGTGATGGGCGGTACTTGCCTGAACGTGGGATGTATTCCGTCCAAAGCGATGCTGGACAGTTCGGAGCATTTTCACAATGCAGTTCACAATTTTGCAAGCCACGGAATTACTGTAGAATCACCGAAAGCGGATATCCAAAAAATGGTGGAGCGCAAAAATGAAGTGGTGGATATGACGACCAAAGGAATTCAGTTTCTGATGGAAAAAAATAAGGTAACCGTTTTTCAGGGTGTTGGTTCGTTCGAGAGTGCAACACAGGTAAAAGTGACTAAAGATGACGGTTCTTCTGAAGTTCTGGATACCAAATATGTGATTATTGCAACGGGTTCTAAACCATCGTCGCTGCCGTTCATCAATATTGACAAAGAAAGAATCATTACTTCTACTGAAGCATTAAACCTGAAAGAAATTCCGAAAAAACTATTGGTCATCGGTGGTGGTGTTATCGGACTTGAGTTAGGTTCTGTTTGTTTAAGACTCGGTTCTGAAGTGACGGTAATCGAATATATGGACAAAATCATTCCGGGAATGGATGGTGCTTTGTCAAAAGAATTGCAGAAAGTTCTGAAGAAGCAAAAAATGAAATTTGAACTTTCAACCGCAGTTTCAGCTGTGGAAAGAGAGGGAGATACAGTGAAGGTAACTGCGAAAAACAAAAAAGGTGAGGAAGTTGTTTTCGAAGGTGATTATGTTCTGGTTTCCGTAGGAAGAAGACCTTACACTGAAGGATTAGCTCTTGAAAAAGCAGGTGTTGATTTGGATGAAAGAGGAAGAGTGAAAGTAAACGAACATCTACAAACCAATGTCTCTAATATTTATGCGATTGGTGACGTGGTTCAGGGAGCAATGTTGGCTCACAAAGCATCTGAGGAAGGTGTTTTGGTGGCGGAACAGTTGGCCGGACAAAAACCGCATATCAACTATAATTTAATTCCGGGTGTAGTGTATACTTGGCCGGAAGTTGCCGGAGTTGGACAAACCGAAGAGCAATTAAAAGAAGAAGGAAGAGCCATAAAAGTGGGTAATTTCCCAATGAGAGCATTAGGTAGAAGCCGTGCATCAGGCGACATCGACGGATTTGTAAAAATCATCGCTGATGAAAAAACAGATGAAGTGTTGGGCGTTCACATGATTGGAGCCAGAGCTGCTGATATGATTGCTGCAGCGGTTACCGCAATGGAATTCCGCGCATCGGCGGAAGATATTGCAAGAATGTCGCATGCACACCCAACGTTTGCAGAAGCGATTAAGGAAGCAGCATTGGATGCAACGGGGAAAATAGCAATTCATATGTAATCCGTAGGGACAGGTAGCGACCTGACCTTATTTAATCAATAATATTATTTAGGAACGCGCCAAAGCGCGTTCTTTTTATTTGCAAAAATCTATTTTTATATGATGAATGAAAATCAATACATAAAAGACGGCGATTTATGTAAAGTAACTGCTGGAACTCATAAAGGAAAATCAGGTATGGCAACCGATCTGAACATCAGCAAAACCGGTCATCTAACGATTACGGTTGTTCAGGAAAACGGTGTGCGTTTTAAAACTTTAGCCAAAAATGTAGAGGTTGTAAAGAAGTAATTTTAAACTTTCAATTTTCGACGCTCCATGATAAAAAAAGTACCTTTGCAAAATGAATATTGGTAAAACACAGACTTTAAAAGTTTCAGAGAAAAATTCTTCCGGATTTATTCTGGTAGACGAATCGGATTGGAAGGCGTTTCTTCCTAAAATTTTTGTACGTGACGAAATGGAAGAAGGTGGTGAAATTGAAGTTTTTGTGTATCAGGACGATGGAAAACTGAAAGCCACAACCGAGCAACCGCTTGCCGAAGTTGGTGAGTTTGCGGTAATGAGCTGTGTTCAAAGTCTGCCAAGCGGAGCATTTATGGATTGGGGAATCATCAAAGATTTATTTATTCCATACAAACAGCAGAAAGGGAAAATTGTAGAAGGCAAGCGCTATCTGGTTTACATTTATATCGACGAACCAACGGGATTAATCACCGGAACTACCAAGTTCAAGCGTAATCCACAATATGACAATTTGCCTTTTGAGAAAGGCGACAAAGTGGATTTAATTATGATGGGAGAGGGCGAACTCGGCTGGAATGTCATCATTAATAAAAAATATATCGGACTTATCTACGCTTCCGATGTTTACAAAAAGCTCTATCCTTTGTCTGAAGAAAAAGGCTATATCAAAACCATTCGCGAAGACGGTAAAATTGATGTTTCGCTTCAACTTGACGGTTACGAACATATTGATGAGTTTCAGAAAGTAATTCTCGAAAAACTGGAAGAAAATTACGGACTTCTGTATCTTTCCGATAAATCTTCACCCGAAGAAATTAAGGATGAACTGCAGATGAGCAAAAAGAATTTCAAGAAAGCGATTGGCGGACTCTACAAAGAAAAGAAAATCGAAATTCTGGACGATAAAATCAAGTTATTATAAAAGGAAAAGAGCAGCGAAAACTGCTCTTTTTTTAGAATATCATAAGGTAAACTAATCTTTCTTCACCAATAAAACAAAATCTTCCTCCAAAAGTTTGTATCCCTGATCGTAAACAAAACTGTAATCAGAACCGTTTTTATAAACGACATATTGCGTGATATAATCGAAATTAAAACCCAACGAAACAAGTTTCTGCTTCGTGGTTTTCGTTTTTCCATCAACGTTTAATTTAGAAAGAATCCGGTAGTTTTTGCGGAGTTTATTGTTGATGTTACGCATTAAGTTGGTACTGTCTTTATTGTGCTTGTTGTTGTAAACATTCCTACAGCCGTCGTTACAGAACTTTTTATCAGTCCTTCCAACGATTTTTTCTCCACACTCTAAGCAGTTATTCATGGCTTGTTTTTTAAAGGTTCGGCAAAAGCTATCAAATGACCGTCTTGATCTGAAATGTAGAACGCTCGGTCTCCCCAATTTGTTGGTTTTAAATCACTGACGACATTGAAATTTTCTGCTTTGCAATAGTCCAGCATTTCATCTAAATTATCGATATAAATGTATAATTCACAAATGATAAAATCAGAATTCTTCTGTATTGATTTCATTTTTTCGTCAATAATCCGTTCAATATTTTCGGAAGGCATTAGACCTAAAATATGATTTTCCTGAAGTTCAAATTCCGTCATTCCGGGAACATTCAGGATTGGTTTTCTCCTCAAAAGTTTCTCATAAAACCGGATGCTGTCCTCCTGATTTTGTACGAAAAGTATGGTGTGAGTCTTTTTTATTTTCAAAATATCTTTTTTATTTAATATTCGTAAAGCATTCAAATATAATAATTTATTCGTTTACAAACGACTACAAACGATATTAATTAGTTTTATACCGACTAAATTTTTATTCCAGATGAATCTTTGCATCAGAGATTTGAACACAGACGAACGGTTCAAACTAAATTAAACAAATTAAATATTTTATTATGTCAATCAGAAACAGCGTTCACCTTATCGGTAGAACAGGAAGTGAAGTAGAAATTTTCAATTATGAAAATGGAGGAATGAAAGCAACAGTATCGCTTGCAACCAACGATTATTACACCAACGGAAACGGTGAGAAAGTAGAAGATACACAATGGCACAGCATCATCGCATATGGCAAAACTGCCGAGATTATGCAGAAGTACGTAAATAAAGGGAAAGAAATTGCCATTGAAGGAAAACTGACCTATAGAAGCTATGATGCGCAGGACGGACAGAAACGTTACATCACAGAAATTCGTGTGAACGAACTGGTATTACTTAATTAATATTTTATGCTCCGGCATCGGTTCTCTTTGCCGGAGTTTTTCTAAAAATCACAATTATGAAAATTAAAGTTTTAAAAATCAGGTTGTCTGAAGATTTCCAGGTGAATGACGAAAAATCTGTTAACGATTTTCTTCAGAAAAATGAAGTGATTAAAATGACTTCAAGTCTCGTGAACGGTACTGAAAGTTATTGGTCTTTGATGGCTTATTATGAAGAACCAAAATCCGTGGTTAAAGAAAGTAAATCTGCAAAATACTCTGCTGACGAAGATACAGAGCTTAATCCCGACGAAATTAAAATTTTGGATTCTTTACGATTATGGCGCAACGAAAAAGCAAAGGAACAAAATCTGCCGTCATATTTTATTGCAACCAATAAAGAACTCCTGTCAATTGCGAAATATAAGCCATTTAAAATCGAGGAGTTGAAAGAAATTAAAGGTTTTGGAAAACATAAGATTGAAAACTACGGCGAAGAAATTATCGAAATCTTGGAAACGGTTTAGCTTTTTAGTTTGCTGCCGTCAGTTTGAGTGTTTCAACGAAGTTGAAATGTATCGAGAACTTTTTATTAGAACTTCTCGATATACTTGCTTTGCTCGCACTCGAAGTAACAGAGAGCCGTCAGTTCGAGTCAAAGTTTCTTGAAGTTTACATCATTTATGTTGAAACTTGTCGATACGCTCGCTTTGCTCGCACTCGAAGTGACAGAGTAAAATCAGTTATAGTTAAAATTTCTTGTGATTTTTTATCAAGAATTTTTCAAATAGTTATTAACTAAATTTATTAAGCAATGTTTTCATACGTTTATATTCTTAGTTGTTCAGATGGAACTTATTATACTGGTTTGACTACCAATCTTGACAAAAGAATAGAAGAACATCAGGAAGGGAAGTACTTCGGTTCCTACACGTTCGACAGAAGACCGGTGGAATTAGTTTTTTATCAGCAGTTTGTTGATATTCAAATTGCAATCGACTTTGAGAAGAAGATAAAGAAATGGTCTCATGCAAAAAAGAAAGCTTTGATTGAAAACAGGTTTCAGGATTTACCAAAACTTTCAAAAAAGAAATTTGGTAAAAAATATTTGTAGCCGTCAGTTCGAGTGTTTCAACAGAGTTGAAATGTATCGAGAACTTTTTCATTAGAGTTTCTCGATACGCTCGCTTCGCTCGCACTCGAAGTAACAGAGAGCCGTCAGTTCGAGTAAAAATTTCTTGAAGTATTTTATCGTTTTTATTGAAACTTCTCGATACGCTCGCTTCGCTCGACTCGAAGTGAAATAGCGCCATCAGTTCGAGTGTTTCAACGGAGTTGAAATGTATCGAGAACTTTTTTAGTAGTACTTCTCGACACGCTCACTTCGCTCGACTCGATGTGATGAGGTGTGAAACACATTTTCTATCTTTGATAAAATTTACTCCAATGCTCATTCGAAAGATAGAAGAAAAAGACAATCAAAAAATCGCTGAGGTCATCCGCAGTTGTTTTGCAGATTTCAATGCGCCGACCGCAGGAACTGTTTTTGAAGATCCAACAACCGATAACCTTTCTGAACTTTTTAAGAAAGAAAAGTCAGTTTTGTATGTTGCGCAAGAAGACGATGAAGTGTTTGGTTGCTGCGGAATTTATCCCACTGACAGTCTCCCGGATGGGACGGTTGAATTGGTGAAGTTTTATGTTTCGTCAAAAGCACGCGGAAAAGGGGTTGGAAGAGCACTTTTCGAAATTTCAATGGAAGCCGCAAAACAAATGGGCTACAAAAAAGTTTACATCGAGAGTTTGCCTGAGTTCAGCAAAGCTGTTTCGATTTACGAAAAACAGGGATTTAAATATTTAGATCAACCTTTAGGCAATTCCGCTCATCCGGGATGTAATCTCTGGATGCTGAAGGATATTGAAGATTAAGTGAAAGAACATTCTGCATCCTTACTTTGTTATAAAAAACCGTAATTTTGCAAATCTTTGAGCATTGCTCGTTACAATATAATTATTCATGTCAACAAAACCAAGTTTAGCAAAAGGAACCCGCGATTTTACTGCTGATGAAGTGGTAAAAAGAAGATATATCATCAATACTTTACAAAGGAATTTTGAACTGTTTGGTTATCAGCCATTGGAAACGCCAAGTTTTGAAAACCTTTCCACTCTCACAGGAAAATATGGTGAAGAAGGAGACCGGCTGATTTTTAAAATTCTTAATTCCGGGGATTTTGCTGCAAAAACCATTGACGAAAACTGGCAAAATAAAGATTCACAGAAACTGATTTCTCAGATTTCTGAAAAGGCATTGCGTTACGATTTAACCGTTCCGTTTGCGCGTTTTGTTGCGATGAATCATGGACAGCTAAATTTTCCTTTCAAAAGATATCAGATTCAGCCGGTTTGGAGAGCGGACCGTCCGCAGAAAGGGCGTTTCAGAGAATTCTATCAGTGTGATGCAGACGTTGTAGGAAGTGAAAGTCTATGGCAGGAAGTGGAATTAGTCCAGTTGTATCTAAAATCTTTTTCGGATTTAGGAGTTCCTGTGAAGCTGCATATCAACAACAGAAAAATTCTTTCTGGATTGGCAGAATTTGCCGGAATTTCAGATAAACTGATTGATTTCACCGTAGCATTGGATAAGCTGGATAAAATAGGGAAAGACGGTGTTATAAAAGAAATGACTGAAAAAGGTATTTCTGCAGAAGCAATTCAGAAAGTAGATTTCCTGTTCAATCAGAATTTAAAAACCGAAGAAGTTCTTTCTATTCTGAAAGAAAACTTTACTGATACTGAAATCGGTAAAAAAGGAGTGGAGGAACTGGAATTTGTTGTGAATGCCTGCAAAAATATTGGAATAGAAAACGAACTGGTTTTTGATATTACACTTGCGAGAGGACTTGATTATTACACCGGTGCAATTTTCGAAGTAAAAGCGGAAGGTGTAGAAATGGGTTCTGTTGGCGGTGGCGGCAGATATGACAATCTTACCGAAGTTTTTGGTGTGAAAAACGTGCCGGGAATTGGGATTTCTTTTGGCCTCGACAGAATTTATCTCGTAATGGAAGAACTGAAACTTTTCCCCGAAAATTCTGATAAAGGTGTTCAGTTTCTTTTTGCTAATTATGGTGAATCAGAATCGTTGGAGGCCATGAAAGTTATCACTAAACTTCGTGAAAAAGGAGTTTCATGTGAACTGTATCCGGAAAATGCCAAGTTGAAAAAACAGTTTACCTATGCTGAAAAGAAAGGCATACCGAATTTGGTTTTCTACGGAACTCAGGAGATTTCTGATGGTAACATTACCTATAAAAACCTTGAAAGCGGAGAGCAGAAAACAGTTTCATTAGATGATTTTCTAAACTTTTAAGGAAGAATTCTCGTTATACTTTATGCACTTCCAGAAAACACCGAATAGTAAAAATGGAAAACTATCTTGATATTAACCGAAGTTCCTGGAATGCAAAAGTAGAACCTCATCTAAAATCAGATTTCTACTTTGTTGAAGATTTCATTAAAGGAAGAACCTCTTTAAATTCTATTGAACAGGAGCTTTTAGGCGATATTTCAGGTAAAAGTGTTCTTCATCTTCAGTGTCATTTTGGACAGGACAGCATTTCACTTTCACGACTTGGAGCAAAAGTCACCGGAATTGATCTGTCGGATAAATCCATTGAAACCGCAAGAGATTTAGCGGTTAAATGCAATTCAGATGCTGAATTTCTGATTTCAGATGTTTACAGTTTACCCAACAATTTGCACCAAAAATTCGATATTGTTTATACGAGTTATGGCGTAATCGGTTGGCTTCCTGATCTTCATGAGTGGGCAAAAGTTATTTCACATCTTTTGAAACCCGGTGGAAAATTTGTCTTTGTGGAATTTCATCCTTTTGTGTGGATGTATGATGACGATTTTACTCACATTCATTACAATTATTTCAACAAAGAAGCAATTGTTGAAACTTACGAAGGAACCTATGCTGATAAATCTGCAAATATCGTTCAACAATATGTGATGTGGAATCATCCGACTTCGGAAGTTCTCAATTCGCTCATCCAAAACGGACTTGAAATTAATTCCTTCAACGAATACAACTGGTCGCCTTATGCCTGTTTCCGACACAATGAAAAGATTGGTGACGGACGATACAGGATTCCTCAGTTAGGAGAGAAGGCGCCTCATCTTTTTTCAGTGGTTGCTACAAAAAAATTCGACAGATAACTTACGCTATCTGCCGAATCTTAACTGTATATGAATGTGTGTATTAATCCTTAGATAGATTAATCTTTTTAAAGCGTTTGCTGTACATCGGTTTTCACCTCTTCTACAGTTTCTTCCGCTTTTTTTGTGTATTGGTTTGCTTTGTCCTGAACTTGTGAAGCAACATCGTTTGCTTTATTTTTCAAATCATTTCCGAATTTGGTCAGGTTATCTTTCGCAGTGTTGATTTGGTCTTTTACTTTTTGTTGTTCTTCCGGTGTCGAATTTTTGTATTTCCACCAAGCAAAAGCTCCTAATCCCAATAGTGCCAAAAGGCCGTTTCTTTTATTACCCATAGTTTTTTGTTTTTTATTGATTAATATGAATGTATTTATCTTAATGTAAAATACGTGCCAAGTTTTTAAGGTTATTATTAAAGTTTTGTTAAATTATTTTATTGAACGGCAATAGCGAGCGTTTAAGAAATAATATTTTTCTGTGATAATTTATACTGAATGAAAAACTCTGCCAAAATAGCAGAGTTTTATATTTTTTTACCGGCTTCAACTTTAGATAAATTATTCAAAAGTTTTAAATGTTTCTCCGTCATAACTCGCGAAAACCATTTTCGGGTAAGAATCCCTATGGAAAATATTACCATATTTATCAATCGCGATAGCACCTGCAAAACCATCAATTTCTTTCAGTTCGGCAAAAGTTTTTTCAAATGCTTTTTCAATACTCATTCCATCGGTAACTCGGGTCACAATTTTTGTTGCAGTGGCATTGCTCACGATGTCTTCACCAACACCGGTGCAGCTTACGGCACAGAAGTCATTAGCATAATTTCCGGCAACCGTTGCCGAATCGGAAACTCTTCCCGGAATTTCAAATCCTTTTCCTCCGGTAGAAGTGGCAACAGCAAGTTTTCCGTTTTTATCGATGGCAACACATCCTACAGTGCCTTTTCCGCCGCTGGCAAGTTTTGCTTCGTATTCTTTTCTCCTTTGCGGAATTTCGGTAGAGAAATCTTCAAATCCGTTTTCATTGGCAAATTCTTTTGCGCCTTTTCCGCTCAAAATTCTGTCATCTACATTTTCATCCATTAGTTTTTTGGCAACAAATACCGGGTTTTTTACATTTTCAATATTGATAACACCACTCATTTTCTGAGTTTCTGCATCCATTATTGCCGCACTCATTCTGATGATACCGTCGCTTTGAATTTGCGAACCGATTCCTGCATTGTAAAGTTCATCATCTTCAAGAAGAGAAACAGCATAAACAACTGTCTCTAAGGCAGAATGATCTTTCAGAAAATCAAAAGATTTTTTCGCAATTTCTTTCATCGACTTTTGCTTAGTGATTTTCATTTCGTGGCTCTGATCGCTTTCCGAAAAAAAACCGCCGTGTATTATTAGTTTCATAAATCATTTTAAGTGGTGAAGATAGAAAAAAGAGCGAACTTATAAAAGTCGCTCTCCTTGGTTATTAATTTTAAATATTATTTCAAAAACCTACCGATTCCGTCTAGAACATCTTCAGTTGCAATAGCCGCAGCACCTATTAGTAATCCGGCACCACCAACAATACCAAGGGCAAGTCCAAGAGTTTTTCCACTTTCGTATTTGCGTTCAATAATGCTTTTTACTTCAGACTGTTTCAGTGTTTTCTGTTCTTCGGTACTTTTTACCATAAAAGTGTAGGAATCGTCGTTGTAATTCAAATTCTCAACAATCATAGTTTTACCGTCATTTAAAGTGAATTGGTAAACTTAGTCATTGCTTAATAGTGGCTTTCCGGTGTCATAGCTAATATTGTTGTAAGAATAGCAGTTCACCAGAAATACCAGTAGAAATAAGGAAATAATTGTTTTCATGATAACTGTTTTTTTAGTTTTACAATGTAAAATTAGAATCCGGTTATCAAAAAAATATTGATTTGAATCAATAAATAAAAAACCTTATAATTTTTCTGAAGAAGCCAAGTTGTACTGTGAGTTTACGATGGTCATATCCTTGGTTTTCAAATCGTAATAATCATTCTGTGACATCACGTGCACGGTAAGATTATCTATTGATATAGGGTCGCCAAGATTGATATTCGTAAGGTTGGTATCTTTTATAAATCTGCCGTCCACAAGGATTACAAGCCCGGAACCGACTGCTGTCATTTTATCATCATAAATAAAAAGTCCGGTATCTTCACCAAGTCCGATTCCCAAAGTTCTTGGATTATTTACAACCGATTGAAAAAGTCTCCCGATTCTGCCTCTCTGAACGAAATGCGTATCAATAATTACATTATCAATAAAACCTAATCCCTGTGTGGTTTTAATTTCACCTTTTAGAAGCGCTTCACTACTCGAGCCCTGGTAAATCATATTTTCGGATGCGGCTGCAGCTCCTGCGGAAGTTCCGGCATAGATGAAGTTTTCGTTATGAAATTTATTTAGAATCGTGTCGTGGAAACGAGTTCCTCCCAAAATTGAAGTTAGCCGCAGTTGGTCGCCACCGGTAAACATTACAACATCTGCAGCTTTTATGCGCTCCACCAGTTCTTCGCTGTTGGCCTGTTCACGGTTTTGGATTTCGAGAATGTTGACATGTTTTGCTCCAAGATATTCGAAGGCACGCTTATATTCCGGACCAACGATTTGTGGAATTTGTGATGCAGTAGGAATTACTTCAATTACGGAATCTTCTTTCAGTCGCGATTCTGTAATGATTTTGCGTAAAATTCCTCTTTCAAAAAAGTTGAGATTTTTTTCAACATTCGAGTCGTAATCGGTTTCTGTGAAACTGCCTTTGTTTACGGCACCGCCGATTACAATTAATTTTCCAACTGGCTTCATGTCTGCAAATTTATAAAAATTAATAAAAGTTAATAATCGGTTAATATTAATTCTGTCTAACCTAATGATTGCTTTTTTTATTAGTAAATTGATTTTAATTAAAGAAAAATTATGTTGAGTAATTAAATTGTATTGGAATTACTTTATATTTGAAAAAACATTAACAGAATTAAACGATTTCGAGGTTTATGAAAATTGAAAAAATACAGGTTCTCCGTGGCCCTAATATTTGGAGTATCAGAAGGAAAAAACTCATTCAGATGCGCTTGGATTTGGAAGAAGTGGAGCAAATGCCAACAAATAAAATACCGGGTTTTAGGGAAAGAATTGAAAAACTTTTGCCCTCACTTTATTCACACCGTTGTTCCGAAGGTGTGGAAGGCGGATTTTTCCACAGAATAGAAATGGGAACGTGGATGGGACACGTGATTGAACATATTGCCCTGGAGATTCAGACACTTGCAGGAATGGATACCGGTTTTGGAAGAACGCGCGAAACCAAAACGCCGGGCGTTTATAATGTGGTGTTCAGTTATCTTGAGGAAAATTGCGGGGTTTATGCTGCAGAAGAATCTGTTAAAATTGCTCAGTCATTAATTGAAGATAGCGATTATGATCTTGAAAACTGTATTTTTAATCTAAGAAAAATCCGAGAGAGAGAGCGTTTAGGTCCATCCACCGGAAGTATTGTAGAGGAAGCGGTTTCAAGAAATATTCCATGGATTCGTCTGGGCAAAAATTCTTTGGTTCAGTTGGGCTATGGTGTTAATCAACAAAGATTTCAGGCGACAATCACAGGAAATACGAGCTCGATTGCCGTTGATATTGCGTGTAATAAGGAAGCAACTAAAAAAATGCTTGATGACGCAGCAATTCCAGTTCCGTTAGGAGGTCTGGTAAGAGATGTGGAAGAGCTGGAACGTGTGATTCACAGAATTGGATATCCTATCGTTCTTAAACCTTTGGATGGCAATCACGGACGTGGACAAAGCATCAACGTTAATGATTGGGAAACTGCCAAAACCGGTTTGGAGCATGCTCAAAAAGTTTCATCAAGAGTAATTGTTGAGAGATATATTACGGGTTATGATTTCAGAATTCTGGTAATTAATAACAAACTGGTTGCTGCGGCAAGAAGAGTTCCTGCTCATGTTGTTGGTGATGGTGAATTGAATCTTCAGCAGTTAATTGATAAAGAAAATACCAATCCGAAAAGAGGTTACGGTCATGAAAATGTTCTAACTGAAATTTTGGTGGATAAAGATACCGAAGAACTTCTCGCAAAACTGAATTACTCTCTCGAATCTATTCCGTTAAAAGGAGAGGTGGTTTATCTGAAATCTACGGCAAACCTTTCTACAGGTGGAACTTCGATTGACGTTACCGATATGGTGCATCCAGATAATGTGACGATGTGCGAACGTATTTCGAAAATCATTGGTTTGGATGTTTGCGGAATCGATATTATGGCTGAAAATTTAACTCAGCCTCTGAAGGAAACCGGAGGAGCAATTCTAGAAGTGAATGCAGCTCCGGGATTCAGAATGCATTTGGCGCCAAGTGAAGGATTGCCAAGAAACGTTGCCGCACCGGTAGTTGACATGCTTTATCCCGCAGGAAAACCTTTCAGAATTCCAATCATTGCGGTAACGGGAACCAACGGTAAAACCACCACCACACGACTGATCTCGCATATTGTAAAAAACAACGGCTACAGAGTAGGTTTTACTACATCAGATGGTATTTACATTCAGAATACCATGCTCACAAAAGGTGATACAACAGGACCGCTTTCTGCGGAATTTATCCTAAAAGATCCAACGGTGGAGTTTGCAGTTTTGGAAACAGCCCGTGGTGGAATTCTTCGTTCCGGACTTGGTTTTGGAACTTGTGATATTGGGGTACTTACCAACATTAAGGAAGATCATTTGGGAATGAACGACATCCACAACCTGAAAGATTTAACCAAGGTAAAAAGAGTAGTTCTTGACAGTGTGAAGAAAGACGGATGGTGCGTTCTGAATGCTGATGACGAGTATTCGATGAGATTGGTTTCTGATCTGGAAGCAAAAGTAGCATTGTTCAGTTTGGATGAAAATAACCCTCATATTCAGAAATTTGCCAAAGAAGGTAAAATTACCTGTGTTTTCGAAGAAGGATTCATAACCATTAAAAAAGGTGACTGGAAGATTCGAATTGCCAAAGTGCAGAATATTCCGATAACTATGGAAGGAAAGGCGAAGTTTATGATTGCCAATGTTCTTGCAGCAAGTTTGGCCACTTACCTGTACGGTTTTGCGATTGAAGATATTGCAATGGCGCTGAGAACTTTCATCCCAAGTGCACAGCTGACTCCCGGAAGATTAAATATTTTCAAGTTTAAAAAATTTAAAGTTTTAATTGATTTCGCCCATAATCCGGCTGGTTACGAAGCTATTGAAGATTATCTGAAAAATGTGGACGCTACCAAAAAAATCGGAATTATTTCCGGTGTCGGCGACCGTCGTGATGAAGATATCAAAGAATGTGGAAAAATTGCCGGAAGAATGTTCGATTATATCATCATCAGAAACGAAAAACATCTTCGCGGCAGAACTGAAGAAGAAATCAACGGACTGATTATCGATGGCATTCACGAAAGCGGAAGGGAAGTGAGCTATGAATGTATTCCTAAGGAAATTGAAGCTCTGAAACATGCCATGGGACTTGCCGAGGAAGGCACGTTTATTACGGCTTTGAGTGATGTGGTTTCTAATGCGATTGATTTGGTTCAGGAATACCAGGCCAGAGAACTTCTCGAAGAACAGAATAAACTTTAATAAAAAAATCCCGTTAGCAATATAAACGGGATTTTTATTTTTAATTAAAACTGATTAGTAATCAGCGTTTGAAGTTTCCTCGCCAATATTCCATGTAAGCCCGAATCTAAGAGTGTTATCCAATGCCGAATTTCTCTTGGAAGTATTGATTAAGTAAGACAAATCTAGTCCAAAAGACTGGTACTTAAGTCCAACTCCAACGGTTGCAAACTGTCGTCCGCCCTGTTCAAGACTTTCGTGGAAGTAACCGGTTCTTACCGCAAAAGCATTGTCGTATTCGTATTCCAAAGAACCGCTGTACATCATACTTTTTTCGTTGCTGAACGATTTTCCAATACCTTCCATCACTCCAACATTTGGAATATTCCATTGCGGATTGTCGGTGGTTCCTTCATTTTCCGGTCCTGGAACCAAAACTTTAGAAGCTTCGGCAGTTACTCCAATTCTGTTCACATCATCGATGTATAAATCGTAACCAGCTCCTAATCTTGCCATGGTTGGAAGATAAGAACGGGATTCTTCGTCACCGGTATAATCCAGTCGTGGTCCTAAATTCTGTACGGCCCAACCTGCGCGCGCTCTACCTTCGTAATCTCCGAAAGAAGTGTGTCTTTCAGACTGGAAATATCCTGCAACATCCACTGCAAAAGTGTTTGCCGGTTTTAATGTATTATCGGTATTAAATCCTCCTGATAAATCTGAACGGATGAAACGACCGGTAACCGCCATTGAGTAATAGTCGGAAAGTTTTAGTCCGTAAGCAATATCGATAGCGAATTCATTCGGTTTTGCTGTACCTTCAGAAACAACTTCAGCACCAACAATTCTTGACAAATCTACTTCTCCCATATTGAAATAATAGATGCTCGCAGAAATTGTAGAACGTTCTTCCTGACCTAAAAACTGATGATAATTCGCGTAAAGCAGGAAGATATCGTTGGTTAGTTTATTAAGGTAAGGCGTGTAGCTCAATCCTATCGCAGACGTAGTTGTACTGAACGGGAATTTAGCCGCATTCCAAAATTGGGAAAATGCATCCGGTGTTGTTGCAACACCCTGATCTCCCATACCTCCGGATCTTGCATCAGGAGCGATTCTCAGAAAAGGTGCTCCGGTTAAAACAGGATTTATTTCCTGTGCAGAAATCGTAACTGCTAACCCTAAACCTAATCCCAAAAAGAGTTTTTTTCTAATGTTCATATGTTTTATTTTATTTAATTCGTTTTGTTAGTTTTATTTTAGCAACACCAGTTTTTCAACTGCCGTTGCGGAGCCTTTACATTTATCCTGATTTTGGCTTCTTGCAAAAACCTTATAAATGTAAGTTCCTTTTCCTACAGTCGCTCCGTAATCATCTTTTCCGTCCCATTCAATAGCCTGTCTTGGCGTTCTGAAACCTTCAAGAAAAGGTTCTGATGAAACCGGAGCTGAAAGAGTTCTTACCAATTTTCCTGTGATGGTATAAATCTGAACATTAACATCCAGAATATCATCACAATTATGTTCAAACTGTATAAAAGTTCTGTCGGTAAAAGGATTCGGCCAATTTAATAATTTATTTACAACCAATTTCTCGTCGGCTTCATCTTTTACTACAAAATTTAACGTAGCAGTCGTAGAATTATTGTTTATATCCCAAACTTTAAAAGTGAGTTGATGAGGACCCGGCTTTAAATTTCTGAAAGGGTAGGTTACATTACCTTTCTGATAATCTGCAAGCGAAGTATTTATACAACCGTTTCCTTCTCCGGAAGAGTAGTATTCATTAAGTATAACAGTATTGATAATTTCTCCATCGAGATATACAGTAATGTCGTGCCCAATTCCTGCTCCGGTAGAATTTATTCCCGTGTCATCAGTAATGCAGGCCAGTAGCATTGGGTTTTGGTCTGTAATTCCACCGTCCGCAAAATTGGTATTGTTCATGAACAGATTTACTTTCGGAGGCGTGTTGTCGTTTATTCCGTTTTCATTTATTCCTCCAATTTTCTGAACCTGATTTGCGTATACATCAAATGCACTGGATTTGGCAGTTTCAAAATTTTCAGCGTAAACCAATATTCTTCCGTCACCCAGATCATAATTGATATCTTTCGGCACATAAAACTCTACGGTATAATTTCCATTCACCGCTTTTCCGGAAGTTTTTACAATCGCACTGCCTTCTTCGGTGTATTCTAAAATCGGAGTTAATCCACTGATCTTATCGTTGTTAAGTGTTTTTTTGTTTAATCTCTTATCAAAAATATTTACGGCAACTCTTCCGGTAAAATTAGAATCTACAGTTCCGTCTTCTTTAAGAATTTTCCCGGTTATTTTTACAAAATCCAATGCGCGTAACTGTCCGCTAACAGGAGATTCAATATTATCTATTGTGAGCAGTTGTTTTGGTCGGCTCAATTTCATTGCAGGATCTCCAAGGAAATTTACTTTCAAATGGTTGCTGTCGAAACCTTTTAGGATTTTTGCTTTTAAATGAGCATCTCCCAGAGGCAGAAAATCGTTATTGTAAAGTCTGAAAATTTCGTCGGTAAAGAGTTTTGTGAACTGCCGTCCGTACGAAACTCCAATAGCCCGGCTTGAAGTAATCATCGTTGCAGCACCTCCGGAATTATGCTTAATGACCTGTTCGCCCGCAGATTGTACTTCCGGCTCATCCCACAGTGTGAATTCACAAGTGATGGTAGAAACCAATGGAAATCTGCTGTAAACAGGAGTATAATTGTTAAATGCTTTAATTTCATCGAGCGTTAACACTCGTTCCTGAGCCCAGCCATTAATTCCGCCATGACCGAAATAGAATAAGTAAAGGCTGTTGCCAACCGCACTTGAAATCAACTGATTGATCTGAGGAAATCTTTGTCCACCGGCAGATGCTTCAGCAGGAAAAGCATCAAGATATAATTTCTTTACGTTGTATTCTTTGCGTTCCGTTCCAGTTTCAAAATTTGTTTTTAATGAAGCTTCCATTTCATTATGGAAAGGGATTCCACCATCAAAATCATCATCAGAAACAAAATCAAGTCGCATTCTCCACTCGCCAAAAGGCGAAGATTGTCCCGGCAAATTGTTGTAATATGCCAATGTTTTATCAATCATCAGTTTGGCTTCTGAAATGTTTGACGCAGGAAGTCGTCCTACCGGAAGGTCAGGAAGATTTTGTGTGATATAAACATTGGTTTGTGGTTTTGTCATCACAAAATAATCATCAGTCACAAATGAACTTTCGAAACTGCTGCTGATTTCACTCTGATAACTTGGGACGATATTGTCATTTTTTGCTGTGACATCTTTATAATCGTAACTGGTATCGCCCAAAATGAAAAGATATTTCAAACCGCCTCTTTCATTTTTCAGTCGGGTTACAAAATCCCTAATTGCAGTAATATCTTTACTTCCACTACTGAATTCATTATAGATTTTTTCAACATCTACAACTTCTGTTTTAAACCCGTTTTTTGTGCTGTGGTGGTCTGCAAGCCGTTTTGCATCGGGCATCATTTCTTTTGAAGTGATTATCAGATAATCAATATTCTGTAATCCATACAAATCCTGATTTTCAATTTTTGCGACAAAAGAAGGCGTATAAGCGGAAGAATGGTTAAATGCTACAAACTCATTATAGAAAGTGTTTGAGTTTGCTAAATGTCCAAAATTAAAAACTGAGTTACTTCCGGATTTGTTTACTTTTCGTTTAGCATTTGTTACATCAGAAACATCCCAAACCTGTTCTGCTGAAATAGAATTTGACAAAGAAAAACCATATAGCGTTCCGGAGTTTTCAATGATATCATAAGACCTGAAATTCATTTGTTTATCATTGAAGGTTAAATCTTCTTTATACAGAACTTCTGCATAATCAAAATAGAAGCTTCCGTTTGGATTTGCGCCTGTATTTGTTGAAAGATTTATTGAAATTGTATTTCCAGAAAGATTGTTAACAGATCCGGCAAATGATGTCAGTTTACTGTAATTATTCGCATTGTTTGCAATGGGAGTGGTTAATTCATTCTGACCATTAATATTATAAGTAATTGAGTTGTTTTGTGAAAAGTAAGCAACTACAGATGTTCTGTAACGGATAACGTCCTCCGGTCTGATTGATGAACGTGTTTTGAAAGTTACTACTTTTGAAATAAAAGGACTGTCAACCCAAACCCGACCAATTTTAAGGAGGTTTTGCTTGTCTTCATCAATAAACTGGAAGTCATCATATCTGCTGATTAAAATTCCTGGAAGAGAAATATCATCATTCTGAATCCGTTTTCCGGGACCAATATCAAAGTTTATAAAATAGTAGGCGTGATCTTCATAGATGTTTTTGAAATGCATACTTTGGTCCGATCTCGTTTCGGTCCTTCTGTTAGTGGTTGCAACATTATTTTTATAAACATTAAATCCGTTAGGTCCCTGCGCATAAAACAGTACGTAATCTTCATCGTTCCAAATGCCATCGTCTTCACCTACAACCTGTATTGCATTTTCCTGTAAAGCGCTGTAACGGCTGTCCTGATTGAATTCAGGCAATGCCAAACCTCCGTTTCCGTATACTCTGAAGTTTTTCGGATTGATACTCGCAGGGTTTATCCCATTATCAGTGAGGAATTTTTTGGTGATTTTAAAAACACCAGTTGTATCAACTTTTATTTTATAGAAAGTTCCATTTTTTAAAGGATTTTCGGTGGTGCCAACTTTAGATGTAACGGCTGTAGCCAATTTTGAAGTTGAATCAGACGCGGTTGAAATATTGAAAGAAACTAATCTGTAAACGTTACCTTTTTCCGATTTAAAAGCCCCAACCTGCGCGTTGTAATATTCCAATCCATCAGCTTCGTTGTAGAAATAATTTATCCCTACTTTTTCGTCGGGAGGCAGTTCGTGAGGATTAAGATCAAAAACTTCCCTCAGAGAAATTTTTTCCCAAACTAAATTGTCGAGTTTTATCTTCTGTCCATTACTTTTAGAAGTATAACTGATGTTGACATTTGTTCCATCCGTTGAAGATTGGTTATTGGAAGATTTAGGATATGTTTTTTTGTAAGTTCCATAATCCACAATCTCGCTGTCGTCCCATTTAATATTGATTTGCTGAGAAAACAAAATCTGTGGTAACAGAAAAAGGAGCGTAAGAGATATAATTTTCTTCATTTGCCAGGCAGTGAACTACAAAATAAACGATTTTTTTTATTTTTTAATATGAAATGAAATAAATTTAATAAACTTACGTTTTGCAATAAATGTTTATAAGTCTTGATTTATAAACTATTTTATATTTTCTTTGTATTTTTGAAAACTATTTATCCAAATATGAAAAAATTTAGACTGTTTTCTATATTGGCTGTTGCTGCCGCAATGGTTTTAGTGAGTTGTGGCGGTGGGAACACCAAAAATGGTGGTGGTACAAAACGTTTTACAAGTATGACCGGTTGGAAACCCAACGATCAGAAAGGATGGTTTTTTACCGGAAAGCAAGAAAAACAGAAAGGTTGGCCAGGAATGGTATATGTAGAAGGTGGTACTTTTACCATGGGACTGGTGAAGGATGATGTAATGCATGACTGGAACAACACTCCGAGAAGAATGGAAGTAAGTTCATTTTTTATTGGTGAAACCGAAATCACTAACTACGATTACCGTTCTTATGTTACTTGGTTGAAATATGTATTTCCACCGTCAGATCCTAATTTTAAAGATATTTATACCGGAGCACTTCCGGATACTTTGGTTTGGCATAACGAACTTTCGAGAAACGATTTTGCTGAAACATATTTCCGTGCACCGGAGTACGATTTTTATCCTGTAGTTGGTGTTTCGTGGACGCAGGCTGCAAGATATTGCGAATGGTTGACAGACAGAGCAAACGAACGCGCGTTGATGGATCAGGGAGTTCTTTCCAAAGATCTTTATGTAAACGATTCAAACAATCAGGGGCAAAGTTCATTTACTTTAGATAAGTATAAAGCGAACGATCCTGAAATGCAGAATTATATCGATCAGCAAAGGGCTCAAAGAGCAACAGGAATTAGAACAACTAACCAGAGAATTTTGGCTGCGAACAGGAATGCGGTTTCAGGTGTTGTAGAAAAATTCAGACTTCCGACTGAAGTTGAATGGGAATTTGCAGCTTTAGGTCTTCAGAAAAACAGAGAGTATAACAACTATACCGAGAAGAAACCGATGATTGAAGAACTTCGTGGAGACAAAGGCCGCAACAGAGGGATGTTCCTTGAAAACTTCAAATACGGTAGAGGTGACTATTCCGGAGCATCTGGTTGGAAAAACGACGGTTCATCCATCACTTCTGATGTAAAACAGTACAGGTCCAACGATCTTGGTATTTACGGAATGTACGGAAACGTTGCAGAATGGACAGCCGATGTTTACCGTCCGATTATCGATCAGGAAGGTAACGACTTCAACTATTACAGAGGTAATGTAACCAGACAGACTGTAAAAAATGCTGACGGAACTTATCAGACAATTGATGGTACAAATGTTAAATACGATACATTAGCAGACGGAAGATTGGTTTACAGAGGACTTCCGGGGCAGTATCAGAGAGAAGTGGTTGCAGATTACAGAAATTATAGAGACGGAGATTTTATGTCGTCGCTTGAAGCAGGATATGGTAAAACTTTGGACAGCTCCAATGCAGATTATAATATGTACAATTCTCCAATCAAGAGATTTATTGTAGATGACAGAGGAAGAGTAATTCTTCAGAAAGATAATAGAACAAGAACTACCGATATTTCTGATGACGTTAGAGTAATTAAAGGAGGATCGTGGAAAGACACCGCTTATTGGCTGGATCCGGGACAAAGACGTTACAGAGACCAAAGCAAAGCTTACGGATGGGTTGGTTTCCGTGTTGCGCAGGATGCTAAAACCAATACAAAAAGCAGAACGAAAAGATAATTTCTTTTTAAAAAATATTTTAAGAATCCTTTCCAAATCTCGGAAAGGATTCTTTATTTTTGAACCATGAAAATACAGGATTTTTACAGCATCTATCAGAAGGCAAATAAAGTAACGATTGACAGTCGCAAAATTGAAAAAAACGATATTTTCTTTGCCTTTTCGGGAGAAAATTTTAATGCGGCTACACTTGCGGAAAAAGTCATCGAACAGGGTGCTCTTGCTGTAATTGTAGAACAAAAGGAATACGAAAATCCTGAAAAAAATATTTTCTTTGTGCCTTCAACTTTGGAATTTCTACAGGAACTTGCGGTTCATCATCGCAACGAACTGAAAATACCGATTATCGGACTTACCGGAAGCAACGGTAAAACCACAACTAAAGAACTGATCAGTGCGGTTCTTGCTGAAAAATTCAATGTTCAGTTCACTTTTGGAAATCTTAATAATCATATCGGTGTTCCTCTGACCTTACTTTCTATTAAACCTGAACACGAAATCGCGGTTGTGGAAATGGGTGCCAATCATCAAAAAGAAATTGAATTTCTGTGTAAAATTGCCCAGCCAAATTATGGTTACATTACCAATTTTGGTAAAGCACATTTGGAAGGTTTTGGTGGTTTTGAAGGTGTAATTAAAGGAAAATCCGAATTGTACGATTATCTGAAACAAAACTTTCAAACCATTCTTTACAATGAAGCGGATGAACTTCAGAAAGAAAAAGTAGGAAACTATTTTAAAACGATTTCTTTCGGATCAGAAACATCAACTTACAGTTTTGAAAACTTCTCAGAGGAAAATTTTGTAGGATTTATTCACAAGGGCGAAAAAGCACAGTCGAAATTAACCGGAGATTATAATTTTACCAATCTTTGTGCTGCTGCGAGTTTTGGCTTTCATTTCGGCTTGAATTTCTCACAAATAAAAACCGCTATCGAAAACTATACGCCTACCAATATGCGTTCGCAAGTAGTACAAAAAGACGGTAAAACTTTAGTTCTCGATACTTACAACGCCAATCCGAGCAGCATGAGTGCATCTCTGCATAATTTCAGTGCTTTTGAAGGAAGTAAAACCATCATTATTGGCGATATGCTCGAGCTTGGAGAAGAGAGTAGAACCGAGCATCAAAACATTCTTTTTTTGGCTAATTCTTTAAATTTTGAAAATGTCATTACCGTTGGAAAGCATTTTAAAGAAGTAAATCCCGAAAAAGCTTTTGAAAGTTCAGCTGAATTAATTGATTATCTGAAAGAAAATAAAATTTCCACAAAGAATATCCTATTAAAAGGATCTCGCGGCGTTGCTTTAGAAAAAATTATAGATTATCTGTAGTTTCATCATCTTCACCGATTCCGACATTGTTTAGGATCAGAATAATGTTTTTGAATGTAGACGAAAACACATCTTCTATAATCTGATCTTCATCTTTCCATTCCACTTTGGTAATGCCTTCTTCAACTTGCGGTTTGGGCTCAGCATCGGCAACATAGCTCATTTTAAACCAATACGTCGTTTTCAGAACCCGCGTTCCGTTTCTTTCTTTATAGGTGTGAAAGGTATTGTTAATGAATTTTTCGAGGATAAGTTCCTTTAGGGAAGTTTCTTCTTCTACCTCTCTCAGAGCTGCATTTTCAAGGGATTCGTCTTTTTCGATTTTGCCTTTCGGAAGATCCCATTTCCCTAAACGGTGAATGAAAAGTATTTTTTCTTCTTTATTAAAAACAATTCCGCCGGCCGCTTCCACCACTTTAAACATGTGTGTGAAATCTTCCCAAATCTCTTCGATTTCCTCGCCGTAAACGTTCATTTCGGGACAGGAAGTATTTTCTAACAAATCAATCGCAATCTCCAATGTAGCAAAGCCTTCGTAGCGTAACTTTTTTTCAACATCGGTGGGATATTTACTTAAAGTTAATCTTTTTTCATTCACGAAAACTTTATACATTTGCAGGGCTTTATAATTGTTAATAATACAAAAATATAAAAATGAATTTAGAAGGAAGAAAAATAATCGTAAATAAGTCTGCGAAAGCGCTACAGGATATGCTGAAAAATCCTACGGATTATGAGCAGTTGATGCCGGAAGGACTTCAGAAATTTGAAGCAAGAGAAGACGGTTTCAAGTTTGCATTGAAAGGAATGCCAGAAATTGCTTTAAAAATTGATGGGGTTACGGATCAGCAAGTGGTGTTGAAATCAGCAAGTTCAAGCTTGGAGTTTGCGCTTACCGGAACGATGAACGCCATCAACGACAACCAAACTGAGGTTCAGCTGTTATTCGATGGGAAATTCAATCCTTTTATTAAAATGATGGTGGAAAAACCGCTTCAGAATTTTATCAATTCTCTTACAGATAAGATTGAACAGCTTTAATTAAAAAGCAAAAAATATAAAGCCACGAAATTTATTCTTGGCTTTTTTATATAATATCTTTAGAACTCTGTCAATAAATCTATTAACTCTGTGCAATTAATTAAACCAAAATTCCTGTACAGTGATCTTTAGAACTTCCGGTTGCAGAAGACAGAACATTGTTTTCATTTCTTAGCCTCAGAACGCCCATAAATGCGAAAATTAATGCCTCTTTATAATCGATAATTTCCTTATTTGGGATAATCACTGAACTTCCTGATTTCTCTTTTATTTTTTCAATTAAATAAGAATTAAACGCGCCGCCACCGGTAAACAAAACATTTTTCAGTTGATAATTTCTAAAAGTTTCTCCAATTTTTTCCGCAGAATGTTCGGTAAAAGTTGCCAATGCATCTTCCGGTTTTAGTTTTTTAAGTTTCGGATGAATTTCTTTTAAAACCCATTCAATTCCTAAAGACTTTGGCGGATTCTCAGTGTAATATTTAAGCGAATTTAATTGGTTTAAAATTTTTTCATCCACAGTTCCTATTTTTGCTAAATTACCCTCTTCATCATATTTTTTCTTCAGTTTCTGCGCATAAAAATTCAGCACAATATTTACCGGGCAGATATCAAAAGCAATTCTTTTATCTTCAATTTTTAGAGAAATATTCGAGAATCCGCCAAGATTTAAACAGGCGTCGTACTCACCGAAAAGCAGCTCGTCACCAATCGGAACCAGCGGTGCGCCGTTTCCACCCATTAAAACATCCTGACTGCGGAAATCGTAAACCACCGGATAATTGTTGTGAATTTTTATTGCTCTTCCGTCACCGATTTGTGTGGTATATTTCTTTTTTGGCTGATGAAAAATCGTGTGTCCGTGAGAAGCAATAACATCAATTGTTGCTAAAGAATATTTCTTAATGAATTTTTTGACCTGCTCTCCAAGATAAAATCCATATTCAGAATTCAGTTCGTAGAGGTTTGTCGCTTTCAGATTGATGGCATCACGGAGTTTATTTTCCCATCTTTTAGGATAGGGAATTGTGTCGGAATTCAGGATTTCAAAACTCCAGATTCCGTTCTC
>CAZPQV010000001.1:46606-51903 GCA_964588705.1 uncultured Chryseobacterium sp.
CTCGTTTTTACTGAATGAGGCGTAGCAGAGGTCAAGTCCGTCTAAACTCGTCCCAGACATCAATCCGATTGCAAAAATTTTATCCAAAATAATTTTTTGCTGAATTTACGAAATTGTGAGAAAACAAAAATTTCCGGAGAAAGTACTATTTCGTGGAAAAGTTTATTGTCCTGCAGCAGGAATCTGCTTGGATGGAAAGCTTCCCGAATTGTTGGAGAAATTATATTCCGAGAAATCGTCTTTTGCTACCATTCCGTTGGCGCCAACCAGAATAGAACCGTCTTTATCGGTAACATAAACCGTATCTGTAGTATACATTTTGCGGTTTCGGCGGTCCCAATAAATCGATTGCATTGCGAAACTTTGTCCCTCGTTGGTGAGGATTTTTACATTTCCTTTGGCAATATAGAAATCCCGAAGTTCATTATATTTTGCATAATTCGACCAAATTTTTCCAGGAACGTTGGGTTTCTTTTTATCAAAATATTCAAGGTAAATTCCCTTTCTCGCTTCTACGTAAGGAGAATCTATCAGTTCGTATTTTTCGATCAGAGGTGCTTTAAAACGAAGCGCTACAAAACCGGAATCGTGCCTGATGATGTTGGCATTATGAATAATCTGCGAAGCAAAATTGGTATTTTTCTTAGCATTAACTTCAGCCAAATCTTCTTCGCAAGACAATAAAGCAAAAAATATAGCACATCCAAAAATGGCGGCTATATTTCTTTTATATTTTCCCTTGAAGAATTTCATTTCTTAATCGTACTGACGTTTCTGGAACCACTTATCCGCGAAGTTCAACCCAAATTTAAAGTTGATAAAGTTTTGGTTGATAAGATTGTTTTCAAGCGTTCCTCTTTTCCCGAATTCTACCGCAATATCTACGTTGCTCATACGGTTGATATTGGTATTGGCAAATGGAAGGGTAACACCGGCGGTTAATGCAAATTCGTTCACGTTTGTTGCAGTGGTAGAACCAAGCGGAGAAAGTTTCAGATTTCCTTTTTCATAGTAAGCTCCGAATCTGTAAATAACTCTCGAAAAGTAATTACGGAAGTTATTATAGTTCGGAAGATACCAGCCACCAACTGCTGCTCTGTACGAGTTTTCGTATTGGAAAGGTCTTCCCAAATACTGTATTTCTTCTCCTTTTTTATAATCGAACTGTGCAGAAGTGAACCATTTTGCTTCGTGCCCGAAACCAAAACCAAGCGATGCCTGCTGAGGAATCAGGTTTTTATCGTTGCTTTCTTTCTGCTCAATTACAGATTCGTTTAAGTGCTCTTCAGAACCTCCATAATAATAGGTGCTGTGCTTATATCTCGTAATCATATCTCCGGAAGTTCCGAATGTATAGGTAGCACCGGCGGTGATTTTTCTTTCGTTTGCAAGTTTTTTCTGATACAAAGTTCCGGCTGTAAAGTTGAAAGATTCTACTTTATTGCTGGTTTCGTATCCGCTTACAAGCTCTGCATTGCTGTAGGTAAGTTCTTCTGTATCGTACAGTTTTCCGAAATAATAATTCGTTCTTAAACCGATGGCGAATTCATTAGTAATATTGTATCCTAAAGCTGCCTGAACCGTAGAAAGCGTTCCTTTACCTGTAAATTTGTTGGCTTTGTAAGTGTCGTCAGCCATTTTTTCGTTAATCAGAATATTATAGTTCTTTGAACTGTAAGGCTGATAACCCAAACCAAATTTCAGTTTCTTTGAAATAGGGAAGGCGATGGTGATATTCGACAGATAGGTGGAATGTTTAGTAACATTTACATCCTGATAATCAGATTTGTAGAAGTTGTTTTCGTTTGTTCCTTCCAAAGTGAAAGATGCAAGATCGAAATTGGCATTTGCAGCAGGGTTGCTGAAATTAAATTTGTTGTTGAAATCATTTACATAAGCGGTAGAAATTCCGCCCATTGCAGAGATATCTATGGTGTTGTCATACTTTACATCCCCAATTCCGAAAGAGGCATAAGGTGAATTACCAATCGTTTGTGCACTTATCGAAACTCCGGCCGCAATGAACGACGTTACTAAAAATCTTTTCATTCTGAAATTAAAATACAAGTCGCAAATATCTTAATTATTACTGAAATCTGAAAATTTACCGTAGTTAAAGTTTGTTAAGCAAAAGCAATTATTTATCGGGCTTTATTTCATTTTATCAAATTTTAAATTCCTTTTTTTGAAGGCAAATCTCTATCTTTGAAACTATGAATTGGGAACAGATTACGGGTCAGAACAACCTGAAGAAACAGCTTTTAGAAAGTATTGATAATCATCGTGTTAGTCATGCGCAGATGTTTCTTGGGCAATTCGGTTACGGAACGTTTCCTTTGGCTTTGGCTTATGCTCAGGAAATTCTCAAAAGAGAAAATGAGCATTCGGTTTCTAAAGTTCAGAATTTCAATCATATGGATTTGCATTTCAGTTTTCCGGTTTTTTCTGAAAAAAGTAATTCATTAAGCAAACGTTTTTTAAGTGAATTCCGGGAGATGACGCTCGAAAATCCTTATTCTGATTTTGATGATTGGACTACACTTTTGGAATCGGAGAACAAGCAGTTTTTTATTTCTGTGGATGAAATAGAAAGCATCATCGAAAAATTCAGTCTGAAAAGTTTTGAAGGTGGCTCTAAAATTCTCATTGTTTGGTGCAGTGAAAAAATGAACCCTGCCGCATCCAACAAGTTTCTGAAATTTTTAGAAGAACCGCCGAAAAATACGGTTATCATTCTCATTGCAGAGAACGATCAGGATTTTCTTCCAACGATTATGTCACGTGTTCAGATGGTAGAAGTGCCAAGACTTGAAGATGAAGATGTTGAAAAATACATTGATAATAAGTATGATTTTGATGATGATAAGATCAAGGAAATTGTATTTCAGGCACAGGGAAATCTGAATACTGCCATAAAATTGGCGGAAAGTGGCGAAATTACTTCCGAGTTTGAAGAATTGTTTGTGCAATGGGTTCGCGAAGCGTTTCAGGTAAAAAAGAAACCCGAAATGTTGAAGAACATCATTGTTTGGGCAAAAAATATCGCAACCTGGAATCGTGAAAAGCAGAAAAATTTCTTGGATTATTGCGGTGAAATGTTTCGTTTAGCAATGCTGCAAAACTATGGAATGCCCGATTTGGTTTATAAGAAAATAAATGTGAACAAATTCAATTGGGAGAAATTCTCAGAGTATATTCACGGTGCTAATATTGAAGATATTCTTACCGAAATTTCGGAAGCTGATTATCATTTGCAGCGCAATGCCAATGCAAAAATCGTCTGGACAGATATGGGAATTAAACTGTCGCGGTATATACATCGTAGCGCGTAGAAGCATTTAGAGATTTGGCAGATTTAAAATGATTTTTTAGTTTTAAATATAAAGAATCTGCTTAATGAATGATTTAACAGAGAACCATAAAAAAAACCGATTCAAACGAATCGGTTTTTTATTTTGATTTTTATAAATTTTAAGCTTCTTCTGTAGTTGCTTCTTCAGTTGCAGTTGGTTTAGTTTCAGCTTTTGGAGCTGCTTCTACCGGTGCATCAGATACAACGTCGAATTCGTAGTTGTACTCAACATCTCTGTGAAGTCTTACAAGAGCAGTAAATTTACCGGTTCTCTTGATGTTGTTTCCAGGGATTTTGATGTATTTTCTGTCGATTTCAACACCTGCTTTAGCCAATTCTTCAGAAAGGTTAGCGTTGTTGATAGAACCGAAAAGTTTATCTCCTGCACCAACTTTAGTTTCAATAGTAAGCGGAGTATTTTTCAGTTGTTCTACTTTTGCCTGAGCGTCTGCTACCAATTTAGCTTCTTCTTCTTTTCTTGCTTCAAGAGTTGCAGCAAGGTTAGCTCTGTTTTTAGGAGTTGCAAGCGCAGCGTATCCTTGTGGGATAAGGAAGTTTCTTGCATATCCTGGTTTTACGTTTACTACGTCGAACTCAAGTCCTAAGTTTTCAACGTCTTTTTTTAGAATAATTTCCATTGTTGTTGTCCTTTGTTAGATTCTAGATTTCAGATTCTAGATTTCAGATTTTCATCTTTGTCTTTGTCTGATTTCTAAAAATAGTTAGAATTTGTTATTTAATTCAGCAACAAAAATTGCTATATTTTTTTGTCTGATATCTAAAGTCTGTAATCTGATATCTTATTTCAGCATATCCGCAACATACGGCATCAGTGCCAAATGTCTTGCTCTTTTAATCGCTGCAGATACTTTTCTCTGGTATTTCAAAGAAGTTCCTGTATATCTTCTTGGAAGGATTTTCCCTTGCTCGTTCACGAACTGAAGAAGGAAATCAGCATCTTTATAATCTACATGCTTAATTCCGTATTTTTTGAATCTACAGTATTTCTTTTCAGATTTTGTATTGATATCAAGCGGAGTAAGGAATTTTACTTCAGATTCTCCTCCGGCTGAGGCTTGTTTTGCCATTTCATCTATTGCCATTGTAATAAATTTTTTAAAGGATTAAAGATTAAGCTTTTGCAGTTTTGTTTTTCGCTCTTCTTGTAACAGCGTATTCTACTGCGTGTTTGTCAAGTTTTGTAGTAAGGTAACGGATTACTCTTTCGTCACGTTTGTAAGCAGTCTCAAGGTCTGCAACTACAGTTCCTTCACCTTTGAACTCGATCAAAGTGTAAAACCCATTCTTTTTCAGTTGAATTGGGTAAGCCAGTTTCTTTAGTCCCCAGTTTTCTTTGGCAACTATTTCGCAATTGTGGGCCTTCAAAAGGTCCTCAAATTTTTTCACTGCTTCCTCCACCTGTGCGTCAGATAGAACGGGAGTTAAAATGAAAACAGTTTCGTAATTGTTCATAATGTTAATAAATTTGTTAATTATTTCGAGGTGCAAAAGTAGGCAAACTTTCTGAATCACACAATAAAAGATTGAAAAAGTTGGAAGAAGGAAGCTCGAAGTCTGAAGTTTTTTATACTCCAGCGTTTTCTACGGAATTTCCAACTCTCCAATTCCCCAGTTCTCCGACTCATATTTGGGCGTGCCCTTCACTCACTATCAGCTATTTTGTCATCCTGAGCTTGTCGAAGGACGTTCGTTCAGGTCGGGCTATACACTGCAAGTCCTCGTTCCATTTACGTGCTCCCGAATCTTCGGAATCGCGCCAACGCTTACTCCGGGCTTTCCGTTGCTATCCCTCACGCGGAAACAAAAGTGAACGATGAAGCTTGATGTATAAAGAAAAAAGAATAAAGTATAAAATATAAAATATGAAGGGTGACGTATAAGTTAAAAGTTATCAGAGTAAATTATAACATTTTCGACTTCCAGC
>CAZPQV010000001.1:51913-90289 GCA_964588705.1 uncultured Chryseobacterium sp.
CCCAACTCCCATCTTCCAGCGCCTAACACCCAACTTCCATCTTCCAACTTCCAGCTCCCAACTCTTAACTCCCAACTTCTCCTTCCTTATCCTTTTCACGCATTTCCTCCAGAAAATAATCTTTCTGTTTATCATAGAAGGATCGGTTGCTCACAAGAAGTGCAAATATGGATGAAATCATTCCTGCCAGCATCAAGAACATAATGAGTGAATAACGGTCAGTCATTTCCAAAACGATTATTGTGGAGGTAAATGGTGTTCTGGTAATTCCGGTTAAAAACGCCACCATTCCTGCAAGAATTAAAACGTTGGTTTCGTTCGCAGTCAGTTTCATCCATTCAGAAATTACCGAGCCGAAAGATGCTCCTGCAGCAAGTGACGGTGCGAAAATACCGCCTGCGCCTCCCGATGAAAACGAAAGTGCCGTTCCCATCATTCTGAAAATCGGAACATACCAGTCTTCGTGTTTATTATCTGTGAATAGCGTTCGGTTCATAATGTCAGCACCCGAACCAAGCACTTCAATATTAATAAAATAAGCAACGGTTGCAATCACCAAAGCGATGAAAACCAAATAAGCAACGTGCGCTTTGTCATTTTTCAATCGGTTTTTCCACCGGCTTAAAGCAATCATAATCCCCGAAAGATGACTCGCTGCAATTCCGGCAATCGCAGAAACCACAATCACAGGAATAATGATGGACATCGTAACGCTCTGGGTTTTGGGATAACCAAGATAAAGGTAACTTCCCGCGAAACTTTGCGCGGTAAGTCCGGCAATAATCACAGCGGTAAACAATGCTGTCTTAAAATAAGAAAAATGCGTTTTCGATAGTTGTTCAATGGTGAAAACGATTCCTCCTAATGGTGTATTAAACGCTGCAGAAAGTCCGGCTGCGGCACTCGTCATTACCATATTTTTTTTGGAAACTCGTGGCCACCAACTCGGAAGCAACTGATGTATTTTAGTGAAAATTGAACCGGCAATCTGTAGGGTAGGACCTTCACGGCCAATGGCACCACCACCGATTACCAATATTACTGAAGAAATAACTTTAATCAGTAGGATTTTTAAACTTAAAAAATGATGAATGAGATGGTTTTCCCGTTTATTGGCCATATCAACCGAAGCCATTACCTGCGGAATTCCCGATCCTCGGGCGTAAGGTGCAAAACGTTTTACCAACCACCACGAAAGCACGAAAGCCGTTGGCATAACGATAAAAATGGCGGCTTTGTTCCAATCGATGATGAAAGCAAGCAAATCTTCGCCCCATTTAAAAATCTTCGCATAAATCACCGCAGCAACACCCGTTACAAAAGAAGCAATCCAAAACGGAATGGCTTGCAGCAAATTGTGCCGCAACTTTTCGTTCCGAATATTATCAATGGATTTCTTTATACTTTGGCGAAAGTAATTGATGATTGATTTGAGCATTACCGAAAAATTCCGAAGATTTTCACAAAGATATTTTATTATTTGAAAGTAAAAAACCAAATGCAACTAAAAACCCTTTCAGAGTTACGAACTTTGAAAGGGTCTCGCTCTACATTTCAGACAAATTATTTATTGCATCTTTGGTCAACCGGAAAACCGTCCATTCATCCATTGGTTTTGCACCTAATGATTTGTAAAATTCGATGGAAGGTGTGTTCCAGTCCAGAACGCTCCATTCCATACGACCGCAGTTTTTTTCTTTTGCGATTTTCGCGAGTTCAATCAGTAACTTTTTACCGTAACCTTTTCCACGGTAATCCGGTTCTACGAAAAGATCTTCCAGATAAAGTCCCGGTTTTCCAAGGAATGTGGAGAAATTAAAGAAATACAGTGCAAAACTTACGGGAATTCCATTTTCTTCACCGATTAATACTTTGGCAAAGTTGTTTTCGAAAATCTGTTTTTGGAGTTCTTCTGGCGTGGTAACCACATCATTTTCCAACTTTTCATAAACGGCAAGTTGATAAATGAGATTATAAATGGTTTGTGAATCGGAGGGTTGGGCTTTTCGGATGGTGAATGACATGATTGTAATGTTCTTTTATTTTTAATACACAATTTTTTTTCGAACTTTCGAATTATCGGTAAAATCAAAGTTATGAGGACTTCTTAAAGTCCAACATGGATCTTCTATATCTAAATTTTCATTAATTATCATTGTGAATTTTTCCATGCCCGGACTGTTGTTGGTGTTAATTTCAAAAGATTTTCCGTTTGAAATAATTTCCAAACCACTTTGGGAATCCCTTCCCATTCTAATTTCAAATTGATAAATTTTTTGAATTTCCGCCCATTTAAATTCTTCAATCTTATGATTTCTTGTAATGTAAAAGCCATCTTCAGTATATGTAAAAATACCGTCCTGCTGATAAATTTTGTCCATTTCAGTTTCAACCTGTTCATAACTTTTTTCTTTATCACCTTCGTAAATCCTTGCTCCCGCGCGAAAATTATGGCTGAAAAACTTAGAAATACGATGAAGTATGATTAAGTCTCATCGATGACAGGGTAATTTGTAAATACATAAACGATGATAATTGCTGAAATTACAATGATGATTTTTGCAGTATTCAAAGTGAAATTCTTTTTTCAAAAGTAATAATTTTTGACAGATTTCCTCGCAATAAAAAACCTCCGAATAACTTCGAAGGTTCAATTTTTATAAAGTTTTTTACTTGCGACTTCTGTCTTCGAACTCCAAACTTCTAAATCTCTGTGTTCATATCCCAGTTCTCTAAGTAATCGTGAACGTGTTTCAGGAACATTCCGCCAAGGGAGCCGTCCACCACACGGTGATCGTAAGAGTGAGACATGAACATCAGCTGACGGATTGCAATCACATCGCCATCCGGAGTTTCAAGAACGGCAGGTTTTTTCACGATGGCACCAATCGCCAAAATCGCCACCTGCGGCTGAGGAATAATCGGTGTTCCCATAAGATTGCCGAAACTTCCGACGTTCGAAATGGTGTAGGTTGCGCCCTGTGTATCTTCCGGTCTCAGTTTTTTATTTCTTGCTCTGTAAGCAAGATCGTTGATGGCTTTTGCCAGACCAGAAAGCGATAATTGATCCGCATTTTTGATTACCGGAACGATAAGGTTTCCGTCCGGAAGTGCAGTTGCCATTCCGATATTGATATTTTTCTTTTTGATGATTTTATCGCCATCCACAGAAATATTTATCAGCGGATAATCTTGAATTGCTTTTACAACAGCTTTTACGAAAATCGGCATAAAGGTGAGTCTTTCGCCTTCGCGCTTTTCGAATGCTGATTTGTGTTTTGCTCTCCATTTTACCACGTTGGTAACGTCGGTTTCGATGAATGAAGTAACGTGTGGAGAAATTCTTTTTGAGTTCACCATCGCGTCTGCAATAATCTTGCGTACACGGTCCATCTGAATAATCTCGTCGCCTTGCGAAACCTGAACAGGAACTGCTTGAGGCTGAGCCTGAACTTGCGGTTGGCTTTGTGGTTGTTCTGCAACAGAAGCCGCTTTTGGGGCAGATCCACGGTTCGCAACGTAGGCTAAAATATCTTCTTTCGTGATTCTTCCTTCAAGCCCGCTTCCTTTGATGGATTTCAGTTCGGTTTCAGAAATATTTTCCTGTTGTGCAATAGATTTTACCAGTGGTGAAAGATATAAATCTCCCGAAAACTCTGCTGCAGGTTGAGTCTGAAGCGGTTTTTCGAGTTCTTTGATGTCTTCAGTAGTTGGTTGTGGCAGTTCGGTTTTTACTTCTTCTGCAGATTTTGGTTCCTGAGGTTGCTCTGCAATAGCTTCGCCTTCACCCGCCACTTCAAGAATAGCGATGGCTTCACCTACTTTTGCAACTTCGTCTTTTTGTTTCAAAATCTTCACGATTTTCCCGGAAACCGGTGTCGGAACATCGGAATCTACCTTATCGGTAGCAATTTCTACTACGGAATCGTCTTCGTTTACAGTGTCTCCTTCATTTGCCATCCAGTTGATGATGGTCGCTTCCATCACACCTTCTCCCATTGAGGGAAGTAATAACTTGTATTCTGCCATTTTACTTTTTTGGAATTTTACAAATATATAAATTTTTTGATACAAAAATTATGAATTCAATAATTCGTAATTTTTAGATTATTTTTTTGTTGCGTTTAATCCTTAAAAATTAATGAAATTCAACCGTATTAAAATTTTAAAGATGCTTATTTAATGTTAAATAGCATTTTATTTTTAGAAAAAAGATATCATCTTTAAATTAATTCAAATAAAAAATTCGGAATAAAATCCGAATTAATTAATTATTATATAAAGGTTGCATCGAAGACCTCCGAAAAATGTTTCTTTATTTTTTCTTTTACTTCAGCAACTTCATCATCCGTGAATTTCCTCTCCAGTTCCCGCGCCATTGATGTCACCGATTTGTCTTTAATTCCGCAGGGAATAATGTATTCGAAGTATCTTAAATCGGTATTTACGTTCAGTCCGAGACCGTGCATGGTAACCCATTTTGAGGTTTTCACACCCATCGCACAGATTTTTCTTGCATACGGTTTTCCAACATCCAGCCAAACTCCGGTTTCGCCTTCGCTGCGTTCACCTTTCAGGCCGTATTCTGCGAGCATTCTGATGATTACTTCCTCAAGATTTCGCATATATAAATAAATGTCGGATTTAAAATTATCCAAATCAATAATGGGATAGCCGACAACCTGACCAAAACCGTGATAAGTAATGTCTCCACCACGATTGGTCTTCACGAAAGTCGCATCAATCTGCCTAAGTTTTTCTTCATTGGCGAGCATATTGTGTTCGTCGCCGCTTTTACCTAAAGTGTAAACGTGAGGATGCTCTACAAACAGGAAATGGTTTTCGGTTTCTTCGTAAATTCCGTCGGTTCTGTCGCGGTTTTTCAGTTTTTGATTGATGATGGCGTTCATCAGATTTTCCTGGTAGTTGAAGGCGGCTTCATAGTTTAAAATCCCAAGATCCTCAAACTGAACTTTTCTATTTTGTGTGATGGTCATCTGAAAATTTTGTAATGCAAAAATAGAAATTATTTTATTATGCTATGAATAAAATCTTTTCCTTTTTCTTCCCAATTTTGGTTTTCGAGCAGAATTTTCACAAAAGCGGTCCCGATAATTCCGCCTTGAGTTTGTTGGGTAACTGATTCAAAATCCAATTTATTTTTAATGCCAAAGCCTACGAATACAGGGTTTTTTAACTCAAGATTTCCAATTCTTTTGAGATATTCTTCGTTGTTAACTTGTTTTTCAGTATTGCCGGTGGTAGAAGAAGAACTTACGGCATAGAGAAAACCCGAACTCAGACTGTCCAGATATTTAATGCGTTCATTCGAGGTTTCCGGAGTGATGAGAAAAATGAAATGAAGTCCATATTTTTCGATGATTGCTCTATAGTTTTTCTCGAATTCAACTGGTGGCAAATCGGGAATGATTAATCCGTAAATCCCGCAATTAGCACATTTTTGGCAAAATTTTTCGAAACCGAATTGCATTACAGGGTTGATATATCCCATTAAAACTTTAGGAATTGTAACCGAATCTTTTATTTCCAAAAGCTGCGCAAATAAGGTTTGAAGATTCATTCCGCTTTTCAATGCGCGCACGTGAGCCTGCTGAATTACAGGGCCATCGGCGACAGGATCGGAGTAGGGAATTCCAATTTCCATAAAATCTGCACCACTTTTCTGAATCAACTCGGCAACTTTTCCGGTATCGTTCAAATTTGGAATTCCTGCGGTGAAATATATATTAAGTTTTTTCATTTTATGTAAATTAATGTTCTTCGTTCATGGCTTTTAAATAGGTTTCCATATCTTTATCTCCTCGTCCGCTAAGACAAATGACCACGGTTTTGTCTGTTTCAAATTTCTTTTTATCTAAAACTGCCAATGCGTGCGCGCTTTCAAGCGCGGGAATAATGCCTTCAAGTTTGGTGACCTCAAAAGCCGATTTTAGGGCTTCATCATCATTAATACTGAAAAATTCAGCCCGTTTATTCTGAAATAAATTTGCGTGGAAAGGTCCGATTCCCGGATAATCGAGTCCTGCGGAAATGGAATGCGGTTCTGTAACTTGCCCGTCGGAATCCTGCATTACCAAGCTTTTGCTTCCATGAAGAACACCTTCGGTTCCTAAAAAAGTGGTTGCAGCAGATTTTCCGGAATCAATTCCGTGTCCTCCGGCTTCGGCAGCGATAATTTTCACTTCATTATGATTTACAAAGTGATAGAAAGTTCCTGCAGCATTGCTTCCGCCGCCAACACAGGCAATCACGTAATCCGGATATTCTGTGCCTGAAATCTCTTTTAATTGCCATTTGATTTCTTCTGAAATAATACTCTGAAACCGCGCAACCAAATCTGGAAAGGGATGCGGACCAACCACACTTCCAATGATATAATGGGTGGTAGTAGCATTATTAATCCAATCGCGAAGAGCTTCATTTACAGCATCTTTCAAAGTTTTTGAGCCGGAAGTTGCCGGAACTACTTTTGCACCAAGCATTTTCATTCGGGCAACGTTTGGTGCCTGTCGTGCAATATCAACTTCGCCCATATAAACGATGCATTCCAAACCCAAAAGTGCGGATGCAGTGGCTGTAGCAACACCGTGTTGTCCGGCGCCGGTTTCGGCAATAATTCTGTTTTTGCCAAGTCGTTTTGCCAAAAGAGCCTGTCCCAGCGCATTATTTATTTTGTGAGCTCCGGTATGGTTTAGGTCTTCACGTTTCAGGAATATTTTTGTGCCATATTTTTTACTTAAATTTTCAGCAAAATATAGGGGAGTAGCGCGTCCCACATAATCTTTCAGTAGAGCTCGGAATTCGTTCTGAAAATCTTCTGATTCAATAATATTGAGGTATTTATCCTGAAGTTCTTTTACATTCGGATAAAGCATTTCCGGAACGAACGCACCTCCGAAATTACCATAATATCCGTATTCATCGGGATTTTTATAATTCATAATTGCTGATTTTAGATTTAAAAAGTTTTATTTTTTCGAGGTCTTTAATACCGGGTTGAATTTCAAATTTTGAATTAATATCAATTGCAAAAGGTTTGTTTTTAATCAAAAACATTTGATTAAAATTTTCGAGTGAAATTCCTCCGCTCAAAAAATAGGGTTTCGGGATTTCGATTTGGTTTAAAATACTCCAGTTAAAGGTTTGTCCGGTTCCTCCAAAAGCTTTAGAATCGGTGTCGAACAGGAAGTAATCTATTTCGTCTAAATTCCAAGATTCTATTGCTGGCATTTGATTTTCGATTCTGAAAACTTTGATGATCTTAATATTTTCACCTAACGTCTGTTTTAATCTTTGTATAAATATTTCATCTTCGTTTCCGTGCATTTGAACGATGTCGAGTTGAGCTTCGTTTACCGTTTCAACAATACCTTTAATACTTTCATTCACAAAAACACCAACTTTTCTAAAATGAGGAATTTCTGCAATGTTCTTTAAATTTAAATGATTCAATACAAAACGTGGTGATTTTTCATAAAATATAAATCCAAGAAAATCTATATTTAAATCAATTAATTCCCGAATTTGTTGCATTTGCGTTAATCCGCAGACTTTAATCTTCAAATCATTATTTTGATTCATAATTCAATTGCTTTAATAAATTCAGAAAAAGCTTTTCCCGGATTTTGATTTTTCATAAAATATTCACCCATCAGAAAACCGTCAAATCCTTTTTCTTTTAAAAAATTATAGCTTTCAATACTGTAAATACCACTTTCAGCAATAGATAGCGTATTTTTTGGGAGAAGATTTTTTAAATCAACTGAATGCTGAAGATCGACTTCGAAATTTTTCAAATTCCGGTTGTTGATGCCTACAAAATCAATTTTTGAATTGAAATGCTTTAATTCTTCTTCAGAGTGAATCTCGAGCAAAACTTCCAGTCCAAGTTGATGAGAAAGCTCTGTAAACTCTTCAACCTGATCCGGACTAAGACACGAAGCAATTAACAAAACAACATCAGCACCGACTGATTTTGCTTCGTAAAACTGATACTCATCAATCATAAAATCTTTACGTAAAATCGGGATAGTGCAGGTTTCAGTCAAATTTAAAATATCTTGAAGACTTCCTCCAAAATAAGTTTCATCTGTTAAAATTGAAACTCCGCTTGCTCCATAATTCACATAATTTTCAACAACTTCATTTGAATTGACAGAATTATTGATATTACCTTTAGAAGGAGATTTTCTTTTAAATTCTGCAATAATTCCGGATTGAGATTTTAATGATAATTTTAAAGAATGCGTTGGTTGGTTGAAGAATTCAGAATCTCTTAAATCGTTAATAGAAACTCTTGATTTCGAGTTTGCAACTTCGATTTTTTTGGTTTCAATTATTTTGTCGAGAATATTCATTTTAATTGATTAATGCATTTAAAGTATTTAGTGCTTTGGCGTTGAATAGACTGTCTTTTGCCATTTCCAAACACGCGTTATAATCGCCATATTTACCGGTGTTTTGTAGTGCCAGAGCTGCATTGGCAAGAACTACAGAATTTTGTTCATCGGTGCCTTTTCCTTCCAGAATATTTATAAAAATTTGGGAAGCTTCTTCTTTGGTGTTTCCGCCGAAAATCGTTGAAGGTTTAATATTTTTGAAATTAATATCTTCAGCCGAATAAATTTTATCACCATGTTTATCAACGACTTTGGTATCGGATGTAAGGCTGATTTCATCATAACCATCCAACGCGTGAACGATCATAAAATCTGACTTTCTGTTTTGTAGGAGATACTGATAAATGCGTGCAATCTCAAGATTTGCGACACCAATCATACTGAATTTTGGTTGTGCAGGATTTACCAAAGGACCGAGAAGATTGAAAAAGGTTTTTAATCCCAAATTCTTTCTTAATGGCGCAACAGAGCGTAATGCCGTGTGAAAAAGCGGCGCGTGAAGAAAGCAGAAATTGGTTTTTTCTAAATCTTGCTTTAAACCTTCCTCAGTGTCTTTGAACTGATAACCAAGATTTTCCAGCACATTGGAGGCTCCGCTGATGCTCGATGCTCCGTAGTTTCCCTGTTTTGCAACTTTTTGTCCGGCACCTGCAACCACAAGACTTGCCAAAGTAGAGATGTTGAAAGTGTTTTTGCCATCGCCGCCGGTTCCTACTATGTCCACCAAATCATCGGTTTCCAAATTTACTGGTTTTGCTAATCGAAGCAGAGCGCTGCTGAATCCTTCCAATTCTTCCAGAGTAATGCTTCTCATCAAATAAACGGTAACGAAAGCGGTGACCTCATTTTCATTGAATTTATTGTTGGCAATTTCCATCATTATCGATTTGGCTTCAGCTTTCGAAAGTGTTTGATGGTTAAATAAATATTGTAATATTTCTTTCATTTTTTAATTGAGTAAGAAGTTCTCCATAATTTTTTTACCGTCCGGAGTTAAAATACTTTCCGGATGATATTGCACGCCATGAACATCGTAAGTTTTATGCTGCAACGACATGATCATTCCTTCAAAATCTACCGAAGTTTCTTCAAGTTCCTCAGGAAAATTTTGCGGATCTACTGCCCAACTGTGATATCTGCCTACTTCAATAGTTTGCGGAAGATCTTTAAGAAGTTTGGCTTCCGGTTTTATTGTTGTAGCATTGGTGGCAACGCCGTGGTAAATTTCTTTTAGGTTAATCAGCGTTCCGCCAAAAGCTTCTGCAATAGCTTGTTGACCAAGGCAAACTCCTAAAATCGACTTTGTTGGTGCATAGGTTTTAATTACGTCGAGAAGAATTCCTGCTTCAGAAGGAACTCCCGGTCCCGGAGAAAGAATAATTTTGTCGTAATCTGCGATGTCTTCCAACGAAATTTCATTATTGCGGAATACATCAACTTTTTTTCCTACAATTTGCTCGGTCATCTGCACCAAATTATAAGTAAAACTGTCGTAATTATCGAAGACTAATATTTTCATTTTAATTAAATTTTCTCAGCTTTTTTAATCGCTGATTTTAGAGCATTAAGTTTGTTATTTACTTCAAGAAGTTCATTGTTTGCTGAAGATTTGGCTACGAGTCCTGCACCAGCTTGATAAAAAAGCGTGTTGTTTTTACTCAAAAATGTTCTAATCATTATTGCCTGATTACAGCTGCCATCAAAACCAACAAAACCAATGCAGCCGCCATAATAACTTCTTGGACTTTTTTCGTAACGGTCGATGAGTTCCATTGCTTTGTATTTTGGAGCTCCACTTAAAGTGCCCTGCGGAAAAGTAGCTGCAATCATTTCAAAAGGATTTTGCAAAGGTTCTACATCAGCCACAACCTCGCTAACCAAATGAATAACGTGCGAGAAAAAATGAATTTCCTTAAGTTTGGTTACCGTGGTGTTTTTACCATAAATACTCAGGTCATTCCTTGCAAGATCTACAAGCATCGTGTGTTCGGCATTTTCTTTTGGATCCTTTCTGAGTTCTTCGGCAGCTTTTAGATCTTTCTCTGTTTCGCCGGTTCTTGCAAATGTGCCTGCGATAGGATGTATAATTGCTTTTCCGTTATTAATAATGAGTTGGCTTTCCGGACTGGATCCCATCAGTTTATAATCTCCATAATCAAAGTAGAAAAGGTATGGAGAAGGGTTGATGTTTCTTAGGGCACGGTAAACATTGAAATCATCTCCGGAAAATTTCTGTTCGAATCTCCGGCTCAAAACCAACTGAAATACATCGCCTCTATAACAGTGTTCTTTTGCATTTTCTACAAGTTGTTTGTAATCATCATCAGAAAGATTAGAAGTTTCGTTATTTTCAATTCTGAATGGAAAAACAGGCGCATTTTTTTGATGAATGATGTTTTCCAGTTCAAGAATTTCCGATTTAAGTCCATCAATATGATTTTCGATAAGAAACATTTCATCATTAAAATGGTTGATTGCAATTACATATTGGTAGAGTCGGTAGCGGAGTAACGGAATCTGGTTTCGATCTGTTTTTTCGCTGAATTTAATTTTTTCAAAAAAAGGAACTGCATCGTAACTTGTGTAGCCAAAGAAACCTTGTGCTGTTTTTCCTATTGCATGATCCGGTTTTTCACAATTAAAACTTTGAGAAAAATTATGAAGCAAATCAGTAAGTTTAATATTTTCTAAACTGATTTTTTGTGGATTTTCTGAAGGGAATTTCAACTCCGCTTCTGTAAAATTTTTAATTTCAATTCCGGCAATGGCATTTACAGCAATGTAGGAAAAATTGTTTTCGCTGTTTTGGTTTCCGGCGCTTTCCAGTAAAATGGTATCACGAAATTTATCTCGTAAACGAAGGTAAATTCCGACGGGTGTGAAGAGGTCACTCATCACAACTTTTACGGTGGTTTTTAAAGATATTTCTGTTTTCATAAGGATAAAAAAAGACTTCAACGGTATCGTCAAAGTCTTAGTTATGCGTTTGCAAACAATATACAAGGTTAGTGCTTCAGACCCGACGAGAGTTTGAATAGCCACCACCAAGTATTGTTTGTTCTTGATTTCACAAAGGCAAATATATAAATGTTTTAGAATTTACCAAACAAAAATTTAGAATTATTATTTCTGATTTTTGAGCATGGATTTGTTTTCTGTTCTTTCTATAAAAATCACTATTTTTGCAAATTCTAAAAAGAACAGAAAAATGTCGTTATCAGAACAGGAATTAATCCGCCGCGAAAAATTGCAGAAACTTACAGAAATGGGAATCGATGCATTCCCGGCTGCAGAATATAAAATCACCTATACTACCGCTTCAATAAAGGAAAATTTTGAGGAAGGAAAGAAGGTGAAACTGGCTGGTAGATTGATGTCGAGAAGAATTCAGGGGAAAGCGAGTTTTGCAGAACTTCAGGATTCTGAAGGGAGAATTCAGGTGTATTTCAACCGTGACGAAATTTGTCCGGGTGATGATAAACAACTGTATAACGAGGTTTACAAACATCTTTTAGACATCGGTGATATTATCGGAATTGAAGGTGAACTGTTCAAAACTCAGGTTGGAGAAATGACGGTAATGGTGAAGAATTTCACATTGCTTACAAAAGCACTTCGTCCGCTGCCATTGGCAAAAACCGATGAACAAGGCGTAGTTCACGATGCATTCAACGATCCTGAATTGAGATACAGACAGCGCTACGTTGATTTAACTGTTAATCCACACGTGAAAGAAGTTTTTATTAAAAGAACAAAACTGTTCAATGCGATGAGAACATTCTTCAATGAAGCTGGATATTTTGAGGTGGAAACGCCGGTTCTTCAATCGATTCCGGGAGGTGCTGCTGCAAGACCGTTTATCACGCATCACAATGCTTTAGACATTCCGTTATATTTAAGAATTGCCAACGAACTGTACCTGAAAAGACTGATTGTGGGTGGTTTTGACGGTGTTTACGAATTCTCGAAAAACTTCAGAAATGAAGGGATGGACAGAACTCATAATCCGGAATTCACGGCAATGGAAATTTATGTTGCCTACAAAGATTACAACTGGATGATGGATTTCACCGAGAGGTTGTTGGAGTTCTCTGCAATCCAAGTGAACGGAACGACAGAATCTCAGTTTGGAGAACATACCATTAACTGGAAAGCACCATATCCTAGGATTTCGATGACGGAAGCGATTCAGAAATATACAGGATTTGACATTACCGGAAAAACTGAAAAAGAACTTTACGACTTTGCAAAATCTATCGGAATTGAAGTGGATGATACCATGGGCAAAGGAAAACTGATTGATGAAATTTTTGGTGAAAAATGCGAAGGAAACTTTATTCAGCCAACATTTATTACCGATTATCCGATTGAGATGTCGCCATTAACCAAGAAACACCGAAGTAAAGAAGGTTTAACGGAACGTTTCGAGTTGATGGTTTGCGGAAAAGAAATCGCCAACGCTTATTCGGAACTGAATGATCCGATTGATCAAAGAGAGCGTTTCGAAGCGCAGCTGGCACTTTCAGAAAGAGGCGACGACGAAGCGATGTTCATCGATAACGATTTCATCCGTGCTTTGGAATATGGTATGCCACCAACTTCAGGTTTAGGTATTGGGATGGACAGACTCGTGATGTTCCTTACCAACAATGCTTCGATTCAGGAAGTTTTGTTCTTTCCGCAAATGAAACCGGAGAAAACTACACCACAAATCGAATTGGGAGAAGATGAAAAAGTAATCATTGAAATTTTGAATTCTCAGGAAGAGCCAATGAATTTATTACAGGTGAAAGAACGGAGCCAACTTTCCGGAAAGAAATGGGATAAAGCCACTAAAAATCTGACAAAAAATAATCTTATTAAAGTAGAGAAAACGGATGACGCTTTGCTGATGTCTGCGCTTTAAGAGAAATTTAATTCTAAATACCAATAACGGACTTTTTTATAGTCCGTTATTTTTTTAATAAATGAAAACCATTTTTGAAAACCTGTGATTATAAGATGGTTTATCTCGATTTTACTTAGGGTTTTAAAAACGAAATGATGTTTTGTTTTTTTACTCTTATTTTTCTGTTTTTTAATTAAAATATAATGGTTTTCTGTTGATAACTTTTGCCGTTTTTAGCACTGTTTTTTCTTTCATATCTCACTTATTTTTCCGATATTTGCTAGTCTTTGCATTTCGCAAAACAATCAGAAATTTTTAATAAAAATTTAAGTTTGCCAAACGGTGTTTTACCAAGGGCAAAAAGCAAAAATTATGAGTCAAAAACAATATACAGCAAGCAGTATTCAGGCCCTGGAAGGGATGGAGCACGTAAGGATGAGACCATCGATGTACATCGGTGATGTTGGGGCGCGTGGTCTGCACCATTTGGTTTACGAAGTGGTGGATAACTCTATTGATGAGGCTTTGGCAGGACATTGTGACACGATTAGTGTTACCATTCATGAAGGAGACGGGATTTCGGTTCGTGATAACGGTCGTGGTATTCCGGTAGATTTTCACGAAAAAGAACAGAAATCTGCATTGGAGGTAGTAATGACCAAAATTGGTGCAGGTGGTAAATTCGATAAAGATTCCTATAAAGTTTCGGGAGGTTTGCATGGTGTTGGGGTTTCCTGTGTTAATGCGCTTTCGAACTCGCTGATTGCTACAGTTTACAGAGACGGTATTATCTATCAGCAGAAATATTCTCAAGGAAAAGCTTTGGCAAATGTTGAGGAAATCGGAAAAACGGATGACCGTGGAACGATGGTTTTCTTCCAGCCGGATGATACTATTTTCCAGGAACTGGTTTATAATTACGATACTTTGGCAGCACGTCTTCGTGAACTTTCTTTCTTGAATAAAGGAATTACTATCACGCTTATGGATGAAAGGGTAAAAGAAGAGGACGGATCTTTCAAATCAGATGTTTTCCATTCTGAAGGCGGATTGATGGAGTTCGTAGAATATATCGACGGTAGCCGCGAAGCGATCATGGAAAATGTAATTTTCATGGAAGGCGAAAGGGAAGGAATTCCGGTGGAAGTAGCGATGAGATACAATACGTCTTTCAACGAAAACCTTCATTCGTACGTCAATAATATCAATACACACGAAGGTGGAACTCACTTGGCTGGTTTCAGAAGAGCACTTACGAGAACACTGAAAAAATTTGCTGATGAACTTGGACTTCCTCAAAAGGAAAAAGTAGAAGTAACAGGAGATGACTTCCGTGAAGGTCTTACGGCGATTATTTCTGTAAAAGTGATGGAGCCGCAGTTCGAGGGACAGACCAAAACGAAATTGGGTAACTCTGAAGTTTCCGGTGCGGTTGATAAAATTGTGGGTGAAATGCTCACGAATTTCCTTGAGGAGCATCCAAATGAAGCAAAACAGATCGTTCAGAAAGTAGTTCTTGCTGCAAAAGCGAGACAGGCAGCGAAGAAAGCCCGAGAATTGGTTCAGCGTAAATCGCCTTTAGGTGGAGCAGGACTTCCGGGGAAACTCGCCGACTGTTCATCTAAAGATCCTGAAATTTCAGAGATTTTCCTGGTTGAGGGCGATTCCGCAGGTGGTACTGCAAAACAGGGACGTGACCGTCATTTCCAGGCGATTCTTCCTTTAAGAGGTAAGATTTTGAACGTTGAAAAATCTATGCTCCATAAAGTTTATGATAACGAAGAAATCAGAAATATTTACACGGCTCTAGGAGTTTCCGTTGGAACTGAAGAAGACAGTAAAGCACTGAACCTTACCAAATTAAGATATCATAAAGTAGTGATTATGACCGATGCCGATGTGGATGGTTCTCACATTTCTACACTGATTCTTACCTTCTTCTTCCGTTACATGAAGGAACTTATTGAGCAGGGTTATGTTTATATCGCTTCGCCGCCACTTTATTTATTGAAGAAAGGAAACAAGAAAATTTATGCCTGGAATGAAAAAGAAAGGGAAGAAAAAACCCTTGAAATGGCAACCGACGGAAAAGGCGTTGAAGTACAGCGTTACAAAGGTCTTGGGGAAATGAATGCCGAACAACTGTGGGAAACCACCATGAATCCTGATAACAGAATCATGAAGCAGGTAACCATTGAAAATGCCGGTGAAGCAGACCGTGTATTTTCGATGCTGATGGGTGATGAAGTTCCGCCAAGAAGAGAGTTTATCGAGAAAAATGCAAGATACGCAAGAATTGACGCTTAAATTTTAAGTTAACCTATTTATAATATTAAAACCGTCGATATGGACGGTTTTTTGCATTTAATAAAATTATGAAAAAAATATTTATTCCAATTTTGGCAGCAGCAGTTTGGCTGGTGTCGTGTAACAAAACTGAAACACAAAATACGGCTTCTGATTCAGACCAAACGGTTCTTCAGAAAGATTCCAATTCGCTGCAGACAGATTCTATAAAAGTGGCTGATTCGTTAGTGTTATCAAAAACTTTAACGGTAGATTTTAAGCAAAAAGTTCTTTTGTTTTCCGGACTAGATAAGCAGGTTTTAGACAGTCTGTATAAAGATGAGATAAAACCTCAGGAAGATTATTCTAAAGCAAATATTGAAGCGGCTTTGAATGAGAATATGACGAAATATTTCAATGAAAACAAGGAGAATGTGAAGGATTATATGCCTGATTTCAAACAGACATGGGATCGGTTCTCTGAGATGAAAGTATTCTCCAATGAAAATGATTTTCTTACCATAAAATTTACCGGTTACGGATTTTCAGGCGGTGCACACGGCTATGCGTACGAAAATTATAAAATTGCCGATTTGAAAAATCAGAAGAAAATTCAGCTCGAAGATATTGTAGAAGTTTCTAAAGTGGATTGGAACGATGTATTGCTAAAGCAGACGGATTCAGATAAATTTATGATTTTTGAACCTGGAAAACTGTCTTATAATCAGAATTTTTATTTTGATAGTCAGGGAATTACGTTTGTTTATGGGCAGTACGAAATTGCGCCCTATGCCGCTGGAATTATTCCCATTCATATTCCGTATTCAAAAATTATGAAAGCTTTGAAACCCGATTTCAAAAATCGAATGGATATAAAATAAACTTAATGCTGCCATATCGGCAGCATTTTATATTTTTGCGGTGCCATGAAAAATGTCGCGTTTATCATCAATCCTTTTTCGGCGAAAAAAAATTATCATCCCTTTCTGAATGAACTCAAAAAGAAGGTTGATGATCCGCTGTATTACATTTCCGAATCCATTGAAGGAACGGATGAATTCATGCAGCAACATTTTGATAATGTTGAGATTTTTGTGGCGATTGGTGGTGATGGTACAATTTCTACGGTTGCAAAAAACATTATCAATACAGATAAAATTCTGGCGATTTTTCCGGCAGGTTCAGGAAACGGATTCTCTAATGAAACCAATTTTCACAAAGATCTGGGCGCGTTGCTTGAAAAAATACAGGCAAAGGAATCCCGTAAAATAGATACGTTTACGGTGAACGACCGACTTTCGATCAATGTTTCCGGAACCGGTTTCGATGGGAAAGTGGTAAAGGAATTTGAGAAAACTTCGCGTGGTTTCAAGAATTATATTAAAGTTTCGATTCAAACTTTTTTCAAATACAAACCGATTAAAGTCAAGTTTTTTGATGAACAGTATCAGCAGCATAATGGAAAATATTTAATGCTGAATATCGCCAACACACGCCAGTTTGGGAACAACGCGTACATTGCGCCGCATGCCAGCAAAAGCGACGGATTGGTGGATGTGGTTTTGGTGAAGAAATTCCCGCTGCATTATTCCGCACTTTTTGCATTCAGAATGTTTACCAAAAAATTGAAGGAAGACGATTACCTCACCTATCTACCGGTTTCAGAAATCGAATTTAAAGTAAATACCAAAAACTGGCATTTGGACGGTGAGTATAATAAAATTAAATCGCCGGTCCATGTGAAAGTACTTCCGAAGAGTCTGCGGATTCTCATCTGATTTATTGTAACACGGAGTTTATGAAGTTGCTCACAGAGTCAACGGAGTTTCTTCTTAATACCCAGTGTAAAGTAATCTTTTTTGATTTACTCGGTTGCAACCGAATCATCGCCTCGACCATCTGCAACACCTGTGATATTTCCGTTTTCGTCGATTAGAATCAGTTCTGTTCTTCCAATTTGATTGATTCTAATGATTTTATATCCCATTTTTTCAAGATCAGAAATCGTGGTTTCTGGAAATCCTTTTTCTACTGAAACAGTTTCAGGTAACCATTGATGATGGAATTTCGGAGCATTTACCGAAAGATTAGGATTCATTTTAAAATCAACAATATTCACGATACTCTGATAAACGGAAGTCGGAATTGTTGTTCCTCCAGGAGTTCCGACAACGATGTAAGGTTTACCGTTTTTCAAAACAATCGTTGGCGTCATTGAAGAAAGCATTCTTTTTCCCGGTTCAATTTTATTGGCTTCACCGCCGACTGCCCCAAACATATTGGGAACGCCAGGTTTTATGGAGAAATCATCCATTTCATTATTCAGGAAAAATCCTGCGCCGGAAACCACCACTTTGCTGCCGTAAAGTCCATTCAAAGTAGTTGTAATTGCTGCGGCATTTCCGTCTTTATCTACGATTGAAATATGGGTAGTCTCTATGCTTTCGCTGCTTGGATTAATGATTATTCCAACCTCTGCACTTGCAGTTGCTTTCTCAGGATTGTAGGATTTCCAGCGGTTTTTTAGATATTCATCAGAAATCAGCATTTCAGTTTTATCTGTGATGAAATTAGGATCACCCATATATTCCGCACGGTCTGCAAACGCTCTTCGTTCAGCTTCCACCATAATCTGAACCGCTTTAGTTGAGTTATGCTGATGTTGATCTAAATTTTCATAATTGCTCATTTTCAGCATTTGCGCGAGAAGAATTCCACCGGAAGATGGCAGTGGCATGGAAACAATTTCGTGACCTTTATAATCAAAAACGATAGGTTTTCTTTCAACGGACTTGTAACTTTTTAAATCTTTTAATGTGATAATTCCATTGCCCCGTTTCATTTCGGCAACGGTTAGTTCGGCTGTTTTGCCTGCATAAAAACCATTTTCGCCATCTTTCTGAATTCTTTTTAGCGTTTCAGCCAAATCTTTCTGAATCAGTAAATCACCGGCTTTCCAAGGTTCGTCTTTGGTAAATGCGGTTTGACTTTTATTATGTTTTAGAAATTCTTCTTTGTGTGCATTCAGAAGGTTCGCTTCACGTTCCGTAATTGCAAATCCCTGTTCTGCCAAATCAATCGCCGGTTGAATGAGTTTTTCCATCGGAAGATTACAGTGTTTTAATGTAGTAAAAAATCCCGAAACTGAACCCGGAACTCCAACCGCAAGTCTGCCGTTTTGTGAAAGATCGGTGCTGGCATTTCCTTTTTTGTCCAAATACATGTCGCGATATGCCTTTGCAGGAGCGGTTTCTCTGAAATCTATCGTGAACTTCTCACCGGTATTTTTTACACCTACAATAAAGCCACCGCCTCCAATATTTCCTGCTTGCGGATAGACCACGGCAAGCGCATATTGCGTCGCAACTGCTGCATCGTAAGCATTTCCTCCCATTTTCAGAATTTTCGCTCCTGCTTCACTGGCTAAAGGGTGGGCAGAAACGACAACTCCTTTATTTTTCACACGGATTTCCTTCACCGTATTAAAATCGGTAAACTGAGCATTGATCGTTGTAGAAAGAAGGATTACAAAAGAAAACAGGGATTTTATAAGTCTCATTTTAAGTAATTTTTTTTATTAATAATTAGCTTCGTTAGCCATATTCCAAACGTTGAGATAAGCGGCTTTAGTAATGTCAATCAGTTTGTCCCAATTGATTTTTTGCGGGATATCACTGGGTTGATGGTAATCCGGGTGTCCATCGGTATGATACCACAAAATTGGAATTCCCGCCTGCGCAAACGAACCGTTGTCGCTGCCGCCAACCGGATTTTCCCACGACCGATAATCAGGTTCTAAAATTAACCGATGTTTTTTGATATCATCACGCAGCCACTTTTCAAAGTTCGGATGCTTTGCCGTGTAGAAAAATACCACATGATTGGTTTTTTCTTCATTATTATTACGGCCAATCATATCGAAATTCAGATAACTTTTTACGTTCTTAATCTGCGGAGAAGTGCTGACGAAATTCTTTGAGCCAAGAAGACCTTTTTCTTCACCATCCCAAAATGCAAAAATTATGGTCCGTAAAGGTTGTTTTCCGTGTTCTGACATTGCTTTGGCAATCTGCAAGACCGCCGAAACTCCTGAAGCATTGTCATCAGCACCATTGAAAATCTGATCTCCGGAAAGGTTTTTATCCATTCCTAAATGATCGTAGTGAGCACCGACAATCACAGATTCATCTTTCAGTTTTCCCGGAATCATACCAAGAATATTTTTCATTTTTAAAGTACGGTGAATTCCTTTGGACTTTACCGATTGAACTGAATCGGCCACCGAATGCCATCTTGAATTTTTCTTATTGCTTTGTACGGCTTCAAAATGCTGATAATAATGATCTGAAAGAGGCTGAATCCCAATTTCCTTCAGTTTGGAAAAAATATATTCTGCAGCGATATTTCCGCCTGTGCTGCCTGCTTCCCGGCCTTCAACTGCGTCGGAAGCCAAAAAACCGATGATGGCTTCAGCATTTTGCTTATTAATTCTATTTAAATCTTTGGAAGAAGTCTGGCCAAAAACAAATAGCGAAAATGATAAAAGAATGAGTGAAAAAAGCCTTTGCTGCATTAATCTGGAATTTTGAAACCATAAATTTACAAAAGAAAGTAATGATGTGTTGCAAAAGATGAATTTTGTTGATTTTTCAACTGAGTTAATGCTTTAAACGAGTAGAATTTTTATTATTTTTGTTCAAATATCAATTTCATAATATAATGAGTTCATCCACAGAAAAAATTCTTATTACAGGGGCTTTAGGGCAAATAGGCACCGAATTGACCAACAGACTAATCGAGATTTACGGAGATGAAAATGTAGTTGCTTCAGGACTCGACCGTTGGGATAAAAAACTGACCAAAGCCAAGTATTATGAAAGGATGGATGTAACCAATACGCAGTTGGTACGTCAGGTGATAAAAGATTACGGAATTACCACGGTTTATCATTTAGCTTCTTTGCTTTCAGGAACCTCTGAAAAACAACCGCTTTTCGCATGGAAACTTAACGTGGAACCATTAATTAATTTCTGTGAAATGGCGAGAGAAGGGCTTATTCAGAAAATTTTCTGGCCAAGTTCGATCGCTGTTTTTGGGAAAGGAATTCCAAAACATAATGTAGGGCAGGATGTTGTGCTTAATCCTACTACTGTTTACGGTATTTCTAAACTTGCGGGAGAGCAGTGGTGCGATTATTATTCTGACAAGCACGGCGTAGATGTGCGCAGTATACGCTATCCCGGGCTGATTTCGTGGAAGACTCCTGCAGGTGGCGGAACTACCGATTATGCTGTGGAAATTTATTACGAAGCCATAGAAGAAGGAAAGTACAAAAGCTTTATTTCGGAAAATACAGCAATGCCAATGCTGTACATGGATGACGCTATCAATGCAACATTGAAACTGATGCAGGCACCTAAAGAAAATGTCACCGTTCGCACGTCCTACAATTTAGGTGGAATGTCATTTACTCCGGCTCAACTTGCAGAAGAAATCAAAAAGGAAATTCCAGGATTCGAAATCTCTTACGAACCGGATTTCCGTCAGGCGATTGCGGATTCGTGGCCGGCTTCTATTGACGATTCTGTTGCAAAAAAAGACTGGGGCTTAACGTATGATTTTGACATTACTGAGATGACGAAAGATATGATTAAGAATCTTCGTGTAAAACTTGGTAAATAATAAAATTAACTTTAATTAAAATTTATAAATAACTATTGATTATAATGTTATAAGTTTTAATTATAATTTACTTTAAATGATTTTGTTAACGTTCAATATCTTGAAGCCGGAGAATCTTAAGACTGACGGAAGCAAATTTTCAGATGAAGAACTGTATAAAATCATCGCACAGAATACCAATGCTGTCCTTCGCATTTTGGAAAATCATGATGTGAAAGCAACCTTTTTTATCGAGATTTCTATCGCTGAAAATAATGCAGAATTTTTAAAAAAAATTATTTCAAAAGGACATGAAGTGGCATTTTACAATAAAGGTTCCTCGGTAAAAGAAACTGAAAATGCCAAAACATTTGTAGAAAAATTTCTTGAGAAACCTGTTCGCGGAATTCGGCAAAAAGATACTGGACTTACGGTTGAGGAAATAAAATCTCTTGAGTATACATATATTTCGAAAATCGAGGACTCTAATTTGCTTTTTCCAATTCGAAGGTTGCAAAGAACTACAGAAATTATTGAAATACAGGGAGTAAGCATCGTGCCGGAAAGTATTTCACCTTATCTTCAGCTGCCTTATAACGATTTCATTTTTCAGATGGTGCCAATGCAGTACTATCAAAATATGGTTTTTGAAAGTGTAAAAAATTCAGAGTTTGTTCAGATCTATTTGGATATCAATCAGTTTACAGATTTCCAGCAAATTAAACTTAAAATTCCTTTTTACAGAAAGTATAATTCCGGCAAAAAAATGGAGGATAAACTGGAAGAATTTCTATCCTTCATCAATAAAAAAGAATTGGCCGTTTCTCGGATGAAAGACTATATCATTTAATTGGTTTTCATTCCGAATTCTTGAAGTCTCAGGTTTCTGTAATCACTTTTAAATTGCAGTGTATCAGTATATTGAAAGTATTGAGATTCGTTATTTTTGAAATTATATTCGATAAAGAACGGTAATTTTTCATCGCCATTTCCAAGTAAAACAGCTTCATCATCATTTTTCCAATAAGCCGCTTCAATTCTGTAAGAAGGTCCGAAAAATGCGATTCTATGCTTTGTTTTTTCAGGGAGATTTACCAAAATAACTTCCTGATCCGCTTCAAATCCGAGGTTTCCGTCTGTTGCAATAAACCAGTTGTAACTGTCGAAATCAATATACTTTTTCTGATTGGGGCTGTAAACCAAAAAAGGTTCATATATTTTATCAAAACCTTCATCAAATCTGGCTTTAGTGTTGGTTTCCTGATAGTTTATTTTCTGTACGGGAGAAGTTTCAAATTTTTCTAAAGCAAAATCCGGACTCTGAATTTTGTAATAGTTAATCCAAGCATTTAATCTTTTATCAATTGAATCTGCTTTCACATCCGTTTGTACGGAATTTGTTGCTGTTGAATTATTTTCTTGCTGAACCGAAGATTCAGGCTTTTTATCAGTGCATTCCAGCACAAGAAAAACAGATAATAAAAGATACTTTTTCACAAAACTAAATTAGTAAATTTCAACAACTTCTTGCGTCAAACCACAGTTCCCGTCAAAAAAAATTATCTTTGCCGAATGAAAACCACGTTTGCAGATTTCGATTTATCGGAAAGAATTTTAGATGTTTTAGCCGATTTGGAGCTTTTTGAGCCTACACCAATTCAGGAAAAAAGTTTCAAACCAATACTTTCCGGCCGCGATATTATGGGAATTGCGCAAACCGGGACTGGTAAAACTTTGGCTTATTTGCTACCGGTTCTGAAGATGTGGAAGTATAACAAAAGCGGAAATCCAACGGTTTTGGTTTTGGTTCCAACACGTGAATTGGTGGTGCAGGTGACGGAAATTCTTGAAAAACTAACCCAAAATCTTACCGCAAGAATCATTGGTATTTATGGAGGAAAAAACATCAATACGCAGAAACTGCTGTTTAACGACGGTTGCGATATTTTGGTTGGAACTCCGGGGCGAGTGATGGATTTGGCGATTGATAATGCCATTTCACTGAAGGAAGTTCAGAAATTAATCATCGATGAATTTGATGAAATGCTGAATCTTGGTTTTCGCCCGCAACTGACACACATCTTTGAAATGATGAAGTTTAAGAGACAGAATATTCTGTTTTCTGCGACAATGACGGAAGCTGTAGATGATATGCTGGAAGAATATTTTGCGAATCCAATTGAAATCTCATTGGCAAAATCCGGAACGCCACTTGAAAAAATTGAACAAACTGCGTATAAGGTCGAAAACTTCAATACTAAAATTAATTTGCTGAAACATTTGCGTGAGACGGAAGATGAGCTGTCCAAGATATTGATTTTCAATAATAATAAGCGCCACGCCGATTTACTTTTTACAAAAATTGATGAATTTTTCCCTGGTGAATTTGATGTGATTCATTCCAATAAATCTCAAAACTACCGTCTGAAAGCAATGAAAAGTTTTGAAGATGAAGAAGTTAGAGGATTGATTACGACGGATGTTATGGCAAGGGGTCTTGATATTTCGAACATTACGCACGTCATCAATTTTGAAGTGCCGGAGGTTCCGGAGCAATATATTCACAGAATTGGTAGAACCGGTCGTGCTGATAAAGACGGTAAGTCCATCACTTTTGTTACCAAGAAAGAAGAACCTTTATTACTTGATATTGAAGTTCTTATGAACAAAGAATTATCGTTCACAGATTTCCCTGAGGAAGTAAAAATTGATCCGAAGAAAATTGCTTCTGAACAGGACGAAGTGAAAATGAAAAATGCTCATACGGTGAAGATTGAAGAAGGAGGCGGAGCTTTTCATGAAAAGAAAGACAAGAATAAAAAAATTAATCTTGGAGGTCCACATAAAAGAAATAAACCTAAATCGAAACCCGGAGCTAACCGTGCGCAGGCCAAAGCTAAATCAAAAGCCAGAAGAAAGAAATAAAAAACCGTCCCGAAATTCGGAACGGCAATATATTATTCCACCGTGCATCCTGCACCATGCGCCATGCACCAGCATCCTGCACCTTATACCATCAATAACTCATCTCCACGATTTTATAAGCATCCTGCGGCGAAAGTTTTCGATATTCTCCCTGTCCAAGCCAGTTTCTGTCAAGAAAAGCTTTTTCAACTTTTCCGGCAGTTTCATTATAACTTTCGTTATATTCTGAAAGTTTAGTTTTAATTCCTAAACCGTGGAAGAATTCTTCCATTTTCTGGATTCCTTTTTCGGCTTTTTCTTCTGTTGAACCGTCAGTAATATTCCAAACACGTTCGGCATATTGAGCCAGTTTTTCCTTCTTTGTTTCCATATTATAACGGTAGTGCGATGGTGCAATGATGGCTAAAGTTCTGGCGTGATCGATGCCATATTGTGCCGTAAGTTCGTGCCCGATTCCGTGTACAGCCCAATCTGTAGGAACGCCTTTGGCAATAAGTCCGTTCAGCGCCATGGTGCAGCACCACATAAAGTTTGCGGCAGCATCATAATCGAATTCTTCTTTCATTACTTTTGGAGCAACTTCCTGAAGGGTTTGAAGGATGCTTTCAGAAAAGCGGTCTTGCAGAGTAGCAGGAGTTTTGTAAGTCATATACTGTTCCAAGACGTGGGAATAGGCATCAACAATACCGTTGGCAATCTGACGTTTCGGAATGGAACGAATCACTTCCGGATCGAGAATTGAGACTTCAGGAAAAAGTCCCGGACCTCCGGAAGACAGCTTTTCTCCCGTTCCTCTTCTTGAAATGACGTATCCTGAATTCATTTCGGAACCGGTTGCCGGAAGCGTAAGAACGGTTGCAAAAGGAAGTGCATCTCCTTCGTAGGTTCTTACCGGTTTCTTCAGAATATTCCAAGGTTCGCCATCGTATTTTGCAGCGGCTGCAAGAAATTTTGTTCCGTCAATCACTGAACCACCGCCAACTGCAAGAAGATAGTTGATATTCTTTTCTTTGATGACTTTCAAGGCCTCAATGAGAACTTCATATTCAGGATTGGCCGGAATTCCACCAAATTCTTCAATATTAAAATCTTTTAGCGCCTCTTTTACCTGATTGTAAACGCCGTTACTTTTAATACTTCCACCGCCATATAGCATCAGGATATGGGCATCTTTTGGAAGTTCTTTATTTAGTTTTGCGATTTCACCTTTACCAAAAATAATTTTGGTTGGATTTTTAAATTCGAAATTGAGCATATCTGTAAATTTTACTCAAATTTAGTTAATATTCTGCTCACCTTATTAATTTTCTTCGAAATACCGATGGTTAGGACGTTGTTATTTTTTTAAAACATTAATAAAATTTAATATTATAGATAATCCTGTAATTAAACTGGTTACGGTTTTAAGGAGGCATCAATTCACAAGATTATTGAAGAACATTTCCTATGTATATGCGGTAAACTTGCTCGAGTATGAAGAAGTTGATAAAACACAAATATTGATAATATAAATGGTAAAAAGCCACAATATCCAAATCAGAAATTTCGGTTTCCGATTTAGTTTAATTTCAAAATATTTGTAGCTAATAAGCCGTTTTATACAATTTTCCATAAAATATACCACAGGAAAAAGGTTTCTTACCATCCTTTTGATGTGGTATATTTTACTTTTGTCCCGTAAAATAATGATGATGGTTAATGAAATAAAAAATATACTTGTTCCAATAGATTTTACAAAGAATAATGATAAATTTTTACAAACTGTAGCTGCAATCGCCAAAAGGCATTCCGCCAAAATTCATTTGCTGAATGTGGTGAAAACAAATATGTTGGGCTCCGGAACAGTATTCGCCGGCAAGTTCTATTATCACGGTAATACACTGCTTGCCAATTCTGAAAATCTTTTGGATCAGGAGAAAGAAAAATTAAGACAATTATATCAGGTCAATGCTGAAACCAATTCTGTGATTGGCTCTGTTGCAAGTGCAATAACACAATTTGCTGGCGAGCATCATATCGATTTGATAGTAATAGGTGTAGATTATCCAAAGAAAAGACCCGGGTTTATTAGTTCCAATGCTTATGAAATTATAACGAACACTTTTATTCCTGTGGTTTCAGTGCCATTCAACTGTTCCAAAGCTAAATTCAATAAAATGCTTTTTCCGGTGAGAGATACCGAAGATGTAGTTTCAAAATTGCAGCCCGTTCTGCCTATTGCAAAACGCAATAATGCCAAAGTAAATTTACTGGGACTTGCATCAGATAGTGCAAAGAATTCTATCATTACTGTTAATAATGCTTTAAAATTCTTAAAAGTAAAGATTGCTAAACACAATCTCGACTGTTCTCTGCAGGAGATTCTGATTACAGCAAATCCGGAAGAATATATTCTGGAAGCAAGTGAAAGTACTAACGCTGATATGGTTGTGGTAAACGTTACTACCGAGAAACCGCTATGCAAAATTTTTAAAAATAATTTTACAGAAAATATTATTTACAAATCGAAGATTCCTGTAATGTTTTACAGAAAGAAAAAATCGGAAGATGCATTGAAAGAATTTATAACAATGCCTTACCCAATGCTTCCAATATAAATCAAATAGAACAAATGCAAATTATAAAATTCTCAAATACTCATATTCCTATTTCTTACAGAAACGAAATTGCAACATTCCTGCACGAGCATTTGCAACAATATGGCGATGCTTTTGAAGATATTCTTTTGTCGCTGGATTATGTTTCTAACTATAAAAACGGTAAAGGAGGCTGCCTATTGGTAGCACAGGAAAATGATGTAATTCTAGGAGCGGTGGTTGTAAACAAAACCGGAATGTCAAAGTATATTCCTGAGAATATCCTGGTATATATCGCAACACACAATAAATACAGAGGGAGAGGAATCGGGAAACGCCTTATGACTGCAACCATAAATGCCTGCGATGGAAATATCGCTTTACATTGTGAGCCTCATAATCCCGCAAGAATACTATATGAAAAATTTGGCTTCACTTCTAAATACTTAGAAATGAGGCTCGAAAAAAAGTGATATGTCAATAATTACACTAAATAAAGATAAACTAAAACACAATTTCAACTTTCTTGAAAAACTATTTTCAGAAAATAATATAGAATGGAGTGTGGTTACAAAAGTCCTGTGTGGTAACAAAACTTTTTTACAGGAGGTGCTCAATCTGCCCATTGAAGAATTTTGTGATTCAAGAATATCGAATTTAAAAGCAATAAAAGAACTCTCTCCGGACGCACAAACCGTTTACATTAAGCCCGTTCCTTTTACATTCATAGATGATATTGTACGTTATGCTGATGTAAGTTTTAATACAGAAATTAAAACGTTGTCTCTTTTGTCCGATAAAGCAGTATCGATGAATATCCACCACAGAGCAGTTATTATGATTGAAATGGGTGAGTTGAGGGAAGGTGTTGTCCGTGAGAGGCTATTAGATTTTTTTGAAAATGTAAAAGACCTTCCCAACATTCAGATTGTCGGGATTGGTACGAACTTAACCTGTATGAATGGTGTTCTCCCGGATTACGACAAAATGCGGGAGCTGTATGACTGTAAATTGGAATTAGAACAGAACTTCGGTGTTAAGATTCCTTACGTTTCAGGTGGTGCTTCTGTTACGATTCCTTTGATATTAGACGGAAAAATGCCAAAACATATCAATCATTTCAGAGTAGGCGAAACCTTATTTTTTGGTACAAATGTATATGACAATACAGATATTCCTGAGATGTTTCAGGATGTATTCAAATTGCACGCTGAAATCATTGAGATTAAGGAAAAACCAAGCATTCCGGATGGAACATTAGGACAGAATCTGACGGGTGAAGTGAAGGACTTCAGCAATGAACCTGAAAATCATAAAAGTAAAAGAGCCATTATCGATGTGGGATTATTAGAAATGAATCTCAATGATTTGGAACCAGAAGATCCGGCAATGAAAATCGTTGGAGGAAGTTCGGATATGCTCGTGGTTGACATTGAAGAGGCAGAGAAAAAATATAAAGTGGGAGAGTTCATTACTTTCAATATCAATTATATGGGGTTGTTAAGTCTTATGAATTCCGATTATGTCGAAAAGAAAATTATGGTGATGGATAAAGAGGAATATCAACCGGCTTAAAAAAATGATTGTGTTCTGAAATAGTTTTCATAGATTTTTATAAGTTATCACACGATAACACTAAAATATACCATAAAGTTATTTATGGTATATTTTATCTTTGTATCATAATATGAAGACAACCGAAGAAAACAGTAGTACGCCAAAGAAATACACCATTACTGACATAAAAAAATCAGGCAAAAAAGTGGTAGATTTCAATTTTTATTCATTTGAGCATTTTCTGAAAGATGCAGAACATCTTACAAAATCACATCGGCACGACTTTTATACTTTCGTGCTTACGGTCTCAGGAAACGGCTCTCATATTATTGATTTTGAGGAATATGAAATAAAGCCCAAAAGGCTGTTTTTCATCAATTACGATCAAATACATTCCTGGAAAATCAATGGGCCAATACAGGGTAAAATCATTCTTTTTTCGAAGGCCTTTTACAATCTTATTTATACCGGGAACAACGATATAAAGAGCGATACAGCTCTGGAAAACCTGCCAACTTATGTAGATATTCCCGAAGAAAGGTTCTCATCCTGGTTATCAGTTTGTGAACTTATAGACAATGAGTTTTCTAAATCAGAAAAATTCTCTGAAGAAATTATCTGCCTCTTGCTGAAGACCTGTGTTCTGAAAATGGAGCGAATTACAGAAAACATTAAAATTTTAGATAACTACCAGAACCACAAAAGTATTATTGTAGAAAATTTTAAGAAGTTGGTAAATAAGGAGTATAAAGAACTTAAAACAACGAAGGACTATGCCGAAAAACTTTCAATAACGCCAAACTATCTCAATGCAATAGTTAAAGAACAAATTGGCAAACCTGCAGGCAAAGTCATTAAAAACAGAGTGGTTTTGGAAGCTAAAAGATTGCTTTCGCATTCCGACCTTTCGGTGAGGCAAATTGCCTTGGAACTTGGTTTTTCAGACAATTCTCATTTTGGTAAATACTTCAAAACCAGTGAAGGCATTACACCGGATACATTTAGAAAAAATTCAACTAATTAATAAATACGATCATATATGAAAAAAATCAACTTAAAATTTAAATCAAAAAATAAAAGAAATAGTACATACAGAAAGAAACCTGAAAGTCTTAAACTAAGACACACCGGTATTTCAACACTGGTGGATCTAAGTTTCGATTCAATCGGACTAATTACCATTAAGCAAATAGAATCGGAAAAGCCGAAAGAAAAAAATGTAAGAAATGGTAAAGTCCGTTCATAAAAAATTAAACGAACTGCAGTCTACCGCAATCAGTGGTAACGACATCAGTTCAAGTTGCCTATATGTATCGGCACTAACGATTATGTATGCCGGGCAGTTCGCTTGGGTTTCACTACTCATAGTGGCAGCAGTATTGTTTTTATTCAGAAAAATCTATAGTGAAGTAGTGGGGGCACTTCCTCTAAATGGTGGTGCATACAATGTGCTGCTCAATACTTCTTCTAAAAAAGTGGCTTCTCTGGCGGCGGCACTTACAGTGTTGTCGTATATGGCAACGGCGGTTATTTCTGCTTCCGAGGCAATGCATTATCTGGACCATTTAATTCCGGTAAATGTAATGCTGGCAACTGTTGTAGTATTGGGAATTTTCACATTGCTTACGATAATGGGAATTTCAGAATCGGCGTTGGTAGCTGTAGTTATTTTTATTACGCATTTGGCTTCATTAAGCCTTTTACTGATTACTGGCTTGGTATTTATATTAGGGCACGGTTTGGATATTTTCCAAATCAACTGGAGTTTACCGGTGAAAGGCGGCAGTTTACTGATGGCTCTTTTTCTAGGCTTTTCAGCAGCGATGCTAGGTATTTCGGGTTTTGAAAGTTCAGCCAATTTTGTTGAGGAACAACAACAGGGAATATTTCCCAAAACCTTGCGGAATATGTGGGGTATAGTGAGCTTTTTTAATCCCGTGATGGCTTTGCTTATCATCTTCATTTTGCCGGTATCAGAGGTGGCAGAGAACAGTTCGGCATTATTGGCTCATTTGGGAAGCAAAACAGGTGGAAACTGGCTTGGAACCATTATTTCCATAGATGCAGTGTTGGTATTATGCGGGGCGGTTCTTACTTCATTTGTGGGGGTTTTAGGATTGGTAAACCGAATGACTTTAGACAGAATTTTACCCAATTACTTCCTCAAAACCAATAAAAAAGGATCTTTCTACAAAATTTCTATAGCATTTTTACTGTTGTGTATTTCTGTGCTTTTTGCAACCAAAGGTAATATTCCAGCATTGGCAGGCGTTTACACGTTCTCATTTCTCTCAGTAATGGCACTTTTCGGTATCGGAAATCTTTTGTTGAAAATTAAGCGTAAAAAACTGCCACGTCCTGAAGTCGCACCCGTATTTAATGTTCTCGTTGCGGTTTCGTTTGTGCTGATTGCATTTCTTGGTAATATATTACTCAATAAAGATTCATTCTATACATTCCTGCAATATCTGGTTCCTGCTTTAGTGCTGGTAGGTATAATGCTCAACAGAACCACATTGATTTCGGCACTTATTTCCGGTTTGGAAGCGTTGTCGCGACCTTTCAGAAAATTCTTTATTCGGTCTAACAGATATCTGCAACGTCTTAATCGAAAAATTCAGGCACAGGAGTTTGTATTCTTTACAAAAAAAGACAGCGTTGCAATTTTGAATAAAGTGATGCAGTATGTGCAGGACAATGAAACCACCAAAAAACTAAAAGTCGTTAATGTTTATAAAATGGGGGAAGACAACAGCCAGTTAAAACATGACCTTGAAGTTCTGGATAGAGCTTATCCTGCGATAGATATAGAATTTATTGAAATACCGGGCGATTTTACACCGGAACTCATTGATCAACTCTCAAAACACTGGAATATCCCTAAAAACTTTATGTTTATTGCCTCACCAAGCAACAGATTCAGTTACCGAGTAGCAGATTTGGGAGGCGTTAGATTAATAATGTAAGAATTATGAAAGAATTAGAATTTGGCTTCCGGGAGTTTCTAAATTACAAACTCTTCAGCATAGGGAAAGAAAATATAGAAGTTTCTTCCGTCATTTTCCTGATCATTTTTGTGATTGCCCTCAATTCTGTTATCAAACTCATACGAAAACTCATTTACCGTTCCCAAAAACTGGACGACAGTAAGAAGTTCACCATTTTCAGTCTTATCAAATATGTACTGTATGTACTGGGCTTCATCCTTGGGATGAATATGATTGGCATTAATGTTTCGGTATTGATGGGTGCTTCCGCTGCACTATTGGTGGGTATTGGTCTGGGATTACAGAATATTTTCAGCGATTTTGTCTCCGGTTTTGTGTTGCTGCTGGATTCCAGCATCAAAGTTGGAGATGTGATTGAAGTGGATAAACTGGTCTGTCAGGTACAGGAAATCAACCTACGCACAACAACCGTTCTTACACGCGACGATAAATTCATCATTTTACCAAATACTACACTCACCAAAAACCACATCATCAACTGGACTTACTCCAATCTCAATTCAAGATTCGATATAGAAGTCGGCGTTTCGTACAGTTCCGATGTGAATCTTGTAATGGATATTCTAAAATCCGTAACTTCAACACAAAGAAGAGTTTCCAAAACTCCTGAGCCGTTCATAAGATTTAACGATTATGCCGATTCTGCTTTAATTTTTAATGTGTACTTCTGGTCTTCGGATCCTTTTCGTGTTGAAAACCTTAAAAGTGAACTTCGCATAAAATATTTAGAAGCATTCCGCGATCACGATATTGAAATTCCGTTCCCACAACGGGTGATACACAATGCTTAGTTTTCTGATTCCTAATTTATAATAAATAAAAAATCATTATGGAAAATACAACGACCACAATCAACAAATATAAATCCTATGCACTTCACAATTTCAGAAACATTCCGCAAATGGAACAGCTTCCGGAAGAACTAAAAAAAGAAATAGAAGTGGTGGGAAGTGTGCTGCCTTTCAAAACCAATAACTATGTGGTAGATGAACTCATTAATTGGAAAAATGTTCCCGATGATCCTATCTACACCCTTACTTTTCCAAGAAAAGAAATGTTAATTCCCGAACATTATGAGAGGATTGAAAAACTTATTGACGATGGCGCATCAAAAATGGATATTAAAGAAGAAGCTAATAAGATTCGTGCGGAACTTAACCCGCATCCTGCCGGTCAATTGGAGCATAATGTCCCAATGATTGAAGGGCAGAAGCTTACAGGAATGCAACACAAATACAGGGAAACAGTTCTGTTCTTTCCAAGTCAGGGGCAAACTTGCCACGCCTATTGCACCTTCTGTTTCAGATGGCCACAGTTTGTGGGAATGGACGAATGGAAATTTGCAATGAAAGAAACTGAACTGTTGGTAAAATACCTACAGGAACATTCCGAAGTTACCGACCTTCTCTTTACAGGCGGTGACCCAATGATTATGAAAAACAAAATTTTCTCAACCTATATCGATGCACTTCTGGATGCCTATTTACCAAATCTTCAAACTATCCGAATCGGAACCAAAGCATTGGCGTATTGGCCATATAAATTCCTTACCGATGATGATGCTGAAGCAACATTAAAAACATTTAGAAAAATCGTGGATAAAGGAATCAATCTGGCAATTATGGCACACTTTAATCATCCTGTGGAAATGTCCACCGATGCCGTAAAAGAAGCGATAAAGGTGGTTCGTAAAACCGGAGCTCAGATCCGAACTCAGTCGCCATTAATGAAGCACATTAACGACAGTGCCGAAGTTTGGGCAGAAATGTGGCGAGAGCAGGTCAACCAAAACTGTATTCCTTATTATATGTTTTTAGCGAGAGATACCGGTGCACAGCACTATTTCAAAGTTTCGCTGGTAGATGCCTGGGATATCTTCCGAAATGCGTATCAGCAGGTTAGCGGTGTGTGCCGAACGGTACGTGGTCCAAGCATGAGCGCAGATCCCGGAAAAGTTCAGATTTTAGGCATTTCAGAAATCAATGATGAAAAAGTGATGTCTTTACGTTTCCTGCAAGGCAGAGATCCCGATTGGATTGGTAAACCTTTCTTTGCAGAGTATGACGAAGAAACTTTTTGGCTTGATGAGCTAAAACCTGCTTTCGGCGAAGAAAAATTTTTCTTTGAAACTTCGGAAAACTAAATTGAAATTATTTATTTTTATTTGACAATAATTTATGCAAATGAAAGTGCTTTGAAGAAAATTGACTCTTAAATATTTTCTAAAATTAAAATAGCCAAACCGATAAATCCACTAAATTTGCTTTATGCGAAACGAACAACTTACGGAGAAATTCAGGCAGATTGTAGAGAACAAATTCCAGATTTATAACTCATTATTTATGAGTTTGCCTTACGATAAAATGACCAATATCGGGATGCTGCTTCCATTTCTTTACGAGGAAAGCAAGGACGGATACAGCGAAGGCAGAAATCCGGTAGAAATTGTAGAGGAATTTTTTGCGAAACACACTGAACTAAAAACGGAAGAACAAAAACTGGAACTTCTGTTTAAAATCATTCAGTACATCGAAAGACAGGTGGTACTTTTCGACAGTATTGAGGATGCAGCGTTTTCGCAATTACACTCAGACAGAGATGCCGGAACTGTTCTGCAACTGCACGAAAGAAGTCTGCAAGCCAACCGCATGAATGAGGTAAGAGAAAAGATGAAAGATTTTGCGGTCCGTGTGGTTTTTACAGCACACCCAACGCAGTTTTATCCGAATTCGGTACAGAGAATTCTTCACGATTTGCGTTCGGCGATTACTGAAGATTCGGTTACAAATATCGATATGCTGTTGCAGCAACTCGGCAAAACACCATTCGTAAATAAGGAGAGACCTACACCTTTGGACGAGGCTTTGAGCATTATTTATTACCTCAGATACGTTTATTATGAAAGCATTGGTGAACTATATAAAAAACTAAAAGACAGTTTCGGAACCGATTCTTTTGAACCTAACCCCAATATTGTACAACTTGGATTTTGGCCTGGAGGAGACCGCGACGGAAACCCTTATGTAACCGCAGATATTACGAAACAGGTTGCCGAAGAATTGCGGTCAAACATTCTGAAATGTTATTATGGACATCTTAAATTACTGAGAAGAAGATTAAGTTTCCGTGGGGTTTCGGATGTGCTTGAAGATCTGAGTCATCAGCTTTACAGCAGTATTTTTCATAATGAGCCGGAAATTACTTCAGTTCAGATTTTAGAAAAAATCAATGAAGCTGAAAAGATATTAAATGAGCAACATAACGGACTGTTTCACGAGTTGCTTGATGATTACCGCGACCGTGTAAAAATATTCGGAACTCATTTTGCGACTTTGGATATCCGACAGGACAGCAGAATTCATCAGAACGTGATTGATGAAATTATTGCTGATAAATCAGGATTAAAAATTGATGAACTATCAACTGAGGACAAACTGAAATGGTTGTTGGAAACCGATTTGGTTTTAAATCCTGACGATTTTGAAGGCATCACCAAAGAAACTCTGAAAAGTGTTTATAATGTCAGAGAAATTCAAAAGAAAAACGGTGAACGCGGAATGCATCGTTATATCATTTCAAATTCAGACCAGGTGAAAGATGTGCTGAACGTTTTCGGTTTGTTCAGACTTTGCGGTTACAAAGAAGACGAAATCAAAATGGATATTGTTCCGCTTTTTGAAACAATCGAAGGTCTCGATAACGCTCAGGAAGTGATGAGACAATTGTATGAATTACCGGTTTACAAGAGACACATCCAAAATCGTGGAAATTACCAAACCATTATGCTTGGTTTCTCAGATGGAACGAAAGACGGTGGTTACCTGAAAGCCAATTGGGAAATTTACGAAACCAAAGAACGCCTCACCAAAGTTTCGGAAGAAAAAGGTGTGAAAGTTATTTTCTTCGACGGCAGAGGTGGTCCTCCGGCGAGAGGCGGCGGAAAAACCCACGATTTCTATGCATCGCAGGGAAGAACAATCGCCAATCACAAAATTGAAATTACCATTCAGGGACAGACGATTACAAGTGTTTTCGGGAATAAAGACCAGGCGAAATTCAATTTTGAACAGTTGCTGACAGCCGGAATTGAAAGTGATGTTTTTAAGTCATCCAAAAAGGATTTGAACGAAACAGAGCGCAAACTGATCGAAGAACTTGCAGAGATAAGTTATCAGAAATATTCTGACCTGAAAAATCACCCAATGTTTGTGCCTTACCTGCAGGAAATGAGTACGCTGCAGTACTACGGTCGAACCAATATCGGAAGCCGTCCTACAAAACGAGGAAGCGGAAACGAATTGAAATTTGAAGATTTAAGAGCGATACCTTTTGTTGGTTCGTGGGCGCAACTAAAACAAAATGTTCCCGGATTTTTCGGTTTCGGTCATGCTTTAATGAAATTGAAAAAACTGGACAGATTTAAGGAAGTAAAAGACCTTTACAAAGAATCTGATTTTTTTAAAACCTTGGTTCATAATTCGATGATGAGTATGAATAAATCGTATTTTCCACTCACATCTTATATGAAAGACAATGCGAAATTTGGCGAATTCTGGAATATTCTTTCTGATGAATATGAGCTTTCAAAATCAATGATGCTCGAACTTACGGGATTTGAGATGCTGATGCAGGAAGAACCGCTATCAAGAAAATCCGTGAAAATCAGAGAGAAAATAGTGCTTCCGCTTTTAAGCATTCAGCAGTATGCTTTAATGAAAATTCAGAAAGGCGAAGGAAATATCGAGGCCTATGAAAAACTGGTAACACGGTCGCTGTTTGGTAATATTAATGCAAGCAGAAACTCGGCTTAGAATTTCCATAAGTGTTCAATTTGGCTTAAATTTGAAGAATAAAGATTTTTTATGAGGAAAATACAAATGGTTGACCTTCAGAGTCAGTATTATAAGATAAAGCCGGATGTTGACAACGCTGTGCTTGGTGTGATGAATACCGCACAGTTCATCAATGGTCCGGAAGTAAAATCGTTTCAGAAAGAACTGGAGGAATATCTTGATGTAAAGCACGTAATTCCTTGTGCAAACGGAACCGATGCTCTGCAGATTGCATTGATGGCTCTCGACCTGAAAGAAGGTGATGAAGTGATTACCGCAGATTTTACGTTTGCAGCAACTGTTGAAGTGATTCATTTACTTAAACTAAAAGCTGTACTTGTAGATGTAGATTACGACACATTTACCATAGATACCGATAAACTGAGAGCTTCGATTACCGATAAGACAAAAGCAATTATTCCGGTGCATTTGTTTGGACAGTGTGCGAATATGGAAGAAATTCTGAAAATTGCAAAGCAACATAATCTTTACGTGGTTGAAGACAATGCACAGGCGATTGGAGCAGATTATACTTTTGCGGACGGAACAGTGAAAAAATCAGGAACAATGGGAACGATGGGAACAACTTCTTTTTTCCCTTCCAAAAATCTTGGTTGTTATGGTGACGGTGGAGCGATTTTCACCAATGATGATGACCTTGCTCATAAACTGAGAGGTATTGTAAACCATGGCATGTATGAAAGATATTACCACGACGAAGTTGGTGTAAACTCGCGATTGGACAGTATTCAGGCAGCGGTTTTAAGAAAAAAACTTCCAAATCTTGATCCTTATAACGAAGCGCGAAGAAAAGCCGCGGATTATTATGATGAGGCCTTTGCAAATCAACCGAATATACTTTTACCGAAAAGATCAGAACATTCTACACACGTTTTTCATCAGTATACTTTGAGAATTTTGAATGGAAAGCGCAATGAACTTCAGCAGTTTTTGGCAGAAAAAGAAATTCCGGCAATGATTTATTATCCGGTGGCACTGAGAAAACAAAAAGCCTATTACCAGGACAGCAATGATGCTGATTTTGTAAATACAGACAAACTTTTGAATGAAGTAATTTCACTTCCAATGCATACCGAACTGGATGATGAGCAGTTGGCTTATATTACAGATGCGGTGCTGGAGTTTTTGAATAAATAAAATGACAATACTAGTAACAGGAGGCCTCGGCTACATCGGTTCACACACAGTTGTAGAACTGTTGAATAATGATTTTGATGTGGTGATTGTGGATGACCTATCCAATTCAGAAAAATTTATTTTAAATAATATTGAAGAAGTTTCCGGTAAGAAACCGGTTTTTTATCCTTTCGATTTAAAGAGAAGAGATTTACTCAAACAGCTTCTTGATGCTCATCAGATTGATGGTTGTATCAATTTTGCAGCGTTCAAAGCCGTTGGCGAAAGCCAGCAAAAACCGATTGATTATTACGAAAACAATCTTTTTTCTTTAATTAATATTCTTCAGGAATTCAAGGAGAGAAATATTTCAAATTTCATTTTCAGTTCATCATGTACAGTTTACGGACAAGCCGATGAAATGCCGATTGACGAAAATACACCGCTTAAAACTCCCGAAAGTTCCTACGGAAAAACCAAACAGATGGGCGAGGAGATTCTGATGGATTTTGCAAATGCGCATCAGAAGAAAGTTTCCTTGTTGAGGTATTTCAATCCGATTGGCGCACATCCTTCGGCAAAGTTGGGAGAACTTCCTATCGGAATTCCAAATAACCTGATTCCTTATGTAACGCAAACCGCCGCCGGAATCCGTGAAAAACTTTCAGTTTGGGGAGATGATTACCCAACGGCGGACGGCACCGCAATCCGCGACTATATTTATGTTGTGGATTTAGCCAAAGCGCACGTTGCTGCATTAAAGAAACTGATTTCAGAAACCAATGAGACCGTTGTTGATATTTACAATCTCGGAACCGGAAAAGGTTCGTCGGTTTTAGAAGTGGTTCAGGCATTTGAAAAAGCGAATAATGTGAAAGTTCCTTATCAGATTTGTGAACGCAGGGCAGGAGATATCACCATTGCTTACGCCAACGCCGATAAAGCTGAAAAAGAACTGAACTGGAAAGCCGACACTTCTCTGGAAGAGGCGCTGAGAACGACCTGGAACTGGCAGAAATATCTTGAGATAAGAGATAAGAGATAAGAGTGATATTACTCTGCTAAATCTGTAAATAAGAAATAAAA
>CAZPQV010000002.1:0-77987 GCA_964588705.1 uncultured Chryseobacterium sp.
ACCACCACTGTGGTTACGGACAGATTCAGGCGCATTCCACAGTTGAAAACGACTATCTAACAGATGGTTTCTGGGCAAAAAACAACGGTGAAGAACTGCCGAATCCTGGAGTAATTGCGGATTTTGTAGTAGATATCAAAGATGTGTCGAACCAGGTTTTAGCAAATACAAAAAATCTTAGCTCAACGCAAGCCGAGCAAATCATTAAGAAAAACATTGATGCTGTTTCGAAGTCGTTTAAAATCCAGCCTTACCAGAAGGTGGTGATTAGACCGGCGTATTACGGAAACAAATATTACGCATACATCATCGAAACTTATAAAGATGTACGTTTGGTTGGTGCACCGCCAAGTTCTATTGGAAAATTCGGTTCAGACACGGATAACTGGGTGTTTCCGAGACATACGGGAGATTTTGCACTATTCAGAATCTATGCCGATAAAAACAATAACCCGGCAGAATACAGCAAAGACAACGTTCCTTACAAACCAAAGCATTTCCTACCGGTTTCAATAAAGGAAAAACAGGAAGGCGATTTCACTTTTGTATTCGGGTTCCCGGGCAGAACTACGGAATATTTACCATCGGTTGCAGTAGAGCAAATCCGTGCACATATCGATCCTGCAATGATTGCGGTGCGTACCGTAGCACTTAAAGAACTTGATGAAAGAATGCGCACAGACAACGCTACAAGAATAAAATATGCTTCCAAGTATGCAAGAATTGCCAACTATTGGAAGAAATGGCAAGGTGAAGTTGAAGGTTTGACTAAATCTAATGCTGTCGGTAAAAAACAGGAATATGAAAAGATGCTGATGGCTAAAAATCCTGCCATAAAAACCACTATTGACGAATTTAATACACTTTACACGGCTCAGGCACCGTACGCCCTAAACCGTGCATATTACAGTGAAGTGGTAAGAAATGCTGAAACCCTGACTTTAGCAAGTAATTTCTACAATTTCGCAGCGGCAGTAGATGCAGGAAAAATGGATGCTAAAACCCTTGAAAATTTCAAGAACAGACTGTCATCTTTTTACAAAGATTTCGAAGGAGAACTTGATGCGAAGGTTACGGCTAAAGTTTTAGCACTTTACGCAAATAAAACACCTCAGCAGTTTTTGCCTGCTGGATTTGATCAGTTTAAAGATGAAAATCAAAATCTGAAAACTATCGAAGAATGGTCGAAAAATTCAATTGTAACCGGACGAGCTTCATTGAACGGCGCAACCGTATATACCAATATCAATAAGGTTTTTGCAGATTCAAAAGCAGTAGCTCAGAATGTAAAAAATGATCCGTTGGTACAGCTTTTTGCTTCGATGAGAGATACCTATCTTAAAACGACGGACGGACAGTACAATGCTTACCAAACTAAAATTGATGATCTTCAGAAAAAATATATGGCTCAGCAGATGGAAACAGATAAGGATAGAAAATTCTTCCCGGATGCCAACTCTACCCTACGTGTGACTTATGGAAAAGTTGCAGGTTCCAATCCAAAAGATGCTTTATATTACGGTCACCAAACGCATTTATCAGGGGTGATGGAAAAATACATTCCTGGAGATTACGAGTTTGATGTTCCTCAAAAACTGATTGATCTTTACAATGCAAAGGATTACGGAATTTATGCCAACAAAAATGGTGATGTTCCGGTAAACTTCACGGCTACCAATCACACAACTGGCGGTAACTCCGGAAGCCCGGCATTAGATGCGCACGGAAATCTTATCGGTCTGAACTTCGACAGACAGTGGGAAGGAACGATGAGCGACATCAACTTCGACCCAAGATTCTCCAGAAATATTATGGTGGATTCCAAATACATACTTTTCATTATCGATAAATATGCCGACTCGAAATGGCTGATTGATGAAATGAAAATTGTAAAATAAACCAAACAAAAAACCTGCAGATTTGCAGGTTTTTTTTAATAAAATATGAAGAAAATAACTAGTCAGATAAATTCAAGGACTTTCGAATAAAGCCCACTACTCCTTTCAGTTCTGCTTTTGCAGCTTCATCCTCAAGATTATCACTTCTTAGTTCTTCCTCACTAAGATCTGTAAGCAAAAACGACGGTTAAAAATCTGCAGGCTGATAGGAATATAAAGTTTCTTGCGGCAAATTATCATTAATGAAGATGTCGCTGTTACTGAAAGTTTCAGGAAGAATAAATGCCAGCAACAATATAAGGGATAGAGATTTCATAGCAAATACTTTTTATTCGGTTATTAATTATTCCAAGTATAGAAAGTATCCTTATTCCAAAAAATACCACAAAAGGGTGATTTTTAGTTGATTAAACTTTCCCGCAGCACCTTAAAAAATTCCGTCGGCTGATCAATCCACGGGAAATGTCCGCACTTCTCAATGAAAGTAAGTTTGGAATTTTTCATACGTTCATTTAGCAGAACCGGAACGCCTTCGCCAACTGGGTCTTGCCGTCCGTGAATAAGACGTAAAGGTATATTCAGGGCATAGGCTTCTTTTGAAAAATCAAACGTGAAGAAATTGGGCTTGGAAATCCAAATATGCTGATATGTCTGATTCATTAGCATATTCCATTCGTCATCGGGAAAATAATTTACAAATTTTGCCCCGATACCTTTATTATATAAACCACTGTTCATGAAAACTGTCATCTGCTGACGTGATTTTTGTATCGGTGAAAGGTTCTCATCGGAAATAATATTTTTCATTTCCAGCCGGTCTGCAGCAGATAAATTCCCGTTCAGATTATCGTTCCAGTATTTCATCAATAAATTATCCGTTGCCACTCGGCTGACCGAAATTATCTTATTGACTCTATTTGGATATTTCGTCGCATAATACAGAGCGTTCTGTCCGCCATAACTGTGCCCAATAATCGTCCATTGGTCAATTTTCAGATGCTTGCGAACGGTTTCATAATCACCCACAATTTGATCAATCTCAATCCATGAATCATCTTCCTTTCGGTCTCTGGAACGGCCTGTTCTCTGAAAATCAACGAGAATGGTTTGGTAATTATCCAATGAATCGGCAACGGCACGCATATAATAACTGGAAGCGCCGGTGTTTCCCTGCATCAGCACTGCGGGTTTACCTTTCCCTTTGGTGTAAAAATGCAGATAACCGTATTCAATTTTTATGGAATCGTGTTTATAGGTGTTTTTATATTGAGCAAAAACGCCTTGAACAAATAGTAAACTGATGATGGTGAACAGAGCTTTCATATTAATTTGGTTTTGAGTTAATTCTTGATTCGATAAAGTTTTTTCCACGCTTCTTCAAAATCCTGTCCCTTGTTCCACGTGGGTTGTTTCGGATTATCCGCAATATTTTTTGCGGCAAGGATGTAGGAATAAATAAACTTCAGCGCATAAACCAAATCCATATTTTCCACTACATCAATCACTTTGTGATAGGTTGAGTTCACTTTTTCATCCATTTTATCGATACCCATGCTGAAGGTAATGGCCGGAATTCCTTTTTGCGCTAACGGGAAATTATCACTGCTCATAAATAGATTTTCTTCCGGACTTGGCTCAGGAAGATAGGCGAACTGATAAGCCGTTGCCGCATTTCTGATGTCTTACTCTACCGACGTACGGCCTGAACCCAGTACACTGATAGTTCCATTTTTGCTGGGCGAATAAAAAACTGCCACAAAGCAAAAAGAATAGAGTTTTAGTTTTCATCAGTATAAGTTTTGGTTATTTAAATTTTTTCACCTGAAAAAATCATAATGTTCAAACGTCGAAAATTCAGTTGTAAGAACGCATTACAGGAATATCAGCTAAAAATACCAAACCAAATCTTTCTAAAAAATACTCCTTTTGTGTATATTATGCTGTAACTTTCTGATTGATTTAGTTTTAGGATAATTTAATCCTGATTAAACAATCATATTAAACATCAGAATATTATATTGAAAATGAGCAATTTATAAATAAAAAATCCGGCAATTGCCGGATTCTGTTATTATTATTCTCGAGATATGTTATTGAAAGTTGTTTTTTAGAAACTTGATAATCTGTTCAGTCGCTTCGTTCAGATGTTGTGGTAAAGAATCTGATTCCCAAGGTTCCTTTGAGCCAAACGTATGTCCCGCATTTTCGATAATTACCAGTTCTGAGTCTTTATTCCACTCGTGCAGCAGTTCCGATTCGTTGTCTTTCACAGTTTCGTCGGCTCCCGCTTTTACAATGAGTGTTGGCTTTTCCATATGCTGTGCTGCATACTGTATATTGAAGCGTTCCTCATTGTTTTTATAATCTTCAAAAAACTGATAATAATGGGGCATCTGCTGATTGGTTCTTTTGTTTTCGGTAAACATCACGCCACTTTTTTCCCAATCTTCAAGTCGCTCTCCGGAAGGAAAACGATATCCAAAATGGCTTACAGAGGCCATTACAATAAGGCCTTTCACTCTTTCATCTTCGTAGGCAGCGATTGTGGAAATCCCTCCTCCTCTGCTGTGACCAATGATGATTACTTTTTCCGGATCAACCTCCGGTTTTGAAATAAAATAATTGATTACCTCGGTATAATCCAGCATTTCTTTAGAAAAATTATTCTCGCCAAATGCTTCCAGATCTGCAAAATTATGTGGGTCGTTCACCGTCGTTCCGTTATGGGAAAAATTGAATTTCACAACGTAAAAACCTTCATCCGCAATTTTTTCTGCCATCAGATTCCAGGCACCCCAATCTTTATAACCTTTGTAGCCATGCGCGAAAATCACCAGCGGAAGTATCTTATCAGTTTTCGGGTAAAAAGCATCCGCAAGGAAATCGCGTGTTTGGGGATTTCTGATGACAATATTTTTTTCTTGAATTAAATTCATAACAGTGGTTTATTCAAAAATACGAAAAAGTTTTGGGCAGAATTTGCTTTAATTTTTTATTAAATTAAACTTTTCGCGATTATTAGTACAATGGCACAATTTTTCTTTCGGTTTAATTAAAAAATTATGGAAATTAATCATCTCAATCAGTATGTAAAATTCTTCTCTTTTATTCTTAAATATTATAACAGTGATGTTTTAAAATCTGCAACCGATTCATTTTCAGACTCCAGCTCAGAAGAAGAATCGAATGAAGAAAATTTCAGTCAGAAACCGGAAGAACTGGTAGAAGATCTAAAGAAAATGGGGCCAACCTACGTAAAACTGGGGCAATTGCTTTCAACTCGGCCGGATCTTTTACCTCAGCCCTACCTTGATGCATTGGCCAACTTGCAGGATGATGTAGAAACCATTTCTTACGGCGAAATAGAAAAAATTCTCGAAGAAGAAATCGGCGTCAGAATTCACAAAGCTTTCCCGGAATTTGATATCGAACCGTTGGCAAGCGCATCTATCGGACAGGTTCACAGAGCTGTTTTACCATCGGGAAGACAGGTTGCTGTAAAAATTCAGAGACCCGGAATCCGGAAAAAATTTAATGAAGATTTGGATGCTTTGATGGAAATGGCGTCCGTAGCTGAAAAGCATTCGAAAGAAGCCAGAAAATTTGCATTAAAAGATATTATTGAAGAACTGCGGTTTATCCTGTTAAATGAACTCGATTATCAGAAGGAATTTCAAAATCTGATGACTGCACGGGAAAATCTAAAGAGATATAAAAACATCATCATCCCTGAACCTGTAAAAGAATATTCCACAGGAAAGGTTCTGGTAATGGATTTCATTGAAGGAAAAAAGATTACTTCCGTAGGAAAACTAAAACTTCTTGAAACCGATTTTACACCTGTAGTTGATGAGCTGGTGAAAGCGTACATGAAGCAAATCATTATCGATGGTTTCGCACACGCTGATCCACATCCGGGAAATATTCATTTAACACCGGACGACAAAATAGCATTGATGGATCTCGGAATGGTTGCCAAATTCAGTCCGAAACTTCAGGAAAAAATTATGATGCTTCTGATTGGAATGAGTAAAAAAGACGGCGACGCAATTACTGACGCTTTACTTGAAATGAGTGAATACGACGCTAACGAAACCGACCTGATTACGTTCCGTAAAAATATCAACCGTTTGGTGATGAACAGTACCAGCAACAATGCCGAAGATATGGAAACCGGACGCGTGCTGATACAGATGAACCGAATTGCCGCTGAACATGGGATAAAAATCGCAGTTGAGCTGAATATTTTAGGGAAAATTCTTCTGAATATGGATCAGATAGTGGCAGTTCTCACTCCAAAATATGATTTACAAAAAGCCATCCGAAACTTTATGGACAGGATGGTGAACAAAAAAATAGGAAAAGAATTAAAGCCCGAAAACATCTACGGACTGCTTCTGGAAAATAAAAAACTTGCAGAAAATTTACCTTCGAGACTGAACAAAATCACCGAAAATCTCGCATCAAATCAGTTTGAACTGAAGGTAAATGCCTTAGACGAAAAACGGCTTACCGATGGTTTTCAGAAAGTTGCCAACCGAATTACCTCCGGAATTATTATCGCCGCCATGATTATTGGTGCAGCTTTGCTGATGCGGATTCCTTCATCGTTTTCGATAATGGGTTACGGTTTACTGCCATTCATTTTCTTTATCGTGGCGATTGGATTAGGACTTTATCTGGTTTATAATATTTTGTTTAAAGACGAACAGTTTAGAAAGAAATAACAAAAAAATCACTCAGTTTCCTGAGTGATTTTTTAATAACAAATATTCGTCTGATTACCAGATTTTAATACGTTCTTTCGGTGCTTTGTAAAGGTTATCACCAGGTTTTGTATTGAACGCATTGTGGAATGCATCAATATTCAACAGTGGTGCAAAAGCACGGTAATATCCCGGAGAGTGCGGATCGGTTTTCACCTGATTCATCAGGAACTGGTCGGTAGCTTTAGTTCTCCAAACCGTTGCCCAACTCATAAAAAATCTTTGATCTTGGGTATAACCACTGATTAATCCAGGGTTTCCTTTGTCGGCAAGATACATCTGAAGCGCTTCGTAAGCCACGGCTACTCCACCTAAATCTCCAATGTTTTCTCCACTGGTAAATTTACCGTTTACGAAACTTCCTTTTACCGGTTCGTAAGCGTCATATTGTTTCGCAAGCTGATCTACTTTTACATCGAAGTTCTTTCTGTCGGCGTCTGTCCACCAGTTTTTCAGGTTTCCGTCACCGTCAAATCTTGATCCTCCGTCATCAAAACCGTGAGAAATTTCGTGACCGATTACCGCTCCAATTCCACCAAAATTCACAGCAGGATCTGCTTTGAAATTAAAAAACGGTGGCTGAAGAATCGCTGCAGGGAAAACGATTTCGTTGTTCGATGCGCTGTAATAAGCATTCACTGTTTGAGGCGACATTCCCCACTCTGTTTTATCAACCGGTTTTCCGATTTTATCCAAATTTCTCTGATAGTTCCACGCGGTTAGATTCTGCATGTTTCCGTAAAGTGTTCCACCATCTTTTGGAGAAACCATTACCAGCTTCGAATAATCTCTCCAGTTATCAGGATAAGCAATTTTTACCCCAAATTTCGAAAGTTTTTCCTGAGCTTTTACTTTTGTATCGGCGGACATCCAGTCTAGCTCACTGATTCTTTTCGCAAACGCTTTTTTCAAATAAGAAACATAAGTTTCCATCTGCCCTTTTGCTTCTGCAGGGAAATATTTTTCAACATAAAGTTTACCAAAAGCTTCGCCAAGAACACGGTTGATCATTTCCTGACCTCTCTTGTCCATTGATCTTTGCTCCTGCTGTCCCTGTAGATATTTTGAGTAGAAATCGAAATTGATATTGTCCATTTTCTGATCCAATGCTCCTAAATTTCCTCTCAGCATGTGGAACTTCATATAATCTTTAAGAAGCGGAAGATTTTTAGTATTGATGAAACCATCAAGATTCTGATAGTATTTCAGTTCACCTAAAATAACGCGGTCTTCATTTACACCAACTGAAGTGAGATATTTAGCAAGATTAACATTTTTCACCAATCCAGCAAGTTCGTTAACCGTTTTCGGGTTGTAACGTTTGTTGGCATCACGGTTTTCTTCATTGGTAAGCAATGAATTTGCCAGTTTCTTTTCGAAATCCACCACATTTTGAGCGGCTTGTGACGCATTTTTATAACCCAATTCTGTGAACAGCGTTTCCGCAAATTTCTTGTATTCGCCAAGAGTTTTGGTGTTGGCATCATTCACTTTCTGATAGTAATCTCTACCCAAACCAAGCGACGGACCTCCAAGATAAACCACGTTCATTACAGAGTTTTTCAAATCCGGACCAACTCTCCAACCGTAGAAAACATTGTCGCCGGTTTTTGTAGCATCAATCAGATACTTCTGTAAATCTGCAACTGATTTTATAGCATCAATTTTTGCTAAATCTCCTTTAATTGGAGTTAATCCCTGCGCATTCCTTGTATCCCAATCTGTAAATGTTCCGTAAAGTGCCTGAATTTTCTGTCCTTCAGAACCCGGAGCGAAATTATCGGTAAGAATCTTGTTTAAAATTTCAAGCGATGCATTGTCGGTGTCTTCTCTCAACTTGTTGAAAGATCCCCAAGATGCTCGGTCCGAAGGAATTTCGGTATTCTTAATCCAGTTTCCGTTTACATAATGGAAAAAGTCGTCTTGCGGACGAACATTTTTATCCATATAATCTAAGTTGATTCCGTTTTCTTCAAGAACCGCTGCGGCAGGTTCTTCCACCTGTGTTTGTGCAGGTTCTGAGGTTTTCACAGCACACGAATTCAGGAAAACCACTCCTGAAAGGGCAAGTAAGCCAATTGTAATTTTTTTCATTGAACTAAAATGATTTTAATAATATGAGTAGCATTCTGTTATATAAATGTTACACGTTAATGATTATTTCTAAAAAAAATACCGAAAAAGCCAAGTTATTACGAGCAAATAGATTATCAGCACAGGCAATGCAAAATACCATTTCTTCTCAAATTCTGAAGAAGCAGTCTTTGCTCTAATTTCCTTAAGCAGTTCTTTTGGAATAAAACTGATGGTAATTCTAATGAGAATCGGCACTAAAATTAAATCATCTATCAGGCCTAAAACCGGGATAAAATCCGGGATTAAGTCAATTGGATTTAGCAAATACGCTACTGTGATTGCAGCAAAAAATTTAGCGTAAAGTGGTGTTCTCCGGTCTAAAAGCGCTGTGTGAATCACAAAAATTTCACGTTTTAAAACGTTGACTTTCTGCTTTAAATTTTCAATGAATTGTTTCATTCTTTAGCGCTGACAAGAATCTCCACCAAATCCTGCAAAACCCTCTGCGAAACAAAATTTATAAAATCTCCACGGTCAAAATGAGGCAAATACAGACGGTTGGTTTGCTCAAAATCCTTCACCCTTACGGAATAATAAACCGTACCAATTTCATTGTTAAATTCATCCGAAGTTGGACCTGCAACACCTGTCGTAGAAAGCGATATATCGGTTTTAAAAAGTTTCTGGCATCCCAAGCTCATTTCTTGTGCTACCTCCTCAGAAACAACTGTTCTTTCTTGAATGGTTTTCTCTGAAACACCAAGCATTTCAATTTTTTGATGATAATCGTAAGGAATTATACCTCCAATGAAATACGCCGAACTTCCTGAAACTGAAGTCAGCAAACGCGCAAGTTCACCTCCTGTGCAGCTTTCTGCAGAGGAAACCGTCAGTTTTTTTTCAATTAAAATATCTTTTAAAATAGACTGAATATCATTCCCATCCCAGGAAATCACATGATCTGATATGTATGGTTTCAGTTTTTCGATTTGTTCATCCAGGTTTTGGTTCAGCAAATCGCGGTCTGCTCCTGTTGCGGTCAATCGAAGTTTGATGCGGTTTCCAATCGGAAGATAAGAAAGCTGAATATGGTTTGGCAATGCCAGTTCCCAATCTTCAATGGTGTTAGAAAGCAGACTTTCGGGAATTCCAACCACAGAAATAATTCTTGTTTCGATATGATTTAATGAAAATTTTTCTGCCAAAAACGGGATGATTTTCTCCCTGATTAACGGTTTTACTTCGTAAGGAACTCCGGGAAGGCAAACGGCTATTTTGCCATCTTTTTCCATCATCTGGCAAGGTGCTGTTCCGTTATCATTCTGAAAAACGGTTGCTTTCGACAGCACTTCTGCCTGATTCCGGTTGATATCCAGCATGTATGCCCGGTTTCTTTTTTCGAGAAGATTTTTCAGATGTTCGTAGGTGGTATTGCACAACACAATTTCATCTTCAAAATAGTGTGCAAATGCGGTCTTGGTTTTATCATCTTTGGTCGGTCCCAAACCTCCGGTTGTGATTACAATTTCAGCAATTTCAAAAGCTGATTTTAAAGTTTCAGTAATGGTTGCAACCTCATCAGAGATGGTGAAAATTCTTTTCACCGCAATACCGATATTTTTTAGTTCAGAAGCGATGAAATTGGAGTTGGTATCCACCGTATTTCCTGATAATATTTCGTCGCCAATGGTGATGAGAACAGCATTCATAATCAATAATAATCAATGCTGAAAGTTACGGAAAAGTAAGTAATGTCTGATTTAAAAATGCATTAATTATGCTCTACCCAAATAAGATTTGAAGTATCGTATCCCAGATTTTCTGCTTTGTTCAAAAATCTCTGTTTTACGTGTAAAGGGATTGTTTTTTTGCGGGAAAGAATCCATAAATATTTCAAACTGTTTCCGGCTACCAATGCATACTCATAATCTATAAGGTCGATAACATTATATCCTGCCCAAAATGGTTTAAAAAAAGTAACTTTCAAACGTGCCTCAGTTTTATCACCAATGAAGCGTGCCTCGCCCATGCTTTGATTCCATTCATTTTTTACATAATCGTATCCGCGGTTATCAACTTTCACCGTTCCATCAGAATTTATTGAATACTGCGCAGTGGTATTATTCAGGTTTTTCTCAAATCGAAAATCTAATCGGGCAATTTCGTACCATTTTCCCATATATTTTTCCACTTCAAAACTCTTTTCTGCAACAGCTCCTTTCGGAATCTTCACTGAGCAAGAATTTATCAGCGATATTCCAATGATACCTAATGCCGCAGAAACTGCAATTTTGGTTATTTTATTTCTGTTCATAAATTAAATTTTAATCATTCGTTCCAAAATCATGCCTTCGGTCTCCTTAAGAAATCTTATGAAACATTTAACATAATTATTCCTTTTATGGTTTAATACTTGTAACATCTTATACAACCAAAAAAATATTATTATGAAACCCGATTTAGGAATAACAGCAAAAAATTTGAAAGCTGTAAACGATTTACTCAACAAAGTTCTCTCGGACGGAAACGTTCTTTATATTAAACTCAGAAAATTCCACTGGAATCTTTCCGGAGATAATTTTGTGGAACTGCATGAGCTTTTTGAAGCACAATACGATGCAATCGCTGAAGCCATTGATGTTGTTGCAGAACGCATCAGTACATTAGGCGGTTTTGCCGTTGGAACGACCATTGAATTCGGAAAACTTTCTCAATTGAAAGAAAATCCGGGAAAAAACCCGACCAATCAGGAAATGCTTAAAGAATTGGTTGGCGACCACGAAACCATTATTAAATCCTTAAGACAGTTTGTGGATGATACCGATAAAAAATACGGTGATATGGGAACTTCGGATATGTTAACCGGACTGATGGCGGACCACGAAAAGATGGCCTGGAAACTGCGCAAATACTTTAAAGACACGCCGGCAAAATAAAACAGTCAATAGTTTTTTTTTAATGGTTCGGGGCGGAAACCTTTGGTTTCCGCCCCGAATTGTATCTTCTAATGTTATGTAATTATTTTAAAACTTCTGCAAGAAATTTCTTCATTTCTTCCCAGGATTTTTGGTCGGCATCTTTATCGTAAGCGATATCAAGATTGAACTTTTTCCCCATTTCTGTGGCTTCAGGATTGGTGAAAGCATGCTTTGCACCCGGATAATTGATGAACGTATATTTCGTTCCGGCACTGTCCATTTCTTTTTTGAACGCATCGATTTCTGTTTGCGGAACAAATTCATCAGCTTCACCGTTCAAAACTAAATACTGAACCGTTTTGTTCTTGGCACGAACTCCGGTTTTCAGATTGCCATGAAAACTAACCACCCCTTTAAAATCATCGGACTGACGTCCCATATTAAGCGCCTGCGCTCCACCAAAACAGTATCCAATAATGGCCATTCTGCTATAATCTGCCTTTTCTGCAAGAATTACCTGGTGTTTTGCCTGATCAAACATTCGTCTTGCATCAATAGGAATATCATAGAAATGTGAAGACAATTGTTGGGCTTCCTCTACCGTTTCCACAACTTTTCCTTCACCGTAATAATCAACTCCAACCGCATAATAACCTAAATCTGCCAACTGCAGCACTCTGTTTTTCACATAATCATTCAGTCCCCACCATTCCGGAAGCACAAAAACTACAGGCAGCTGTCCTTCTAAATCAGCATTATATGCTGCAAAAGAACGGTGTGTTACACCGTTAATTTCTGTCCTAAGCTCATCAGTTTTGATGTTGTTTTCAGTTTTTACTGAACTGTCGTAAGTCGCTGTAGCTTCTGATGTCTTTTTACAGGAAGCCGCAAAAAACGACATAGCTAAAGTCAGCGCAAGGATTCGAAGTTTCATAATTTAAATTTTTTGTTGAACTAAAATAGGGAAATAATTTTAATGCATTAAATAATATTAAACTGTTGTGCATTTAAGCTTGAATAATCATATTTAATGTAAATAGTTAGTAACAAATGTTTTATATTTTTAAAAGGCAAAGTTTCCAAATTGAATCTAAAATTTTTAGAGAGCAAAGGAATAATTCGCTGGCGAATTTGACAAAGCGCATGCTTCACGACGAATTTATTCGTCATCTTTGCTCGCTAAAAGATGATGTAAATCATTAAAAATCTTTGCGTTTCAAAAAATCCTAAATGCACAGCTGGTAATATTAAAAAACAATCTGTAAACTTAAATTATTACAGTGGGACAAAATAATTACATAAAAAAAACGCCTCATTGAAGCGTTTTACTTTTTTATTTAAATTCTTAATGAATATGTTTCTCTGCGTGATAAGAACTTCTTACCAAAGGTGAACTTTCCACGTGGCGGAAACCTAAACTTTTCGCAAATGCTCCGTATTCATCAAATTCCTCTGGAGAAATAAATCTTTTTACCGGAAGATGTTTTTTGGTTGGCTGAAGATACTGCCCAAGTGTAATAACATCAACATTGGCATTTCTTACATCTTCAATGGTTTGAAAAACCTCATCTTTTTCTTCACCCAAACCAAGCATAATACCAGTTTTTGTTCGGTTTTGTCCTGCTTCCTTCAAGTATCTCAACACATCAAGACTTCTCTCGTATCTTGCCTGGATTCTAACTTCACGGGTCAAACGTTTTACGGTTTCCATATTGTGAGAAATCACTTCGGGAGCAACCTCTACCATTCTGTCGAGGTGTTTGTAAATCCCCTGGAAATCCGGAATAAGAGTTTCCATCGTGGTTCCCGGAGAAATCCTGCGTACTGCGTTCACGGTTTCGGCCCAAAGAATGGAACCCATATCTTTCAGATCGTCACGGTCCACAGAAGTGAGCACCGCATGTTTTATTTTCATTAATTTAATGGAACGTGCCACTTTCTCAGGTTCGTCCCAATTAACGTCTAACGGTTTGCCGGTTTTTACTCCGCAGAATCCGCAGCTTCTGGTACAGATATTCCCAAGAATCATAAACGTTGCCGTTCCTTCGCCCCAGCATTCACCCATGTTTGGACAACTTCCGCTTTGGCAAATGGTATTCAGTTTATACTTATCCACCAAAGTTCTCAGTTCGCGGTAATTTTTTCCGGTTGGAAGTTTTACGCGAATCCATTTCGGTTTCTGAACGGTGGTATCGTTGGTTAATATTTGGTTTTCCATTTTATTTTTTTCGGGGTTTTACTCCGAATCTTTCATTTAAATTTATTCCTTCAGCAGTTCTGCCAGAACTTTTTTTGCACGCATAATACGGACTTTCGTATTGGAAATCGACAAATTAAGTTCTTCCGCAATTTCTTTAATGCTCTTTTCTTCAAAGAAGCGCAGCATGATGATTTCCCGATAATTGCTGTCCATACTTTCTACAATTTTCAGAATTTTCGCCTGTTCTTCCTCGTAAATCAGAAGTTCTTCGGGCGATTGTGCAAAGTGGTTTTTTACTTCATGCAAATCATCGGTGGCATCTTCACTTTCACGGCTTTTTTTTCTCCAAAAATCAATCATGGTGTTCTGAGCAATGGTCAGAATCCATGTTTTGAACTGGAAACTCGGATCGAACAAATCCAGTTTGTTCAGCACTTTCGAGAAGACATTTACCGTGATTTCATCGGCGTCGTTTTCATCTTTTACTTTTTTCAGAACAAAAGAAAAAACGTCAACCCAAAATAAATTGATGAGCTGCGTTTGTGCTTTCTGATCTTTTTCTCTGGCCTTGAGAATCAGTTGTAAAAGTTGAGCATCGTTCATTCAACTCACAAAAATACGGAAAAAAGTTGGACCGAGGTGCGGGATATGAGGTTCGAGGTACGAGATACGGGGTTTAATGATGAACAATAAGCAATGAGTAATACAGGAATTGAAACTTGAAACTTGAAACCTGAAACTCGAAACTCGTATCTCGAACCCCGTTACTATTCAGCAATGAGATTAAAGGTCTTTCCGTTTTCCTTTAGTGTTGCAGTGTTGCCTTCTACGAAGAACTCGGTTTTGGTTTCTTTGATTTTATACATTGCGGATTCATCTTTTCTATCGGTTTCGTAAAGCCAAAACAGATCGTTTCCTTTTTCTGAAAGAACCACCACAGCATTTCCTTCCGCATCTTTTTTGAAAACTGCCTGAATCACACGTCCGTCGCCCTCGTAAATTTCTGAAACCTCCTCCATTTCGTTCAGTTTTGCCATATTCCGAACGAAAACAGATGGCTGTGACGAATCTACCTCTTTCACAACAGAATCCGTCATGATTGAATCGACCGTTGTGGAAACGATTTCACCAGTGGTATCACCCAAACTGTCGGCGATAGTCTGTGTTTGTTTGGTGCAGCTGATAATGCTGAATAAAAAGACGAAAAGAGTGATGATTCTGAAATACATATGGCAATAAATTCTTAATTTTTTAACGTCAATTATTATTCCAAACGAAATCTTTTTTTGAAAAAGTGAAAAGAATAAATAATCTCCGCGTGAGTGATGGTAAGGGTGCGAGCACAGCGAGCAGTATGCAGCGCAGCGGCATACCGGAACGAAGTGCAGCCCTGAACAGCACGACGCGAGCGAGCGAATGGTTTGGCGCGACGATCACGAAACTTCGGGATAGGAGCACCAAAATAATGAGCGAGCGAGGGGCACGCCCAAAAAATAAGCCGAAAATTAATATCTTTGCACATCAAATTTTTGACCAAATGAATGCTTTTATTGAAGAACTGAAATGGCGCGGGCTGTATGCCGATATGATGCCGGGAACCGATGAACAACTGAATAAGGAGATGACGACGGCGTATATTGGCTTCGATCCAACGGCGGATTCGCTGCATATTGGAAGCTTGATTCCGATAAAAGTTCTTGCGCACTTTCAGCAGTATGGTCACAAACCTATTGCTTTGGTTGGAGGCGCTACGGGAATGATTGGCGACCCATCCGGAAAATCTTCTGAAAGAAACCTTTTGGACGAAGCAACTTTGAACCATTATGTAGATTGCCTGAAAGCACAGCTTTCCCGTTTCCTGGATTTTGAAGGTGAAGGAGAAAACCGCGCAGAACTGGTGAATAACTACGACTGGATGAAGGATATTTCGTTCCTTGAATTTGCGAAGGACATCGGGAAACACATCACCGTGAACTATATGATGGCGAAGGATTCGGTAAAGAAACGTTTTTCGGGAGAGGAAGGCGTGGAAGGAATGAGTTTTACGGAATTCACTTACCAACTGCTTCAGGGCTATGATTTCCTGCATTTGTATAAAGAGAAAAACGTGCGTTTGCAAATGGGTGGCTCCGACCAGTGGGGAAATATCACCACCGGAACAGAGCTGATTCGCCGTAAGGTACAGGGCGAAGCGTTTGCATTGACCGTTCCTTTAATTACCAAATCAGACGGTTCGAAATTCGGAAAATCTGAAAGTGGTGAAAATTACTGGTTGGATGCGAAGAGAACTTCTCCATACAAATTCTACCAATTTTGGCTGAATGCTACGGATGAAGATGCCGAGCGCTTTATAAAATTCTATACTTTCCTTGGAAAAGAAGAAATCGAAGCATTGATTGAAGAACACAGAACTGCACCACACGAAAGAAAATTACAGAGAAAACTGGCGGAAGAAGTGACGGTTTGGGTTCACAATCGTGAGGAATATGAAAAGGCAGTGAAAGCTTCGGAAATTCTCTTTGGGCGCTCTACAGCAGAAGATTTAGTAAAACTTGATGAAGAACTTTTCCTTGAAATTTTTGACGGTGTTCCACAGAAAGAAGTTTCAAAATCTGAAATCGTGGGAGCAAATATTATTGACCTGCTGTCGGAAAAAAGTGGTTTCCTGAAATCAAAAGGAGAAGCAAAGCGTGAACTACAGGGAAATGCTATTTCGGTGAATAAAGAAAAGGTAAACGACTCTTTTGAAGCCAAAGAAAGCGATTTAATCGACGGGAAATTCTTACTGCTTCAGAAGGGTAAAAAGAATTATTTTATTGTAAAAGCAGTTTAAATTTTATTTTATGGAGTTGCCGACACGTTTCATCGAGTAACTTTTAGTTATTAAAATCAGATATTTTCAAATCATAAATAATGTTAAATCGGGGACGAATCCCCGATTTTTGTTTCGTAACCTAATCTTTTTCAATAGTTTTGCGAAAATCCAATCTTTATTAAATGGCAATTATTATTTTTATTGTAGTCCTTTGGTATTCAGGGCTATTTTTCCAAACTTTTTTTCTGCACAGGTATGCGGCGCATCAATCTTTCACGATGTCTAAATTCGGTGAAAAACTTTGCTATGTCCTTACCTGGATTACACAGGGAAGTAACTACCTAAGTGCTTATGGATACGGCGTTATGCACAGAATGCACCATGCATTTGCCGATACAGAAAAAGATCCACATTCCCCGAAATACGATCCAAGTCCGTTGGCAATGATGTGGAGAACTAAAAACATTTATCAACAGATTAACAATCAGAAAATTGCTGTTGAAGAGAAGTTTACGAAGAATGTTCCGCAATGGAGATCTTTCGACCGTTTTGCAAGTTCTTGGGGATCAAGAATCGGCTGGGGTGTTCTTTACACCGTTTTCTTCATTATTTTTGCAGATAAATGGTGGCACTGGTTATTCCTTCCGGTAGCTTATCTGATGGCTCCAATCCACGGAATGATCATCAACTGGTTTGGCCACATCTATGGTTATGTAAACTTTAAAGTGAGCGATACTTCTAAAAATCTCTTTCATTTTGACTGGCTGATGATGGGTGAAGGCTATCATAATAATCACCACAAATTTGGTGGCCGTCCGAATTTTGGAGGTGTAAGATGGCACGAAATAGATGTTACCTATATGATAATGCTGGTGCTTGAAAAATTCGGTTGGATTAAAATGAACCGCATTGCAGTAAAGCCAAAAAGAGAAATGTAAAATCTTGACAAATAGAATAAAAATCGGTCAGAAATCTGACCGATTTTTTTGTGCATCAACCGAAAATAGAAATTACCAATTTCATAACAAAAACTAAGAATAAATATGATTATATAGTTTATCAATATGTAATCAAAAATTATAAAAGTAGTGCTTAATAAACGTCAATTTCAGTCTTCGTCACAGAACCTTAAATACTGTTTAATGTAAAAAATATGGTTTGATTTTACGAAAAAACTGTTTACATCATTAAAAACATAGAATTTATCATTTTAAACATGTTAATTTATTTTATAGATAAATCTTATACCTTATTATTTATCTGATGTTAAAATAAATTTTATATAAAGTAAATTATAGATAATTAGAATTAATTTCAATTTTAGATAAAGTATCTTTATTCTTTCAAGCCATCAAAAAAATACTTGAGAAATCAGATTCTGTTTAAATTAGTTTTCAGTTCAATTGGGATATTTCTACTTCAAACTTTTAGAAATTCTGAAGTAAACAGTTTAAAACATTTTAATGATTTAATAATAAATAACCTTATTCGTTAAATAAAATAAATCAATGGGAATCTTGTTATACCGCTGTTTTCTACCGATAAAAAATGAGTTATCTTTGTCCGATGGAATTACAGTATCTCGTTCGCGAACCACAAAATATCACATCCGAAACTCAGATTCTTTTCATGCTCCACGGTTACGGAAGTAATGAAGAAGACCTATTTTCTTTTGTCCCTACCCTTCCTGAAAATTGGATTGTTGTAAGTTTTCGGGCACCAAGAACAACAGAATACGAAGGGTACTCGTGGTATGATATTGACTTCATGAATGAGGAAAAATTCATCAATACCGAACAGGCCATTGAATCCCTGAACTCCATTCTTGAATACATCATCCGAATTAAAAACAGATACGGATTAAAAAAACCGGCACATTTGTGCGGTTTCAGTCAGGGTGGAATTTTGGCTTATGCACTGGCTTTGAAAAACCCGCAGATGTTTTCGAAAGTGGCCTGTATGAGCTGTTATCCTGAAGAAAAGCTCCTGACAGAAATCGTTAAGGAAAAGAAGAAATTAGAACATTTGCGATTCTTTATTTCTCACGGAACCGATGACGCTATAATTCCATTGGAATGGGGACGAAAAGCGGCAGATCTGCTCTACGATCTAAGTTGCTATTTCTCTTTCCGCGAATATATGAGTGGACACGGTGTGAATCAAAAGAACTATATGGATCTGATGGATTTTTTCAAAAGTTAGAAGAGAGAAGTCCGAAGACAGAAGCTTATCATATCCACGCAGAAATCCCCATTCTTTGACGTGGTAGTTTAAAACAGTTAATCAGGAAAAATCACCGTCGTATTTTTCACTTCCTTTATTGAAAAAGAACTTTGCGTGCTGGCAATGTGCTGTAAATTAGTGAGTTTCGTTACCATAAACTCCCGATAATCCTGTATATCCTTCACACAGATTTTCAGAATATAATCGTAATCACCACTCACGTGGAAACATTCCAAAACTTCCGGAAATTGGGTAATTTCCTTTTCAAACTGAGTAATATATTCCTTTCTGTGTTGCGCCAGCTTTACGTGGCAAAGCACTATAAAATCCTTTTGTAGAGCCGTTTTATCAACCAGGGCAACATACCGGTCGATAACCTTCAATTTCTCGAGCTTTTTAATTCTTTCAAAAACTGCAGTTACCGACAAATCCAGTTCGGTTGCCAACTCTTTTGTGGTTTTTTTGGAATTATTCTGAAGCAGAATGAGCAGTTTTTTATCTTTTTCGTCCAATGTCATCTGAAAATATTTTGGATTTTTAATAATTAATGTTTCAAATTTAGAATAATATTTCCTTTAAACTATAATATACCGATTATAAATCTATTTTTTAATCAAATTATTGCTTTTTAATCCTAAAATATAGAATTTTAGAAAATATTAATTCAACAGTAATGGAAGATTTTAACGCAGCTAATAACATTCAGGATTTACAGTATTTCGGAGAATTTGGAGGAGTAAACCCTTCTATTTCAGACAGTTCAACATACACATTCCTATCTGCAAAAAAAATGTTCGATACTTTCGAGGGCAATGCGGAAGGCTGCTATCTATACTCAAGACATTCATCTCCAAGCAATCTTTATCTTTCCGAAGCTTTGGCAAAAATGGAAGGAACAGAAAGTGCCAATGTTACCGCTTCGGGAATGGGAGCAATCACTTCTACCCTGCTTCAACTCTGCAAAAGTGGTGACCATATCGTATCGAGCAGAACGATCTACGGTGGAACTTATGCTTTTATGAAAAATTTTCTTCCGGGGTTCAAAATTGATACTTCATTTGTAGATATTACTGATTTGCAGGTTGTTGAAAATTCGATTAATGAAAATACAAAAGTGATTTACTGCGAATCGGTTAGCAATCCGCTGCTCGAAATCGCTGATTTACGCCGACTTTCTGAATTAGCAAAAAAACATAATCTAAAACTGATTGTTGACAATACATTCTCACCACTTTCAGTTTCACCACAGCTTTTAGGTGCTGATGTGACCATTCACAGCTTGACGAAATTTATCAATGGAAGCAGCGATGCCGTTGGTGGCGTTGTTTGTGGAACACAGGAATTCATTAATGATTTGAAAAATGTGAATTCGGGAGCCTGTATGCTTCTCGGTCCTACAATGGACAGCCTTCGTGCTGCAAGCATTCTTAAAAACCTGAGAACCCTCCATATCCGCATGAAAAAACACAGCGAAAATGCCCTTTATCTCGCTGAAAGATGGGAGAAAGACGGACTGATTGTGAAATACCCCGGATTGAAAAACCATCCACAACACGAACTTTACAAAGGAATGATGCATGAAGAATACGGTTTCGGCGGACTGATTGCTTTGGATGTGAAAACTGTGGAAAAAGCTAACGAGCTGATGGAAATGATGCAGAATGAAAATCTCGGTTATCTTGCCGTGAGCCTTGGTTTTTATAAAACATTATTCTCGGCTTCGGGAACTTCTACGTCGTCGGAAATTCCGGAAGATGAACAAAAAGAAATGGGACTTTCTCCGGGATTAATTCGTTTTTCGATTGGTTTGGATCACGACATTGAGAGAACTTACCAGAAAATGAAATGGTGTATGGAAAAAGTTGCGGTGCTGTAATCTCCCGCAGACTACGCAGATATGTAATTGATTAAATTTCTCCGGAATAACAAAGATGCTGTATAGTTGGCGAACTTAATAAATCGGAGATTAAAATTTTATTTTTTTACTCGAGGAGAGGTTTTCAAATTGAAAGCCTTTTCTTATTTTTATACTATGAAAAGAATTCTCATTTCTCTGTTTATCATTCTGTTTTCCGGAAATTATTACGCTCAGGATAAGCCATCTACAGCAAGTAAAAATGTGAAAATCATTTCGGAAAATTTCGAAATGCCTCAACTTGAACGAAACCGCAGAATTTGGATATATCTTCCGCCGGATTACGAAACTTCAAAGAAAAAATATCCTGTAATGTACATGCACGACGGGCAAAACCTGTTCGACGATAAAACCTCTTATATTGGTGAATGGCAAGTTGATGAATCTCTTGACAAATTGTTTGCAGCAGGAGAATCGACGGGAATAATAGTCGGGATTGATAATGGCGGCCAAATGCGAATTGAAGAACGATAAAAAAATAAAAATGAAAAGTACGGCGGAGGAAATGGTGAAAATTATATGAAATTCATCGTAGAAACTCTGAAACCTTATATTGACAAACACTACAGAACAAAATCCTGCAGGAAACATACAGCGTTGGGCGGAAGCTCTTTGGGCGCTTTAATTTCGGTTTACGGAGCTGTTAAATATCCGAAAACGTTTGGAAAAGTACTGGCGTTCAGTAATGCGTTCTGGTTTAATTCAGATGAAATGGATGCTTTTATAAAAAATGCAAATGTCAATCTCGGAAGACAGAAATATTATTTCATTCAGGGAAAACACGAATCCAAAGATATGGACGAGCAAACCATGAAAGTCATTAATAATTTGAAACTTAAAAAAGTAAAAAGCAAGAATATTTACAACCGTTCCGATGAAGACGGAAAACATAATGAAATGTACTGGAGACGGGAGTTTCCGGCGGCGTTTCTTTGGTTATTGAAATAACTTTATTCTCCCAGAAGTTATCGCTGATTATTTTTAATTGGAGCGAGCAAAAGGTAGAAAATCCAGGCAAACCAAGTCACAAAGATTACTGCTAAAATCCACGCAATTTTTTCTTTTCCACTGGTTTTTGAAGAATTTAGTATTAAAGCGATTGGTGCAAACCAAATTGAAACTAAAATTAAAATCAAGAATAATCCTGCAAAATCACCTTCATCCATATTTAAAATATTATTTATCGTACGAATTTGGATGGTTTTTCTTAATCTCATCCACCGTTCCCAAAACTTTGTCTTTTAAAGAATCTTGGTATTTCTGAAGTTTTTCAGAGACATCCACATTTGAACTTCCAATGATTTTTGCCGCTAAAATCCCAGCATTCATTGCGCCGTTCAATGCTACTGTCGCAACGGGAATTCCCGAAGGCATCTGAAGAATCGACAGCACGGAATCCCAACCATCGATGGAATTGGAAGACAGGATCGGAACGCCAATCACCGGCAAAGTCGTACAGCTCGCCACCATTCCCGGAAGATGCGCTGCGCCGCCTGCACCTGCAATAATCACCTGTAAACCGCGGTCTTTAGCAGATTTAGCATATTCGAACATGCGTTCCGGCGTTCTGTGCGCCGATACAACCGTGAGTTCGTAAGGGATTTCAAGAGATTTTAGAAAGTCTGCTGCTTGCTGCATAACTGGCAGATCGCTTTGGCTGCCCATAATGATTCCGACCATTTGATAGGTTTTATTTAACCGGTTAAAGGTAATAAAATTCCTTGAAATTTGACTTAATCAAACGTTTAATACAGTACTTTTGCATTATGAATCTTTCAAAGGATTTTCGGCTCATTCTTGCACTGCTGACGGTTGCCATCGTTTGGGGAACGACATATCTTGGAATTAGAGTGGCCGTTCACACGATTCCGCCGTGGTTCGTGACGGGAATCCGTCAAAGTATTGCAGGATTTTTACTCCTGATTTTTCTTCTTTATAAAAAGGACTTGAAATGGATTGGATGGAAAAACCTGAAAACGCAGATTATTCTATCCATCTTTATGATTATTCTGGCGAATGGAATGACTACGATTGCTGAAAAGCACATCACAAGCAGTCTTACATCGGTTCTTACTGCAACTTCACCAATTATTGTTTTTATTGGAAGTGTTTTTTTGAAACTTGAACAGTTCCGGTTGAAATCGGTCGTTGGATTATTACTTGGACTTTCAGGAATTTTAATGATTTTCTGGAACGGACTGCAAGACCTGATGAATCCTGATTATCTTTCAGGAGTTTCAATTCTGTTCATCGGTATTTTCAGTTGGGCTTTCGGTACTTTATACACGAAAACAATTACCGTAGATTCCGATAATATCCTGCTGAATCTGTTTTATCAGTTCAGTTTTGCCGGGATTGTTCAGATTATTTTTGCGTTTATTTTTACTAAAGACTACAATTTTGCAAACTGGACGGTTATTTCATTTGCAAACGTTGTTTATCTTGGTGTTTTCGGTTCCGTTATTACGTATTACGCTTATTTGTACGCACTAAAAAGGGTAAACCCTTCACAAATTTCCATGCTCAATTACGTCAATACAATTATAGCCGTCTTTTTGGGATGGTTGGTTTTAAGTGAAGAAATCACTCTGAAATTCATTCTGGCAACGGTTCTCATCATTCTTGGCGTTTTCACCATGAACTACAGAAAAGGCATGCTCAGAAAGAAAAGGGTCTGAAAAAATAAAATTTACCCGTGAATGTAATTCTGAAGGTGATTAATCGTTTCTTTTTGGGCATTTACTTTCTCACGGATAACATCAGTTACGGAGATCAGTCCGGCAAATCCCGAATCGTTTACTACTGGAAGATAACGGATGTTTCTGTCAGACATCAACTGCATACAGTAGTCTAAATCGTCTTCCGCTTTTACCTGCGGATGGCCCGTAGACATTACCTCTCTTACAATCGTATCCGAAGAAACACGACTTTTCAGGATGACATTTCTCGCATAATCGCGCTCCGTGAAAATTCCATAATAGTTGTCAGCATCTTTTACCACAACCGATCCAACATTACTGTCAGCCATGAGTTTTAGGGCTTCCAATACCGTTTTATCAGGTTCAATGCTAATGGTGGGTTTCTTTTTGTTAGCAAGTGCATTGGCTACATTACTCATAGTTAATAATTTAAGTCCCTTAAAGTTAACAATATTTTGATTTCAAAAATAGAGTTAATCTTATTTAGAACCTTTAAAAACTATGCGATCACCCGAACCATACTTTTAATCATGATTAATTTCTCCATCAACGTCTCTCTCGAGTCCGCCAAAACATTGATATGGCCCATTTTTCTGCCAGGTTTTGTTGATGTTTTTCCGTAAAGGTGAACGTAGGTTTGCGGAAGCTTCAGAACATCTTCAATGCCGTCGTATTTTACTTTTCCGGAGAATCCATCCTCACCTATCAAATTAAGCATTCCCGAAAATCCATTGGAATCGGTGTCTGCAAGGGGAAGATTTTTCAGCACACGGTACATCTGTTCAAACTGAGAATTGGAATTTCCTTCCTGAGTTTGATGTCCCGAATTGTGAAGTCTTGGCGCCGTTTCATTTACCCAAACTTTTCCGTTTTTGTCTAAAAACAATTCAATCGCGAATAGTCCGGGCGAATCTGCTGCTTCAATGAACTGTTTTGCAATGATATCAATCTGATGCTGAACGTCTTCTGAAATATCACTCGGACAGATATTGAAATCCAGAAGGTTAAGTTTTGGATCAGCCACCATTTCGGTAACCGGAAATGTTTTGATATCGCCACTTTCGTTTTTAGCAACGATGATGGAAAGTTCCTTCTCAATATCCACCAAACTTTCCAGAACTGAAGGCACGTTCCAAAGATTTTTCAAATCATCTTGAGTAGTAATAACCTGAACGCCTTTTCCATCATAACCGCCGGTATTCATTTTCTGAACAAAAGGCAACGGAAAATTGGCTTCTTCTTTATGTTGAATAATCTGAAATTCCGGGCTTGGAATCTGATGTTTTTTATAGAATTCTTTCTGAAGAATCTTCTGCTGAATGGTCTGAATAATTTCCGGACTTGGAATGACCTTCACGCCACAATCCTGCAGTTCGAAAAGTGCATCCACATTCACATGTTCAATCTCGATGGAAACAACATCTTTGCCTTTTCCGAAATTAAAAACTGTGTCGTAATCGTTGAAATTTCCTTCAGTAAAATAGGATATATTAGAACACGGAGCGTCTTTCGCAGGATCCAAAGTGTACCATTCATCATCGTATTTCAGAGCATTTTGGATTAGCATCCTTCCGAGTTGTCCTCCTCCGAGAATTCCTATTTTCATTGTTTACTTTTTTAGATGGTGCAAAAATAGTGATTAGAGAAGGAAAGCACAAAACCTATCTTCGGGCCCCCAACTTCCGACTTCCAACTTCTAAAACCTCATCTCATCCTTCACCACACCGCCTTTTTGAGTATGTGGCAGCAATTCTTCCGAGATAAAATCTTTGATTTTTCTTATCGCATTTTGAGAAATCTCACCTTTTACATTGACGTCGGTTCCCGGGAATAACAGGTGAACATTGGCACCGGCATCCAAAGTAAAAAACAGCGGCAAACCGGTTTCTTCACGGAATTTCCAAAGCTTGTTAATGACTTCCATTGTTCCGGTTTTCATCAGAATAAAAGCAGGTTCGCTCATCATCATCATAGCGTGGAGCGTAAGTGCTTCATGTTCTACCAAGGTGATGAATTTTTCCAAATCTCCGGATTTCAGAATTTCTTTCATGGGGACAAAATTTTCCCGAGCTTCCTGAAAACGACGTTCCGCATACGGATTGGTGTTCATCAAGCCGTGGCCAACCGTAGAACTCACCGATTTCTGCCCTTCGTGAATGAGTAAAACCCAGTCATTGAAATTCTTGAAAACTGAATGCACTTCTTCATTCGGATACTGAACAGCAAACAAATCTGAACTTCTCTCCACTTCCGACGTTTCGCCCCAAACCACAAGTCCGTTGTACAGGCTTCGGCAGGCGCTGCCGCTGCCTAAACGCGCTAAGAAAGAGGCCTTTCGGATGCTGGATGCTGGATGCTGGGTGCTGGAAGAAAACTGCGAGTCTAATTCGATGAGACATTTTGCAATGGCGCCAAAGCCTGAAGCGGAACTTGCAATTCCCGAACTGTGTGGAAAAGTATTTTCGGTTTTGATGATGTATTTTCCCTGGAGAATCCACGGAAGATACTGTTCAATGCTTCTGAAATATTTCTCGATTTTTTCTGCGAATTTCACCTCTTCATTTCCGGCTAAAAATGTCTGAACAGAAAACGGTTCGTTAGCCAAGAACTCCATAGTCGTATTGGTTCTGCAATGATTCAGTGTGTAACTGATGCTTGGATTCGCCGGAATCTGATTGGCATATTTTCCCCAATATTTAATGAGGGCAATATTGCTCGGACAGCTTGCAGAAAAGGTTTTCGATGAAACCTGAAAGTTTTTATTTCCTAAAAATTGGTTTTCCATATTTTTTTTAACGCAAAGAGCGCAAAGATTTTTTTACAAATTTGAAAATGTTCTAAGGCCGCAAAGATTCATCTAAAGATGAATGGCAAAGTCCGCAAAATTTTCATTTTCTTTTAACCACAAAAGGCACAAAAGAATTGGTGATATTTATAAAGTTTATTCTTAATTGTTTTCAAAGTTTACAAAAGTTATAAAATCTTCGATTTTTAAAACTTCCAGCATCCAACATCCATCTTCCAGCCTAATGCTGCTGATACATTTTTTCAATCAACTCTTTATATTTTTCCAATACAACGTTTCGTTTTACCTTTAGTGTTGGGGTAATTTCCCCGCTTCCGATTTCAAATTCCGCAGGCATCAGTGTGAATTTTTTGACCTTCTCAAATCCGGATAATGAATTTTGAATTTCTTCCAGTTTTTGCTGATAGAACTCTTTTATTTTATCCAAATTCACAATTTCTTCCCAATTGGTAAAACTGATATTCATTTTTTTTAACTGTTCCTGAAGCGCTTCAAAATTCGGAATTATCAGTGCGGTAACATAAGGTTTTCCTTCTGCAACCACCATCGCCTGTGTGATATATTGATTATTGGAAAGCAAATTTTCAATCGGTTGCGGCGTGATGTATTTCCCGTTGGAAGTTTTCATCAGATCTTTGATTCGGTCGGTAATGGTGAGGTTTCCTTTTTCATCAAACTTACCTGCATCACCGGTTCTGAACCAACCGTCTTCCGTGAAAACAGCTTTTGTATCCTCCTCTTTTTTGTAGTAGCCTTTCATTATTCCACTGCCTTTTGCCAGAATTTCGTCGTTTTCCCCGATTTTAATCTGAGTATCGCCCAAAGTGATTCCGGCCGAACCGTGTTCATAATGGGTAAAAGGAAAAGCGGTCAACGTCGCGGTTGTTTCCGTTAAACCGTAACCTACGGTAATGTGAATACCCATGGCGTCGAAAAATCTTGTTACTTCGGGCGAAAGAGAGGCTCCACCGCAAGGCATAAACCAAAGCTGACCACCCATCTTATTTTTAATCTTCTGAAAGACCATTTTATTGGCAACAGCATTCTTTAGATTTAATGAAAATGGAACCTGTTTTCCCATTCTTTTCAGTTCAGAAACTTCTGTCCCAACGGACATCGCCCATTTGAAAATTTTCTTTTTTGTATCGGAACCTTCGGCAACCATTTCGTTGACACCGGCATAAATTTTCTGATAAAATCTAGGCACCGCACACATCATCGTTGGTTTTACTTCGGTTAATGCAGAAGCAATGAGTTTGGTATTTTCAAGGAACGAAACTTTTGCACCGCCATATAGTGAGAGCAAAGTCCAGCTTCTTTCAAACACGTGCGACAGCGGCAAAAACGCCAAGGAATGTTCCTTTTCAAAGTCTTTAAATTTAAAAAAATCGAAGTGTGCTTCAATGCATTTATGGAAATTCCCGTGGCTAAGCATCACTCCTTTCGGAATTCCGGTGGTTCCGGAAGTATAGATTAACGTGGCTAAATCATCGTCGTTTTTATCCACAATTTCAAAATTCTCTTTTGCAGGCTTTATGAAATCTTCAAGATATTGTGTGAATTCTTTTTTTACCCAAACTTTTTTCTTTGAAACTATGATTTTCTTCAGAAACAAATTATGCTGAATCAGTTCGAAACACGCATCATAATGCTCCTGATTTCCCACCAAAACCAATTTAGATTCTGAGTCGTTGATGATATATTCTGCTTGCTCCTTATTGTTCGTGGAATAAATCGGAACAGTGATTGCACCCAAAGAAAGCACCGCCAAATCGAATACAATCCATTCTGCGGAGTTATCGGAATAAATCGCCACACGGTCGTTTTCCTGAATACCGAACTCACGAAGAGCGTTGGCTGTTTTAAAAACCGTTCTGCGGAAATCTTTCCAGTTCAGCTCTTTCCATTCATCCTCTTTTTTGAAACCAATAGCGGCTTTCAGCGGATATTTTTCGGTGTTGGTATTGAGAAATTGGGCTACATTCATATTTTAAAGTTAGAAGTCGGGAGTCCGAAGTCCGAGGATTTTGTTAAGAGTTATTGAAACTTCCGACCTCGGTTTTCGGTCTTCGATCTTTTTTATAATTTTTCAGATGAAAATCAAGGCTTTTTTCTACCGGAATAAATTCATAATCCAGCGTTTCTCTGATTTTTTTATTTGAAACCAGATTGTTCGTTGTTACCGTTTCGAGGTTAAATTTATTCATCATCCGAAGCAGAGGAAACAGCCAACCAAAAAACAGATTAATAATATAACCGAATTTCAGAGCTCCTTTCGAAAGAATTTTCACAGGTTTCAGTCCTAATTTTTTTCTGATATAATTGGCAACCTCCGAATATTTTTTGTTTTCTGAAATGAGCACAAAACGCTCGTCAAAAATATTTCTGTCCATCAGCTGAATCACAATCTTTGCGACATCTCGCACATCCACATAAGCAGAAGTTCCGCTCATCGCAAACGGATATTTCTCGAAACTGCCGAACATTTCTCCACTGCTGCTGTTCCAGTTGCCGCTGCCGATAATTATTCCGGGATTTACAATCACCACATTCAGACCTTCTGCGGCGGCGCGCCAAACTTCCATTTCGGAAAAATGCTTGGAAACCGCATAATCAGAATGATTGATTTTCGGATTGAAATTTGAATTTTCATCTACCATTCCTTCTTCATTTAGACCGTCAAAAACCGCCATTGAACTCACGAAGCAGAACTTCTTCACCGAAGAATCTTCACAGGCATAAAGCAGATTTTTAGTTCCTTGGATATTGGTGTGGTACATTTCCTTCCGTTTCGAAGGATGAAAACTGACTTTCGCAGCGCAGTGATACACTTCTGTTACATTTTCCACTGCTGATTTCAAAGAATCAATATCGTCAAAATCGACATCAACCCACTGAATTTTTTCAAAAAAAGAATCGGGATTAGCAGTGTAAAATTGATAAGAATGCCTTACTTCTTCGAGATTGCTTGATGTTCTTTTTGCGGCGCGCACATTTTTTCCCTGCTTCAGCAGTTCCAAAACGATGATTCTTCCAAGAATTCCTGTGGCACCGGTAACGAAAATCATTAAGAGTTATTTAACTCACAAATATAATGGAAAAACCTCACAGAACATAATTCTGCGAGGTTTTTAGGTATAGAAATTAAAGTGTTTAATTCTTCAGTGCTTGCTCGTTGATTCGGTGCTGCAGTTGTCTCCAGTCGTAGAAGTGAAACGTTTTTCCTTCAGACATTGCCACAAAAACTCCGTTTGGAAACTGTGGACCAAGGTTCATATTCACCACATCGGAACCATCGCTTGATTTGGTTGAAACTGGAACTTCAGCGATTTTCAAATGCAGGTTTGTATCGCCTTTTTCACCTTCTCTTTTATAAACATTAAAGGTATTGGCCTGCTGATTGGAGATCAGAATATATCCCGTTCCATCGCCGGTTTTATATATTGAAATTCCTTCCATATCATCTTTGAAATCATTCTGCCCAAAAAATGCCAGTCTTTCATTTCCTTTGGAAGGATCGGCGTAGTACTTATGGATTCCCGACTGTTCGTCAGAGTAATAAATATATCCCATTTCGTTATCCACAGCAATAGCTTCAATTTCTTTTTTACCGCTGAATTCGCCGAATTTTCTCACGAGTTCTCCGGTTACTTTTCCGTTCTTTTCCACCAAATTATACTGCCAAAGATATGTTCCGCTTGGACCAAATTTTCTGCCAACAATCGTGTGAATTTCACCTGTTGCCTTATTGGTATAAAGCGAAATACCCATTGGTGCTTTTTCTGTTTCTCCTTCAAAAACATCAACGTTACCAATTTCTTTCATTGAAGGAAGTTCGTAAATACGGATCTTATTTGTTTCTCTTTCCGTAGTTACGGCAATATCTACTTTACGATTCTGAAAATTCAGTCCGTAAGCGATATCTACGTTGTTCGGACGCTTTAATCCTAATACTTTATTCACAATTTTTCCATTCAAATCATACACAAATAATCCTCCATCGGAATCTTTATCAGTTCCCACAATTAAGGATTTTGAAGGATTTGTCGGATGTATCCAAATGGCAGGATCATCGGTATCGTGATTGGTCTTTTCGGTAACAACAACTGGTTTAAGTTTCTTTCCGAGATTGACGGAAGCACACTGTACCGTAAGAATTGAAACCAGTGCTAATGATAGTATTTTTTTCATTAATATAATTTTTTAAAAAGAGAAGCAGATTGCTCTGCTTCTCCGTGAAAATGAAATTCTAGGGTTTATGTAAGTATCTTAAATCTGCTTCACCCCAAATAAGCAGAAGTGTGATATGAACTTTTAGAAGTCAAATTTCAAGCCGAAAGAAAATCTCGGCTCGTAGTATTCCATCTGCATCATTCTGCTCGAAATACCCTGATAATATCTTAATGGCTGATTGGTAAGGTTGTTCGCTTCGAAGAATACTCTCATCCAATCCATAATTGCGTAAGATGCGTTGAAATCAAGGAAGGTTTGCTTGTCGTAATATCTGTCCTCGAAATCGCTTCCTCCAAGTTCATCAAGATAAGCGGCAGCATGGTTTAACGATAGTCTTGAACTGAATCTGCTGTTTTCCCAAGATAATGAAGCATTAAACATATGTGGTGCTGTTCCTGGAAGCATCAGACCTTCACGCATTTCACCATCCTCATTGTAAATTCCTTTTGCTTCAGATTTTGTATAAGTATAGTTGGCATAAAGTCCGAAATTCTTCATAAAACCTGGCAAGAAATCCAACTGACGCTGCGCTGCAACTTCGAAACCGTAAACGTCAACTGTTTCACCGTTTTTAGTTGTAAGGAACGTATAATTATCGCCAGCAACTAGACTGTTTGGTACATCTGGGAAATCCTGTGCAAATTTATTGGCGTTGTAAGAAGCATCTCTGTACACGTAGATGAAATCATTCAGTTTTTTGTAGAATGCTCCTGCAGAGATAATTCCGATATTACGGAAGTAGTATTCCGCCATCAAATCGTAATTGTAAGCATAAGTTGCTTTTAGATTCGGGTTTCCTGCAGTAACCTCATTATCATCAGGAATTACGCTGATATAAGGCGAAAGCTGATAATAGTTAGGTCTTGCTAATGCAGTAGAAAATGCAGCACGAAGTACCGTATTTGAGTTCGGTGTATATTTAATACTAGCACTTGGAAGAATGTTGGTATAATCATTTTTCACCGTTCTTTCTCCTTCGAAGCTGTCTTCGTCTTCAATAATATTTCCGGTATAATCGGTTCTTGTATTCTCGATTCTTGCTCCGATAATGGTCATAAACTTATCTGAGAAGTTCTGATCCCAACGAAGATATCCTGCGTAAATATTTTCTTTGGCGCTATAGTTTTGTGCAAGGAATTCTTCCGGCAGTTGGGTTTTCTCAAAAAGGGCAGGATTGCTCAGATCAAGATTACCCAAATAGTCTTTGCTTGCAAAATATCCCGGCACATATTTAGATTTCGGATTCCAGTTTTCGCCTCCCCAGAAAACAGGATTTGCCAAATTCATTCTTCCCATTTCCATTGCGTCGGTTGGCTCGTATTCGTAGAAATCAATCAATCTGTCTTTTGATTTCAATCTTACTTTACCACCCACTCTTAAACGACCTTTTTCACCACTGATGATTGAGAAAGGGAATCTGAAATTCAACTTTCCTGTGATCTCATCTTCTGAAGTTTCGCCCTGTTGATCGGTAACCTCACGAAGCTTGAACATTTCAGGTGTAAGCGCAGTTGTAGCACTCAGTAACGGGAAATTAGTATCTGCGTAGTCGCCAGTAAGTTTTACATCTTTTAAGTTGTAATCGATATATCTTTCGTTTGGTCTTTGCTCTTCTGCTTTTGAGAATGAAAAGCCCCAGTCCATATCTATTTTTGTTCCAAGGATATGATCTCCACCGATGGAATAGTTTTGCATAATCTGTCTTTCAAGACGCTTTCCATCGTTCAGATTATCCATAATCCCACCTTTGGTCTGCTGTCTGAATTCTCCGGTAAAAGTTCCGTCGGCATTTCTTTTTACTTTTGTAATTCTCGAACGGAAACGGTTTTCCCAGTCGTCTCTCCAGTTATACATCGCATTAAGATCGATGCGGTGTTTATCGCTTAATTTAAAATCGAGGTTTGCACCAACACTTTTTCTTTCTCTTTTTACATCATACTTACGGATATCCATTTCTTCCATGTAGATGTGTCCGTTTTTCTCAACCCAAACACCTTCAACGTTATCGGAACCGTAATCGTTATTGTTATAAGATCCGTTCACAACAAGACCAACTTTTCCGTCTGCAAATCTGTTTCCGTACATGAATGAACTAGAGAATGCAAACTTGTCGCGGATGCCGTTATAACCCGAACCGGTAGTTAAAGAAATTCTCTGCTTGTTGGGTGCTGTTCTCGTTTTCAGCTCTACAGAACCTCCAATAGCGTCACCATCCATATCCGGAGTAAGCGTTTTATTTACCTCAATCATTTGGATCATATCCGAAGGAATAAGGTCCATCTGTACTTTTCTGTTGTCGCCTTCTGCGGATGGAATTCTGTTTCCGTTCAGTGTAACTGAGTTCAGCTCGGAAGCTAAACCTCTTACGATGATGTTTCTCGCTTCACCCTGGTCGTTCTGCATTGTAATTCCGGGAACTCTTTTCAGAGCATCACCGATATTGGCATCAGGGAATTTACCGATTTGGTCGGACGAAACGACATTAGAAATGTTTGGTTTCGTTTTTTGTGTATTAAGCGCTCTTGCCTGGCTCTGACGTCCAAAACCGATAATCGTTACGCCCTGTATATCTCTTACTTTTCTATCGTAAATAATGTTCTGTTTTGTGTTTGAATCAGAATTTACAGTCACCTGATATTCTTTCGTTCCGTAACCGATATAATCTACCTGCAAAGTATAAGTTCCTGCAGGAACGTTCAGGAAAACGAAATTTCCTTCATCATCAGAAGTTGTATAAATATTACCTGGATTCAGAGTAAGTTTTGCACCCGGAAGTGCGATTTTGGAATCATCATTAATATTACCCGATAATGTTCCCGATTGTGCATAAAATAACACTGATGCACACAGTAAAACTGAGCATACGATTTTCTTCATTACTTTTTATTTGATGCACAAAAGTAACATTAGCGTTTAATTAGAATCTTAACCTAATATTAATATAGAATTAAGTTTTCCAGGACTGTTTAAATTTTATGTAAACTGAAATAAAACCCTAAAAACACAAAACGCTGCGAATCAGCAGCGTGCTATGTTAAATATTTTTAACCTTCCTTAAAGTGAAATTCCAGTCTCAGGCAAGTTTGGTGTCGAAAATGAAGTCTTTTACCACTTTATTGAAATCAGTAGGATTTTCTGCCTGAACCCAATGTCCCGCATTTGCAATTTTCGCTAATTGAAACTGAGGAAACTGCTGTTTAATAAGGAATTCGTCCTGAGGAAGTATGTAATTCGATTTTGCGCCGGCAACAAAAAGCGAAGGACCATTAAATACCCCGAACTTAATGGCATTTGAAACAAATTCATCATACTTTTCTGAAAGCGTTTTGAGATTGAATCTCCACGCCAGTTTTTTATCATCCGTCCAGTAAAGATTTTTGGTTAAAAACTGAATTACAGATCTTTCCGGAATATATTGATTCAAGATTTCTTCAACATCTCCCCGACTTTCTACAGTGCTAAAATCTACCGTTTCAAGTGCTTTAATAATTCCCTGATGATGCGGAGGATACGCTTTTGGAGAAATATCTACTACAATCAGTTTTTCAACTTTTGGCGGATATTTTATGGCAAACTGCATTACCGCTTTTCCACCGAGCGAATGTCCCAGAAGATTGGCTTTTTCAATGCCGTGATGTTCCATGTAATGTGTGATATCGTGCGCCAAAGAATCATGCGACATTTCTTCGGAATGAAAGCTCTTCCCGTGATTTCGTAAATCAATCAGGTGAACAGGAAAATATTCCCCAAATTCTTTCCCGAAAGTTCCCCAATTATCAAGCATCCCGAAAAGTCCGTGGAAAACCAGCAGCGGCGTTCCGGGTTTATCGTGTCCGTATATTTTTGAGTGTAGAATATTCATTTTATTCCAAGTTTTCAGGTTTCAATTTTTAGATTACCAAACAGCCAGTCTTTTCAAATAAGCCTGCACCGTATTTTCCATTCCCATATAAAGCGCTTCTCCAATCAAAGCATGACCGATAGAAACCTCCAATAAATTAGGAATATTATCAGCAAAATATTTCAGATTATCCAGCGACAAATCATGCCCGGCATTAATTCCCAAACCAAATTCTGTGGCTTTTACTGCGGTGTCGTAATAGGGTTTTATGGCCGCTTCTTTATTGTTGGTATAATCTTTTGCGTAAGCCTCCGTATAAAGTTCAATTCGGTCTGTACCTGTTGAAGCAGCATATTGCACCATTTCCGGATTTGGATCTAAGAAAATGGATGTTCTGATTCCGGCATTCTTAAACTCAGCAATCACTTCTTTCAGAAAATCCTGATGTTTTTTGCAGTCCCAACCTGCGTTGGAAGTAATGGCATCATCAGCATCGGGAACCAATGTCACCTGTTCCGGTTTCACCTCCAAAACCATATCAATAAACGGACGGTGCGGATTTCCCTCAATATTGAATTCTGTATGAACCAAAGGTTTCAAATCGTAAACATCTTTTCTGGTAATATGCCTTTCGTCCGGCCTTGGGTGAATGGTAATTCCCTGCGCACCAAATTCCTGAATTTTTATCGCAGCTTCGGTTACGCTCGGAAAATCGCCGCCCCGTGCATTTCTTAAAGTGGCTATTTTATTGATGTTTACACTAAGTTTCGTCATTTCTTTTCTAAATTAAATTTTTACAATCTGATTGACTTCCAACCCAAATTCCTGAGATGCCACCAAAAGATGATCGAAAATGTCGGCTTGGATCTGTTCGAAATTTTGCCAGTTGGAATCGTTCGTAAAACAATAGATTTCCAATGGCATGCCTTGCGGTGTCATTTCCAGTTGGCGCACCATCAGTGTTCCGTTTTGGTCAATATGTTTGCTGTTTTTCAAATAATTAAGAGCATAGATCCTGAAAGTTCCGATATTAGTGAGTTGTTCACCATTCAACATAATTCCGAAATCTCCTTGCTCCACGCGTTCTGCATAAATTGCATCATATTTTTCTTTCAGATAATCCTGCAGGAGATTTACTTTTGACAGTTTCTCAAACATTTCTTTATCCAAAAATTTAAATGATCTGATGTTGAAAATAATCGAGCGTTTTATTCGTCTCGTATTACTTTCCGACATCACCTGAAGGTTTTTTATCTCAGTTGAAACCAAATCGTAAGTTGGTATGGTTGAAATCGTTTTATCAAAATTCTGAATTCTGGTTGTCAGTAAACTGATATCTTCAATGGTTCCCTCAAGATTGTATTTCGGAATTCCGACCCAATCTCCCACCTTCACAATTCTGGAAGTGGAAACGTGAATTCCGGTTACGAAACCTAAAATGGTATCCCTAAAAACCAACAAAAGCACGGCGGTCATCGCAGTTAAACTTCCCCAAATCGTCGATGCACTGACACCGAAAATATTTGAAATTGCCAGAAATCCGAAAAAGAAAATTCCGAAAATATTCAGGGTCTGCGTTACGGCTCTAATGGCGGTTACTCTGTAATAATCGCGTTTCAGAACGAAATATTCTTCCACCGCTTTCAGAATTCTTTTGTATAGAATATACGCCAGATAAATCATCAGAACCGCGAATGTCCTTTCCAGAAAAACGTGGCTTTTTGGGTGTCTTCCCATTATAGATTCTATAAGCTGCTGAGAGATTCCTAACGAAATAAAGTGCGCAACAGTGGTTGGAACCCTGCTGCTATAGAGTGCTTTAAAGAGTGATGTATCTCCTAAATTTTTTGAAAAAACAAAATGTATCAACCTGAAAATCAGCCTAAAAACAGAACTGATCATAAATACTACCAATGCGAAAAGCAGCAGCTTCAGCAATATCTGAAAAAACAGAATGAAGTCATTATGCACATTATCCTGTACAAAAACATGTACATAATCACTGATTTCCTGTAAAAAGCCTTTGGTATCTTTTAGTTCGTCTTTCATTGCAGGCAAAAATAAGAAAATCGTTTGTCAATAAATTGAAAACTGCTACATTTAACCAAATTTTAATAAACGTTTATGGATGCAGGATTAATCACTCTCGCCTGTCTAATATTACTTATTTTGGGACTTGTTGGTACCATTCTTCCGGTACTTCCGGGTCTGCTTCTCAGCATTTGCGGGCTTCTGATTTACAAATTTGGGACGGATGCACCACTATCGATGGTTTACATCTGGATTTTTGTAGCGCTCACGGCAATTTCTACGGTTCTCAATTATCTCATTCCTGCGAAAACCAATCGAAAATATGGCGGAACACGTTGGGGAAGCGTCGGCTCCATTATCGGAACTTTGGTCGGACTGTTTTTCTTTCCGCCTTTCGGATTTTTTATCGGAATGATATTAGGTGTTTTTGTTGGCGAATTGCTTCACGATTCAAAGGATAAGAAAAAGGCCATCAATTCGGTAAAAGGCGCGGTAATTGGTTTTATTTTTGGAGCCGGGTTTAATTTTATGGTGGCTTTGGCAATGCTTTTGGTGGTTATAATTGATATATTTTAAAACTGAAAAGATGTTTCAAAAAATCATAATGCCACTATTTATTTTTCTGACTTTTATTTCATGTAACTGTCAGAAAAACGTTAATGAGGAAGGCGAATTTATTATGCCTAAAACTTCTTCGAAAGTCGTTAACTCAACTTATCCCAGAGAAAAACCTGAGAAAAACACTGTTCGCCTGGTTGAAAAACAGAATGTTTTTCTGAAAGAACAACAGATGAATGTCACTTTTCTGAAGACCACCAACGATAGTCGTTGTCCGATGAATGCCCGATGTATTTGGGCTGGAAACGCTTCTGTAGAGGTGGAATTGATGACTACCACTTCCCGTCCGAAAGTGTTAACGCTTTCTGTTGGTGACCTTCGCGATGGCTTGGTTCAAACGATTGAATTCTCCGGATTTAAAGTAACCTTGGAGCAACTCTATCCAAGCAACGCTACCGATATGCCTTTCTCTAAACTGAAAGGCAAATACGTGATCGATTTAAAAATTGAATCTGCTACCGATTAATTTTATTTCACTGAGGTGAAGGAGTTAATCACAACGTTTTACGATGATTAAATAGAAATGTAAAAATTGTATTCGTGCATTAGTGGCAAAATAATCACCAATTAATTTCCCTTAAACCCTTCGATTTCAAATAAGTATTGATTTTAGAAAACGGCTTACTTCCAAAAAAACCGCGGTGTACCGAAAACGGCGACGGATGCGGAGATTTAATGATATAATGTTTAGAGGAATCGATGAGTTCCTCTTTTTTCTGCGCAAACGCTCCCCACAAAACAAAAACCACATTCTCCTTTTTATCCGAAATTTCTTTGATGATGAAATTCGTGAACTGCTCCCAACCTAAATCCTTGTGCGAATTTGGGGAATGAGCACGAACGGAAAGCGTTGCATTTAACAATAAAACTCCCTGTCTCGCCCAGTCATCAAGTTCATTGGTAGTTTTAGAAATTCCCAAGTCGTCTTTCAACTCTTTATAGATATTTTGCAGTGACGGCGGTGCTTTCACCTCATCAGAAACCGAAAAACACAAACCGTTCGCCTGTTTATCACCGTGATACGGATCCTGCCCGATAATCACCACCTTTACGTCTTCAAAAGACGTCAGTTCCAAAGCACGGAAAATCTTATTTTTTGGCGGAAAGCATTGGTTTATAGTATACTCTTTCTTTACTTTTTGCCATAAATTGGTGAAATATTTAGAATTTTTGATGGGTGCGAGAACTTCGGTCCAAGTCATTTTTTATAATTGATAAATGATGATTGATAAATAAATTCAAAAATACCACATAATTTATAAAAGTGAGACGTAGAAAAAAAATCTCCGCCAAAAAATAATCATATCTGCGTAACTCTGTGAACTCCGTGTAAATATCCCTGTTTAGCGGTAGACAGGTGCGGGGAAAGCTTATTTTTGATTTAAAAATTTCTGATATTTCGGTAAATCCGTTTTTGAAACCCTCACTGTATCAATCTTTTCAGGACTTAGTTTAATGATATAATAATCATCTGTTCGGGATTCGCGTGTTGAATCATCAGGCTCTATTTTCTCCACTTTTGTCCAATGATAGGTGAAAGATTTCAGCTCATTTTTGTCCTTCCAAAGCCAACTTTTTATCTCCTCTGAATATCCTGCATCTCCGGTTGCATCTGCCAATTCAAAAACTTGCGGTAGAATCGCATCCTGCTTTTTGTCATAAAAGAAAAGTTTCATCGAGGTGAATGAATATTCGCCGGGCATCCTCGCTACCAAGCCGTAGTGATTTTCATCGATTTCAAACTTCAAAAACGCCTGAAACATTTCCGGTTCTCCAACGAAAGAATCTACTTTTAATGATTTTGGAAAGAGTTCTAACTCAGCTTTCGAAATGCTTGGACCAATTTTTGGTTCGTCATATCGCGGTGCAACAAATCGGGAGGAATCCAGTTCAATGGTTCTGAATTTATCTAAAAATTCCTGATTTTTTGAAGTCCATTCTACAACCTGAACTGTGTCTGACTGCCCAGTCATCTTGGAATCCGCAGCCGGATTATTGGTAATCGTCGTTTCAGTTTTCTTACAGGAATACAATGCGAATACGATTGCAAACAGCATCAGTTTTTTCATAATTTCAATTTTGTGATTCGGTTGTTATGCTGCAAGAACCTTTCCAAGTTTCACCAACCACAAAAGTCACAAAAGAGTTCATTTACAATCTAATTTATAGTAAAAGCCCACAATAGTTTTTCATCAGACATGAAAAAACTTCTGTATTCTATGTTGCATAAACATTTCAAATTTAAAATCTTTTCTGCCTTTTGTGGTTTAACAATTTTCGAATTTTCAAATTCACTATTTTTGCATCGTGCTGATAAAACAAGATGATTTAAACGAACTTGAATTTCCGGAACTGCTTTCGGAAATTTCGCCTTTTGTCTACTCCCACAAGACTGCGGAACGGATTATGAATCTGCTTCCGATGGAAATTGATGAGGCCGAACTTTCATTAAAAAAAACCGCCGAATTCCTTACGAGTTTTGAGAGTAACAATGCCATTCCCTTCGATGAATATGACGATATTGAGGCCGAACTGAAACTGATGTTAATCGAGAATTTCAGGTTAGAAAACAAAGCGTTCATTAAAATAAAACATCTTACCGAACAGATTGGAAAGCTGCAGAAATTCTTCCCAACCTTGCCGGAAACCTTCCCCAACCTTTTGGAAGAAGTAAAAGACATCGAATTTCATAAAGAAATCATTGATAAAATTGATAAAGTTTTCAACCGTTTTGGAGAAGTGAAAAGTGATGCTTCAACCATTCTGAAGACGTTGCGAACCGAAATTCAACACGCCAAAAAAGCCATTCAGGAAAATTTTAACCGGGCACTTACGACTTATGTACAAAGCGATTTACTGGATGAAATCCGAGAAACGATTATTGAAGACCAAAGGGTTTTGGCCGTAAAATCAGGTTTTAAGAAGAGAGTCCCGGGCCGTGTTCTTGGAATTTCGAAAACAGGTTCCATTACGTATATTCAGCCGGAAAGTGTGCTGAAGCATTACTTCAAACTCAAAGAAAGCGAAGAGGAAGAAAAAAAGGAAGTCGATAAAATTCTCAGAAAACTGACTGCAGAAATCGCTGAATTTCAACCGTGGCTTGAAGACTATCAACATTATATTTTCAACCTTGATTTAACAAGAGCTAAAGCCAAATTTGCAGAAAAAATCAACGGTGTTTTACCTAAAATTAACCGTCATCAAACGTTGCGGCTGAAAGATGCATTTCATCCTTTGCTGTGGTTACAAAACACCGCTCAGAATAAGAAGGTCTATCCGCAAACTCTGACGCTTAACGAACACAACAGAATTATCTGTATTTCCGGACCGAACGCCGGAGGAAAATCTATTACGTTGAAAACGGTTGGTTTGCTTCAACTGATGATTCAGAGCGGAATTTTAGTTCCTGTGCACCCAAAATCAGAGATGTTTTTCTTTGAAAAAATAATGACAGACATCGGCGATAATCAGTCGATTGAAAATCATCTTTCCACCTACTCTTCCCGACTGAAAAAGATGTCAGGAATCATTCGCGAAGCCGACAACAAAACGCTGCTTCTAATCGATGAATTCGGCACAGGTTCCGATCCGGAATTGGGTGGTGCTTTGGCTGAAAGTTTCCTGGAATTTTTCTACGAAAAGAAAAGTTTTGCCATTATTACTACGCATTATACCAATATCAAACTCGTTGTAGAACAGCTTCCCAATGCGGAAAATGCAGCGATGCTTTTCGATGAACATTCGCTAGAACCTTTGTACAAACTGGAAGTTGGACAAGCCGGAAGTTCGTTTACTTTTGAAGTGGCGGAGAAAAATAAAATTCCGAGATTCATCATTAAAAATGCCCGTGCGAAAGTGGAAAAAGATGTGGTAAACCTCGATAAAACCATTGTAAAACTTCAGCAGGAAAAATTTGAAGTCGAAAAACTGAAATCCAATCTTACCGAACAGAAAGAATCGGTGGAAGACAAGCGCGATAATCTTCAAAAACTAAATGAACAACTGGAACAGAAGCTCTTTAATTTCCAAAAACTGTATGAAGAAGAACACCGAAAATTGCAGTTTGGAAACAAGATTGAAGCCTTTATCAATTCCTACATCAACGGGAAATCGCGGAAAGATGTGGTAAAAGATTTCGTGAAAATTCTGGAGCAGGAAAAATTCAGAAAACTCGGTTCAGACAAAGATGAAAGCAAGAAACTGCAGGTCATCAAACGAAAAATCACACAACAACTGAAAAAAGTTGAAGTGAAAGAAAAAATAGAGGAAACCAATACTAAACTGGAAGAAAAACGCAAAGAAGAACGCTCAGTATGGATGAAACCGGGGCAGCGCGTACGGATTACAGGATCAACTTCGGTGGGAACGATTGAGAAGATTACAAAAAATAAAGTAGTAGTCAATTACGGAACGTTTAAAACCACGATTGATGGGGATGAATTAGAAAGAATTTAAAGAAGAAGCAAGATAAAAGTAAAAAGATACAAGTTAATTGTGAGGCTTCGAGAGCCTCAGCCTGACACGCTAGAAGATTACAGTTAGTATTAGATTTGTCACGCTGAGGTTCTCGAAGCGTTTTATTTATAATAACAGTTTATTTCACCAATTTCCCTTCATCAATCGCCTTTTTCAACAACACATCAAACACCTCGCCCAATTCATCGGATGCCCGTTTCACGGCTTTCCCTACCACATTGGAAACCTGATTTGCGGTAACTCCGGCTTCGGTCCAACTGGTTGCTTTACTGTGTGTATTTAATATGAAAGGCATGATTCTGTCGACGGCACAGGCGAAAATCGCGTCCGGTGTTTCTTCGGCTTCAAATTCAATCCACAGATTCAGAAATTCGGAACGCAACGGTTCATCTAAAATTCCGAAAATATTTTGTGCAGCCTGAAGCTCACGGTCGTATTTCCCGTTCATTTTGGCTTCATCAAAAATAAAAGTGTCGCCGGCTTCAATCTCTACCACATCGTGAATGGACAGCATTCTGATGACACGAAGCAAATCGATTTCCTGCTTATTTTTTGCGTAAGGAAAAAGAATCTGTGCCATCACCACAATCTGCCAGCTGTGTTCGGCAGTGTTTTCACGTCGGGAATCATCAAGGTTGAAATTTCTGCGGTTTACACCTTTAAGAGCATCCAGGGCAAGGATGAAATTGAGTTCCTTTTCTAAAATCATCTGGCAAATTTCGGAAAAAAAAAGAAACCTTTCGGTTTCCTTTGTATTAATTAAGTATTGGTTTGACGGTGTATCCTTTATCACGAAGCAATTTAATCACCCCTTTATCTCCCGGTAAATGCCCGGCTCCTACTGCGAAGAAAGTTGATTTTGTTTTCATCATTTCCGGCATTTTTGTAAGCCAATCGATATTACGTCCGTCCAACATTATTTCCTGCTGTTCCTTGCTCATATGCTCTTCGCTGTGCATAATGGCTGAAACTTTATTGATGTCTTCTGCCAAATAATCGTTCAGCATTACCTGCATCAGTGCTTTTCCTTTATCAAATTCTTCAACAAATTTTATCAGTTCATCAATGGTCAGATATTTTTCGAAAACTTCTATTTGTTTTTTAATGGTTTCCAGACCGTCGATTGATTTTCCTTTTGCCAAAGTTGCTTGCATCAGTTCCATATCCAACGATTTTAAGTCCTGCGCCGGACATTCGAAATATTTCATCATTAAAGTAGAATAAAGCGACATCGGTGCAAACTGATCCACATCTTCAAACTTCATTCCCAATTTTGCAAGCCCTGCTTTGAAACGTTCGGTTTCTTCAGGAGTCATTCGTTCACCGAGTTTTTTATCAGCAATCATCATTTTCTGCATATCTGCCATTTGAGACATATCTGTGAAATTGATTTCCAAAACAGTTTGTTCTGTTTTTGCCAATGCATTCTGCACTTTATCTTTTATCACAAATTTATCCTTACACATCATATGAAAGGTGCCGAAAAGGTAAGACGGTTTTTCAAGTCCGTTGCCCGAAACTTCCCAAAGCAATGTTTTTTCAAGTTCTGGAGTTTGTACAACATTTTTTTGGGCAGTACACGAGGTAATAAATGCTAAAATGAATAGCAAAAAAGGAGTGAACAGATTCTTCATAATGTATATTTTACCAATTAGTAGCGGAGGATTCGAAACGTTACAGTTTTCATTAAAAAATCTTTTAAATATAAATGTCAAAAAGATGACAAATGTCAATAGACTATGTAATAAATGTTACACAAAATCATTTCGTTACGGGCGTAACTTTGACATACAAAATTAAAGGAAATGAAAAATTTAGTCATTCTCGGTGCCGGCACTTCCGGAACAATGATGGCCAACCATCTGATAAAAAAACTGAATAAAAAACAATGGCAGATTACATTGGTAGATCAATATAAATCGCATTATTATCAGCCCGGATTTCTTTTTATTCCGTTCGGAACTTACAAACCTGAAGACGTAAAAAGAACGATTGACGAATTTCTGCCAAAAGGCATCAATCTCATAAGAGAAAAAATTGACCGTATTGACGAGGAAAACAACGTTGTTCTCTTGGAAAACAACCAAAAAGTGCAGTACGACATCCTGATTATTGCAACAGGTTGTAAAATCGCACCTCAAGAAGTTGAAGGCATGAAAGGCGATTATTGGTACAAAAATATTTTCGATTTCTATACTTTCGAAGGAAGCTCAGCTTTAGCCAAAAAACTAGAAACTTGGGCTGGCGGAAAACTGGTGGTACACATCACAGAAATGCCGATTAAATGTCCGGTTGCGCCACTGGAATTCGCATTCCTTGCCGATGATTATTTCAAGAAAAAAGGAATGCGCGACAAAGTGGAAATCACTTATGTAACACCGCTTTCAGGTGCTTTTACTAAAGAAAAAACAACAAAAGCACTCAATCATTTACTGAAAGAAAAAAATATTAAAATCGTTCCCGATTTCGCTGTAGAACATATTGAAGGTGAAAATGGAAAAATGTTCGATTATGGTGGCGAAGAAGTTGATTTCGACCTTTTGGTGACCGTTCCAACAAATATGGGCGACGAATGCATCCTTCGCTCAGGATTCGGAGATGATCTGAACTACGTCCCTACGGACAAAAACACGCTTCAAAGTAAAGTAAAAGACAATATTTTCGTAATTGGTGATGCTACCAATGTTCCGGCTTCCAAAGCAGGTTCTGTTGCACACTTCGAAGCAGAAATTCTTACAGAAAATATCCTTAATTATATCGAAGGAAAACCACTGAAACCTGATTTCGACGGACACGCCAACTGTTTTATTGAAACCGGAAATAACAAAGCATTATTAATTGATTTCAATTACGATGTAGAACCGGTAAAAGGAAAATTCCCGTTTGCAGGAATCGGTCCGCTGAATCTTTTAACTGAAAGTAAATTCAACCACCTGGGAAAAATGGCTTTCAAATGGGTGTACTGGAATATGCTGCTCCCGGCACGTAAAATTCCGTTCGTGACACCGCAGATGAGTAAAGCTGGTAAAGAACTGGAGGAAGTGAATTGAGGCTGAGGTTAAGGTTGAGGTTGAGGTGAAGGCTGAGAAAAAAAGTTTAAAACAAAAAATTTAAAATCATAACAAAATGGAAAAAACAATCGCTGGAAAAGTAATTCACCTGAACGAAGAGGGATACTTTACAAATATGGAAGAATGGAACGAAGAAATTGCAAAAGAACTGGCAAAGGAAGAAAATCTTGACCTTTCCGGAAGACACTTCGATGTACTGAACTATCTGAGAGACCAACAGAAAAAAGATGTAGCACTTACTATCAGAGGCGTTGGAAAATCAGGGGTTGTAGATATCAAAGAATTCTATGCACTGTTCCCAAAAGGACCGCTTAAAATATCAAGCAAACTTGCCGGAATTCCAAAACCAAAAAGTTGTATTTAATTTAATAATACCAAAAAATGGAAACAACAACACAAACAAATCCTTTAGCAGACCTTGATCCGAACCTGAAACCTATTGAAAAGGTAATGGTAATCATCTCAAAAGGTACGCTGGAAAGCATATACGCCGGATTCATCCTTGCTAACGGTGCAAGAATGGAAGGTATGGAATCTGAAATTTTCTTCACTTTCTTCGGTCTGGAGGCCGTAAACAAAAAAACCATCAACAATGTAAAAGTAGCCACCGTTGGAAACCCTGCGATGCACATGCCAACAATGATTGGCGGACTTCCGGGAATGGAAGCACTGGCTACTAAAATGATGAAATCTAAAATGGAGAAACTGGATATTCCGCCGATAGACGAATTCCTTGAAATTCTTTCCGCATCAGGTTGCAGATTATGGGCTTGTAAACTTGCGGCAGACATGTTTGAACTGAAACCGGATGATTTGATTCCTGAAATCGAAGGCATCATCACCGTTGGAGATTTCTATGCAAGAGCAGCAGGAGAAGGAACGCAGATTATTTTTATATAGAACGAGTTTTTTATAGTTTTCTATAGTTTTTTCATAATGATGAGCGGTCAGTTTCGTGGCCGCTCTTTTATATTCTAAATTTTTGGCGCTGAAAATCAATACATTACATTAATTAATTAAATTATTTCACTACTTTGTATTGCATATTACTAATAAATTTACATATCTTTGCATCGTAAAGTTAAAGGTATAACTTTCAAGCAACCTGAAATTAATATTAATTCAACTAATAACTTCAGAATAAATGAACACAGAAAACATTAAAGCGCAAATGCGAAAAGGCATTCTGGAATTCTGTATTTTGAGTCTCATCAGCGAAAGGGAAATGTACGTTTCCGACCTGATGGAAGAACTGAAAAACGGAAAGCTGGATGTGGTGGAAGGAACCCTTTATCCCCTTCTTACAAGACTGAAAAACGGAGAATTTTTATCCTATAGATGGGAAGAATCTACCGGAGGACCACCGAGAAAATACTATCAGATTACCGAAAAAGGGAAAATGTTCCTTAATGAGCTGCAAAATACCTGGAACGATCTTACCGCATCTGTAAACCAAATCACCAAAAAAATATAAAAACAAAAACTATGAACAAAACACTTTCAATAGGACTGGCTGGTTTCTCCTTCGTAATCGAGGAACACGCCTATATAAAACTTAGCGATTATCTCGCAGCCCTGAGAAATTCGCTGGATGCTGCAGAAGCAGACGAAGTAATGCACGACATCGAAATCCGTATGGTAGAAATCTTCAAAGATTCTCTTGGGAAACGCGAAGTAATAAACGATACCGATGTGGAACGCGTCATTGCACAGATTGGAAAACCTGAAGAAATTGAAGAGCAGGAAGAAACTTATTTCTCCGATAAAACTTCATCAAAATCTAGCGCTTCCGGAACTTACAGTGGACAAAGACAACTTTTCCGCGATCCTAAAAGACAAAAGATTGCAGGGGTTTGCGCCGGATTGGCACATTACACCGGAATGGATATGACGCTCATGCGCGCCATTTGGCTTGGGGTTTCCGTACTCGGAATTTTTACAGCGGCCATTTCAACCTCCCTCATTATTCTTCTCTACATTATCCTGTGGATTGTGCTCCCAAAAGCAGAAACCGCCACAGATTTTTTGAAGATGAAGGGAAAACCTGTAAACTTCGACAACCTGAAAGAAGAATCGAACAAAATCGTTCAGTTTGCCAATGAATCTACACAAAGAGTTGGTGAAATATATAATGAAAACAAACCATACATCAACCAGGCAGGAAACGGAATCTGGAATGTTATAAGATATATTCTTGGCGCATTCTTCGCAGTAATGGGAGTTTCGTTACTTATCGGTTCTTTCGCAATGTTTGGGGTTTATGACGGCAGCAATGTGAACTTCTTTGAAAACGTAGGATTCTACCTTCAGGAAAATAACCTTGGATATCTGCTTATTGCACTGGCATTCCTTACCATTTTCATTCCGGCAATTATCTTTTTCTTCATTGCTATTAAATTGTTTTCACCAAAAACAGAACTTAGAAACGCAGGTTATGTGTTCGGAGCTCTGGCTTTAATCTGGATTGGTTTGGCAGCGTTTGCAGGTTTCAGCGCGGTGAAATACAAATCACAATACAGCGGACAAAACGATGAAACAGAAAATGTAGCCATCAATACCGAATCTGATTCTATTCTTCTGGATGTAAAAAAAGTGGCGATTCCTTCGAACTTCAAATCATATTGGGATGATGTTTATTCAGACGGAAAAACCATCTATAAAGAAGACTACATCAGCGTTGATGTAAAAAGAGAAGACATCACCACTCCATATTTGGTGCTTAAGAAAAGAGCGGACGGATACAACCAACCGCTTGACATGAAAATTCCGCTTGAAATCGTAGGTAATAAAGTAATGTTGCCAAACTATCTTTCTTATCCTTACAAAAACCGTTTTAGAGATTACAGACTCGATTATGATCTTGTAGTTCCGAAAAACATGAAGGTAATAAAACTTGCAGATTGGGGAATTAGTTTGGATGATGACACTCCGGAAAACAATTACAACAATAATTTTGAAGAAAAAAGCAAAATCACGGTGAATGGAAAGACGTGGGAGATCATTAAAAACTCCAGCGATTCCGTAATCATCAATAACAAGAAATACGGAAAAGACGAAGCTGAAAGACTGATGGATTCTCTAAATCTTAAAATTGATGAGCTGAAGAATGTGGATATCAGCATCAAAGACGGTAAAAAAGAAATTTCCATAAAAACTAATAAATAGTGATTTGGAATGGGCAGGTTTTTATGAGACCGTTCAAGTTTTTAATCTGCCCTCTCCTTTTCACAGAAATTTTAAAGAAAATTAACACATAATGTAATATTTCTTTAATCTTAAATGTCTTATATTTGTAGAGAATTTAACACTTCAAACTTAAAAACACTTAAAACAATGGTTCAGTTAGTTATCGAAATCGTGATGAAAATAATGGATTTCATTAGCAGTTTATTTTAAGAGAGTCAATATTTCAATATATTTGTAAAGTATAGCCAAGGGAATTGGTTATACTTTTTTTGTATAAATAAGTGTTTTTGAACCACGAAAATTTCTGTTAAAAAAGAATTTCATTAAGTGTGATTCTTAAATTTTTCTGGTTAAATTACAAAGAAACAATCCTTTAAAAAATGAAAAAATTAATTGGAAGCCTGCTTCTGAAAATTCTCGGCTGGAAGGTCGTTCTTCACGGCGATGTCGACAATTTGGACCGATGCATCCTTGTGGTTGCTCCGCACACGCACAACGCCGAATATCTTCTAGGAAATTTCGCCTACTGGAAACTTGGAAAACCTCTGAAAGTTATCATCAAAGACCAGCACACCAAAGCGTGGTACGGAACTCTGATAAAAGCAATGGGCGGAATTGGGATAGACCGTTCGCAAAAAAACGATCTGGTAAATTTCGTAGCGAAACAGTTTGAAAAAGACAATTTCAGTCTGGTAATTACGCCGGAAGGAACGAGAAGTTGGGTACCGAAATGGAGAAAAGGTTTCTACCATATGGCGATGACAGCAAAAGTTCCTATCGTATTGGCAGCAGGAGATTTCAAAAGAAAAATCATTTATTTAGGATATAAGATTTCTTATGACGATCTTACGAAAATGACTTATGAAGAAGTTCTGAAGAGAATCAGCGATTATTATATCGAACACGACGTGCAGCCAAAAGTTCCTGAAAACTGGAATCCAAATATCGAATAAATTATGGACGAAAATAAAAAGAAAGAAATATTAGATAAACTCAATCATTGGGGAAAAGAAACACTCGGAAACACGCTCGACATTATTTTTACCGATGTTGATGACGATTCGCTTACGGCAACGATGCCTGTAGTTCCGAAAGTTCATCAGCCCTACGGAATTCTGCATGGTGGAGCGAGCGTTGCACTGGCCGAAACTTTGGGCTCTTGCCTTTCTGTTCTTCACGTGGATGTAGAGAAATTTGCTCCGGTTGGAACCAATATCAACTCCAATCATTTGCGTGCTAAACGCGAAGGAATGGTAACCGGAAAAGCCACTTTCATTCGTAAGGGAAATACTTTACACGTTTCGCAAATTGAAATTCGTGACGAGAAAGGCCACCTCATCAATCACACCACAATGACCAATAATATCGTTCCGCACAGTAAACTTCAGTAATGATTTTTTTTAAATTTCCTTTCAACGACACCATTTATACCACGGATGAAAACACAGACGAAAAACTCGTCAGCTTTCATGCCTTTGATGGTGATGAAACACTTGGTTTTAAGGGAAATATCATTCCAGTTTCTAAAGAAGATATATTAAAGGATGAAATCTTCACCGATTCTGTTTCATATGAAAGTGATGCAGAAGGAGAAACAGAACAGGAGTACCTGGAAAAACTTCAGGAAGTCATCGGCTTTATTAAAGAAAATAAACTGAGAAAACTGGTGATTGCGAGGCGAAAAAAAGCTGAGTTTGGTAAGGTTTCTTTATCTAAAACTTTCCTTAATCTAAGTAAAACTTATCCAAATGCTTTCGCATATTTATTCATCTCGGAAAACGAATGTTGGATTGGTGCTTTTTCCGAATTGCTCGGAAAACTCAATAAAACAACCGGCGAATTCGAAACCATGAGTTTAGCCGGCACTTTACCTGTAGATGAACAATGGTCTGAAAAGGAAATACACGAACAAAAGGCAGTTACAGATTATATCTACGAAATATTGCTAAGATATTCGGAGTTTGTACAGCAGTCGGAAACTTATGATCATCCTTCGGGAAATATCAAACATCTGCGAACCGATTTCAAGGCGACTGTAAAAGCTCCACAATTGGAGAAGGTGATTTCAGAACTGCATCCAACACCTGCAGTTTGTGGTTTTCCTAAGGATTTCTGTAAAAATGCCATCAATAATTTTGAAAAATATCCGAGAGAGTTCTATGCTGGATATTCGAAAATTGAAATGGGAAATGAGGTTTATTTCTTTGTAAATCTCAGATGTGCAAAAATCTATAGAAATCACGCTGATATTTTCGTAGGCGGTGGAATTACCGCAGAAAGCAGCCCTGAAAAAGAGTGGCACGAAACTGAACTGAAATCACAAGCGATTACAAAAAATCTGGCAACGCTTTAAAATAAGAAAACCACCGAAAAGGTGGTTTTTTATTTTGTAAAAATTATTTCCTGGAAGGAAGTTTCGACCATGTATTCAGTACAAACACCAAAATAAGCCCAAGCAAAGATGCTACGATGGAGAAAATAAATTTGGTATTATCCTGATGAAGAAATCCTAAGTTCCAATCTAGCGAATAAAGGTTGAAGCCAATGAAAAGAACGAACAGTACAAGAAAAATTTTATATACGTTTTGCATAATCAGTTTTTAAAAATGAATATATTTTTGAAACAATTCTGCAAAGTTAGCAGTAAATAATTTAATAGCGATAGCCAAAAGGATAATTCCGAAAACTTTTTCGATTACTTTTAATGTTCCCTCCCCGATTTTCTTTTCCAGCCAGTTTGCTGATTTTAGTACCAAATAAACGAAAACGGTATTAAGAATAATCCCAAGAATGATATTAATATCGTGATACTGCGCCTTTAAAGAAAGCGTGGTTGTTAAAGTTCCGGCACCGGCAATCAGTGGGAACGCAATCGGAACAATGGAAGCGGCTTTTGCTTCGCCATGCTTCTGAATCTGAATTCCGAGAATCATTTCCAAAGCAATAATGAAGATTACAAATGCACCGGCAATCGCAAACGAATTAACATCAACTCCAATAAAATTCAGAATACTTTTCCCAACAAAAAGGAAAGCAATCATCAGAAGTCCTGCAACGATAGATGCTTTCTCAGATTCAATCCTTCCAAACTTCTGCTTCAGACTCACAATAATCGGAATGGAACCGATGATATCGATTACTGCAAACAAAACCATGGTACAGGTAATAACCTCTTTAAAAGAAAAGTGCTGAAAAATGTTCATATTCCATTGTTAATAATTTCGCAAAAATATGAAAAATAATTGATAATTATATAATCTGTGAAAACAAGCTCTTAACTTCAGACAAAATAGTGTTCATAATCTCCGGTGAATGAACGGGCGAATACTTCTCTACATGAATTTTCTGTACTAAAGTTCTGTATTCCTCAGACATCGCCTGTCCCTTATTCTGCTCAAGATACTGTTTGATATTTTGGTGATGATTGGTTTGAACAAACCTTAAAACCTCAGCATTGAGAGTTTCAAAATTCTCAAAAAACTCAGTGTATTTTTCCTCATTCACTAATTTTTCAAGATACAGCAAACTGCTATCAGTATCTACAGACTGTTTTGCTTTTATTGCTGCTTCCGTTTCGGCAACGCTTCCAAGGGAAACGTGTTCCGCCTGTGGCTTCAATGGTTTAAGCTTTTTAATATTTGAAACAAAAAACACCAGTAAACCCAGGAACAGAGCGATTAGCGAATAATTACCAACCAAAGTCTTCCAGTTGATTTTGCGTTTGTTTTCTACTTTAAATTGCTTGGTCTCGAGGATTGGTGTGTGCACCGTTTCCAACACATTATTGGTAAGATCATTTACTCTTTCGATTGTTGACTTGGCATCAGCAATCTGCTCCGGTGTGAAAACACTCAGCATTAAAGCTTTAGAACCTAAATCTACATATTGCTGCTTCTTAGGATCGAAGAATGAAAATGCTTCAGAATTAATTGTAATAACTCCCGGTTTTCTCGGAATTAAAACATAATTCGCAGTGATTTCACCAGCAATTCCGTCTTTGGTACTGTGAATATTTTTAGAGATTTCCGGCTTGTAAACGGTATAGCTTTCAGATTCGATAATCTTTGGTAAATGCACCGAATTCATATTGCCAACACCCTTCATTTTCAGAGTGATATTAATCGGTTTATTGATTTCAATACGGTCAGCCGTTTCTTTATTTACAATATCAACATCAAATTTTCCGACAGCATTTCTGTAATTATTTGGCGAGCCTGATGGCAGTTTTTTTACATTCAGTTTTACAGCATTTGATTTCAGATTTTCTGAACGGTTGCCGACTTCATTGTATGAAACCGACGCTGGATTGAGTTCGATATTTCCTGCTTCGTTCGGAATAATCATCACGACAGCAATGACCTGCGACGACATATTGGATTTCGAATTCTGTTCAATCTCAGATTTTGCAAAACTTACCGGTGTAATATTTACATTATTCTGCTCAGAAAAGTTTACTTTTCCTACCCTTCTGAGATTGTTGAAATCTTTACTGTAAACACGAACCACGGCCAATGTCGGCTGATTTTTATAAATAGAATTTTCTTCTACTTCAAGGTTCAGATACACATCTCCGGCAGTATTTTCCGCAATGGCTTTTTTATTGAAATCACCTTCACGAACGGTAATATCAAAAGGATCGGTCATATAAATTTTCCCATTTACCGTTACCAGAAACGATCCTATTTTATGCTTACCACTTTGTTTTGGTTCAAGAAGAAATTCGTAAACCAGCTGATTGATTACCGTTTTAGTTCCGGGTTCTACAAAAGTCCGCTGCGTTGAACCTTGAGCAATAATATTGAATTTCGTCAGTAAATCCGGGGTTCTCAACGGTGTTTCCTGAATGAGATCATTACCGTTAATCTCCTGAATTACAGTTACTACAAACTGTTCACGACCATTAAGAGTTTTCTTATCGGCATCAGCAATAATATTCACCTGCCCGAATGTAAATACGGACAACAGTAAAAAGAATATGTACTGAAATTGTGTTTTCATCACCAATCTTTCTCGTTGCTTTGCGGCATTGAGTAAGAATCTTTGTTCAATATTTTACGTGCAGTTTCGCGTTCTTTTCCTTCAATTCTGTTGAAAATTCCGTCCTGCAAATCTTTCGGCATTTTGCTGCCTTTATTTTCGGTTTTATTCGGATCAGGATTGTTTCCTTCGCCTTCACCCTTATTCTGATTTCCCTGACCTCCATCCTGCTCTTTTCCGTTAGGGTCTTTCTCGTTTTCTTTCGATTTATCTTTACCGTCACCGCCCTGTCCGCCGCCGTTATCACCATCATTTTTCTGCTGCTCTTTCTCTTTTTCCTTCAGCATAGCGATTTCGTAATTTCTACGGGCATTTTCGTTATACGGATCCCATTTCAGGGCCTGCTTATAATATTCAGCTGCTTTTTTAGAATCGTCAGATTGCATATAAGCATTTCCCTGATTGTAAAGGGCAGCAAATTTATCGCTTTTCGATTTTGCCAACGCTTCTGCCTTGGCATATTCGGCTTTGGCTTCGTCGTACATTTTACGCTTGTAAAACGAATTCCCCAAATTGTAATGTGCGGTGAAATCTTTCTCGCTTACTTTGATGGCTTCAAGGTATTTTGAAGACGACGATTCGTAAGCACCTTTTTCAAAATGCTTATTTCCTTCAAATATGAGAGTATTGTAATTCTCCTGAGCAGAAACAAAAAATGCACTCAGGATTGAGAATATAAAACTATAACCAAATCTTTTCATCATTACTACTGCAAAAATATTCCTTTTAATGTTAATAAATAAATCCGAAATCGTTAAATTTTGGTTAAAATAAACCTTAAATGACTGAAAATTAGGGTTAAATGTTAAAATCACGTTTCGGATTCAGCAAATAAATCAGTAGAAACAATAACAAAGAAACTGCCAAAAAGTATTGATAGTAGTGTACAGCATTCTGAGAATCAATCATAACGGTTGAAGAACCTGCTTTTTCGTTAATGGAACTAATTATTCTTTTTGGAGCATCATTTAAAGAATTTCCGTCAACATAAGAACCTCCGCTTCCGTTGGCAATAGAGGTTAAAGCCTGGGTTTCCCGTTTTGAATGAACCGTTTGTCCGGTCATATCAATTTTATAACCCATCAACTGGCCGTATAAATATTCGGGAACAGGCGCACCTTCTTCGGTTCCTATTCCAACACTTGTTACCCGAATTCCTTCTTTTTTAGCTAAATTCAAAGCTGCCTTGTCATTGCCTTCGTTATCTTCTCCATCACTGATTAGCACAACCTGTCGGGAACCTTTCGGTACATTTTTAAATTTCACCACTGCCTCCTGCATCGCCCGAAGAAAATCGGTTCCCTGAATTTTTATTACTGAAGTTTCTATTCCTCCAATATAAGTTTCAACCGCCGTAAAATCTGTGGTCAATGGCATTATCGATCTTGCTTCGCCTGCGAAAACGATGATTCCGACACGGTCGTTTTTCATATTTTCCAAGGTACTGATAAGCACATTCTTCGCCGCGGTCAAACGGTTGGGCTGAATGTCTTCCGCATTCATAGAATTGGAAACGTCAAGGAGAAAAAACACACTGTTGAGTTTCTGCTCAGATTTTATCTGCTCTTTTCCTGCCAAAACATCGACGATTGAAAAAATGAGAAAAAGAAAAGCCAATAAATACAGAATCGGAAGAAATCTTGAAAATTTAGAACTTCTTTCAAACAAATCTTCCTGAAAGCGTTTTTCAGCAAAAACAAGTTTTTTCCGGTTTCTCCAACGGATAAAATTCACAATGACAAATCCTAAAAAAGGAATCGTCAACAGCAAAAGTAAATACCAGTAATTTCCTAAAGTCCAATCCATTACAATACTGATTTATAAAATATCCATCTCAAGAAAGCATCCACTAACAGTGTGAAAAATGCAATCCAAAGAAACAGTCTGAAATACTCTTCATAATTATAAAGTTTCTGCATTTTAACATCAGATTTCTCCAACTGATTGATTTCTGCATACACTTCTGCCAATCTCGAGGTTGATGTTGCACGAAAATATTTTCCACCGGTTTTCACGGCAATATCTCGCAGTGCAAACTCATCGATTTCCACCGGTCTTTCTTCGAAAATCAGTTCGCCAAATAAATCGTGGCCAACAGGAAACAGCGCATAACCATTCGTTCCGATTCCAATTGTATAGACCTTTATATCGTTGCTCGCGGCAAGTTCGGCACCCACGTTTGGCGGAAGTGCATTCTGAATCGTATTGACACCATCCGTCATCAGAATGATGATTTTACTTTTCGCTTTACTGTGTCGCAAATGACTCACGGCAACTGCCAATCCTTCTCCAATTGCGGTTCCCTGTTCCAGTTCAAGCGAATTGAGGTTTTGAAGTTCTTCAATTAAAATTGCATGGTCCGACGTCACTGGAACTTTCGTTACCGCTTCCCCGGAATATGAAACCAAACCAATTCTGTCGCTTGGACGGCTTTTTACAAAGTTCGTAGCTATTTCTTTAAGTGCCGTCAAACGGTCGGGATCCAGATCTTTTGCAAGCATACTGTAAGAAACATCGACGGACATGATGATATCGATCCCTTTTGTATCGTCTCTGTCATCAGAAATGGTAAAAGTTCTTGGACGCGCAATCGCAATAATTAATGCTGAAAGAATAATGTATTTTGAGATTTTAAGAAGGAATAATACGAACAGAAAACTATTATTTTCAGTCATATTTCCCGTTGAAGGCACCTTAATTCCCTTTCGTCGTTTCTTACTGAAATCCCTTATAAAAATTGGAATAAACAGTAGAAACAGCAACAAAAACCAAGGACTGTGAAACTCGAAATTAAAATCAAACATCTTTTCTCAAATTTTCAAATTCCAAATCCTTAGATGAGCGTTTTACAAAATCTCTTATCTCGTTAAAGTCCTTTTCCATAATCGGCTGATCCGGAAATGTTTTTGCAAATTTCACCATATCTCCACGCACAAAAATCTCTTCAACAATTTTTTCATTGGCCTGCGAAATGGTCTGATTTCTTTTCATTACATCAATCAAATCATCGGTAAGCAGCACATCTGCAGGAATCCTGTATTGTTTGGTAAGAAATGCTCTTGTAATATCAATCAGTTCTACATAGAACGATCTGTAATCTCCATTTTCGATGTATTTTTTCTTCTTCAGCTGATCCAGCTGCTTCAGTGTCTGATTGGTGGCAACAATTGGTGACGACTTTCTTCTTCTGCCGTATTTTATAAACTGCCAGATGAGGAAAATCAAAGCGAGCAGTGCCAGAAATGCCAAAATATACCATTTGTACATTTCCCAATAATCCTGCACATCGAGCTTCACGTCTTTATTCTTCATAATATCGTGAATCTTGTCGCCTTTTTGTGCAGTATTTATCACCTCTACTTCAAATGGAATGGTTTTCAGAATTTCACTTCCAACCTTTACTTCAAAAGCGGGAATTGTGAATTTCCCTTCTTCGAAAACGGCAAATTCTATAATTCGTTCGTAAACATCTGCCTCAACTTTAATGCTGTCGTCAATTTCTTCAAAATGAAACGGTAAAAGTTCATTTTTTGGTGCCAGATGTATTTCTTTACCCTGTAAATTATCAACCCGGATTTTATATATATTCGGTTCGCCAAGTGCAACCGTTTTCTTTTCCAACGTTGAATAAAGCGTTTGTGAAAAGAGCGTAACACTAAGTAAAAGCGTAAATATGTAAAGTAGTTTTTTCAAGCTTAATTGTTTTTATTAATCAGATTTACAATAACTTTCTGCATGATATCTTTATCTTCAGGTTTACTTTGGGCAATCATCAAAGTGAGCGCAACAAGCAGATTGTTTTCGATTAACTTTTCATCATTTCTCTTGTAAAGAATATTATTTTTTTCTAAAAACCATTAAAATAAAAAAGCAGCAATCCGTTTATTTCCATCACTGAAGGAATGATTTTTCGTTACCAAATACAAAAGCATTGCCGCTTTTTCTTCTACACTTGGATAAAGTTCATTGCCGTCAAAAGTTTGATATATAGTACTGATTGAACTTTTGAATGATTGATCTTTTTCGTTTCCAAATAATTTTCCTGCTGAAAACTTCTTTTTCAAATCCGAAATCAGCTCTTTTGCTAACACATAAGTTATTTTAAAATCTGCACTATCGGTAGTTTTTTCGATCTTAAGCATTTGATTATCATATTTATCCAGCGTATCAAGACCATAACTGTAATCTTTAATAATCTTTAAAACCGAAGCTGCCTCATTATGTGTAATTACCTTTCCTTCCAACGAATCGGAAAGAATTTTTATCATAGATGAAAGATGTTCTAATTGTTTTTTTGAAACATTTTCATTTACTGCATAACCTTTTTGTAAATAGCTTTTTAGAACGGAATTTGCCCAAATTCTGAACTGGGTTCCTCTATGTGATTTCACCCTGTATCCTACAGAAATTATAACATCAAGATTGTAATATTCTAATTCGCGCAAAACCTCTCTTTTGCCCTCTTTTTGAACTGTTGCATTTTTTGCAACAGTTGAAGATTTTTCAAGCTCTCCCTCAGTAAAAATATTTTTTAAGTGTCGAGATACAACAGATTTATCTTTTTCAAATAATGCACAAAGTTGATTCAGTGTAAGCCAAACCGTATCATCTTCCATTTTTACATCAATAGAAGTTTTACCGTCTTTGGTTTGATATATAATGATTTCTCCTTTCTCCAATTTATCTCTTCTGAAAATACTGATATAAAAATTTCGAATAATCTTCACCGGTATTGATATTCATAAATCCGGCAGAACTGTTCTCAAAATCTTCCCTTATTTTTTTCAACCGTTGCTTTTGTTTCTCAGCAAAATCATACCTCCATCTTCTGTTCGAAGTATTTGCCCAAACCTGTTTCCCTGTTTCTGCATCTCGGAAAAGCGTGTATCCGATATCCGGAATCTCATTATCCTTTTCATCAAAGATTCTCATTGCCAAAAGCGTGTGTTTTTTTGAGGCGACATTCAATATTTTTTTACTGAAATCATCTTCGAAATCGGAGAACATAAACACAAAAGACTTCTTTTTAAAAACGTTCATCAGATACTCCAAAGCAGCGTCTATATCGCTTTTTGCAGGAATATAATCGGCTGAAAGAATCTGAGAAATTATCGCCAAAATATGTTTTCTTCCCTTTTGTGGCGGAATAACTTTGTATACTTTATCAGCAAACAAAATCAAGCCGACTTTATCATTATTTCCGGCTGCCGAAAACCCTAAACTTGCACAAATTTCTGCGACAAATTCCCTCTTCAAAGCAGTTTTAGTACCATAATCCATCGAAGCGGAAATATCCACCATCAACATCACTGTCAATTCACGTTCCTCCTCCATTACTTTTACGTAAGGTTCGCGGAAACGTGCGGTTTTATTCCAGTCCATTCTTCGGATTTCGTCGCCGTCCTGATATTGGCGCACCTCCGAAAACGTCATTCCCTGCCCTTTGAAAGCGCTGTGATACTGTCCCATAAGCGTTGACTCCGACTTTTTACGGGTACGGATTTCAATCTGCTTTACTTTTCTGACAATATCTTTTATATCCATACTTCCTGCTCTAATTCAATCTTCAACTCAACGAATAAACAACTTAGCGGCTTAGCAATAAAATCAAGGGGCTTGTATTTTAGCAAGAATTCTTCCTACGATTTCCTCTGCCGTAATTTCTTCGGCTTCTGCTTCAAAGCTTAAACCAATTCTATGGCGAAGAACATCTTTTGCAATAGCTTTTACATCTTCAGGAATTACAAATGCACGGTTATTGAGGAATGCATAGGCTCTTGACGCAATCGCAAGGTTGATGGATGCTCTCGGCGATGCCCCGAAACTGATATAGTTTTTCAGTTCCGACATCCCGTATTTCTCCGGATAACGCGTTGCAAAAACCATATCGAGAATATACTTTTCAATTTTTTCATCCAAATAAATCTGATTGATCAGTTCTTTGGCTTCCACCACATTTTGAAGGGAAATCACCGGTTTTATCTGCGGCTGATGCGAAGTTGAAACCATTCTCATCACTTTTCTTTCGTCCTCAAATTCAGGATAATCGATTTTACATTTCAGCATAAAACGGTCGCTCTGTGCTTCCGGAAGCAAATAAGTCCCTTCCTGATCAATCGGGTTTTGCGTGGCAAGCACCAAAAACGGTTTTGGAAGTGGCATCGTTTCATCGCCGATGGTTACCTGTTTTTCCTGCATCGCTTCCAGCAATGCCGACTGAACTTTCGACGGCGCACGGTTAATCTCATCTGCCAATACAAAATTGGCGAAGATTGGACCTTTTTTTATTGAGAAATCATTCTCTTTAATATTATAAATCTGAGTTCCGACAACATCGGCCGGAAGCAAATCTGGCGTAAACTGAATACGCGAAAAATCTCCGTGTACGGCATCTGCAAGCGACTTAATTGCAAGTGTTTTTGCCAGTCCCGGAACACCTTCCAAAAGCACGTGTCCATTTCCCAAAAGACCGATCAGCAAACGGTCTATCATATACTCCTGTCCGATAATGGCTTTATTGATTTCCTGTTTCAGAAGCGTAAAGAAATAATTCTGTTCTCTTACTTTTTCGTTCAGCTGTCGTATATCTTCCGCCTGATGTAATTCTGACATAGTTTTATTTTAAAATAATTGGTAAAATTGCGATAAATACAAGCACTAATCAACATAATTGATGCCAAGATTAAGTTAAAGTTTGTTAAAAAGAAAGTTGTGGAGCACTCAAAGCACGAAGTTTATAAATCAAATTATCAGAACTGAATGAAAAAATTGAATGAAACTTCTTGTTTTTCAGAAATTTAAAAACCTGATCTGAATTTTATATATCTGTTTTGTGGAAGTCAGCTAACTCTCCGTCTCTTGTCATTTTCAATTAATTAGACTACTTTTGAGGATTAAAACCATCTAAAAATGAATTATCATTTTCAGGCTCATAGACAAGTCAGAAAGAACCTTTTGGAAATCCTGCAAAACACTTCTCTTGAAGAACTGATGCTCATTCCGGACGGTTTCAATAATAATATTTACTGGAATATCGCTCACTCAGTTGCAACCCAGCAGCTGCTGCATTATTACCTTAGCGGAAATCCTTTCAGAATCGATAAATATTGGATAGAAACCTACAAAAAAGGGACACTTCCAAATCTGAATGTAGCACAGTCTGAAGTTGAAGATCTTGCTTTTTTGCTTACTGAAACTTCTAAAATTCTGATGAAAGATTTCGACGCCGATTTCTTTTCAGATTACACACCTTATACCACAAGTTTTGGACTGGATTTGAAAGGCATTCAGGATGCAATTATCTTTAACAATATGCACGAAAGCCTGCATTACGGATATGCGATAGCACAAAAAAGAGCAATTCTTGGCGAAAAATTTTAATTAAATGAGAGAAGAAAGAAAAGACGATTTCATATTTGGATTACGTCCTGTAATTGAGGCGATTGAAGCCGGAAAAACCATCGATAAAATTTTTGTTCAGAATGCACTTCAGGGACCGATTTATGCTGAACTGAAAACCATTTTAGCAAAACATAAAATCCGCCCGAACTACGTTCCTGTAGAGAAACTCAACCGTTTTACGAGAAAAAACCATCAGGGCGTTGTTGCATTTATTTCGGACGTTCCGTTTCATAAAATTGAAGATATTTTACCGCAAATTTTTGAAGAAGGTAAAACGCCGTTTCTACTGATTCTTGACCGTTTGACGGATGTTAGAAACTTTGGGGCAATTTGCAGAACTGCAGAATGTGTTGGTATTGATGCCGTTATCCTTCCGGAAAAAGGCGCTGCTCCTTTGAATTCGGATGCTATAAAAACTTCGGCCGGCGCGATTTACAATTTAAAAATCTGTAAAGAAAAAAATCTTGCGCATACTGTTGATTTCCTGCAACAAAGCGGCGTACAAGTTTTTGCGGCTACCGAAAAGGCGCAGAAGTTGATATATGATGTCGATTTCACAGAACCTTGTGCACTTGTTATGGGTAACGAAGAAACCGGAATTTCGAAAGAAGTCCTGCATCATTCCGACGAAAAAATTAAACTTCCGATTGAAGGAAAAACGCAGTCGCTTAACGTTTCGGTTGCCTGTGGCGCAATACTTTACGAAGCATTGAGACAAAAATTAATAAAATCTTAATCCCTTTTGAAACAATCAGGGAATTATCATCACATATTACACATAAAAATTAAAATTTAATGAAAAAATTAACCGCTTTAGCGATATTATCAATAGCATTAGTTGCCTGTAAAAAGGACACCAAAACGGTCACTAAAATAGATCCGGAAACCGGAAAAGAAATTACTGTCGAAGTACCTGCAACCGATTCGACAACAGTAGAAAACAGTGCAGCAACCATCGTGGAAGGCCCTGCAATACAGGAAAACAACGGTCTTTACACGCAAAGTTTTAAACTGGAGAAGGGACAAACCTATCCGCTTACAACGCATCAGAAAAACGTTCAGACGATGACGGGACCTGATGGAAAATCAATGACAGGAACAAGTCAGTCGACCGATGAAATGACTTTTACGGTAAACGATTATAAAGACGGTGTTTACGATATCACGATTAATCTTTTAGGAAAAAGCAATTCGCAAACCGCAAACGGACAAACCGTTTCTGTAAGCACCAGTTCTGGAGAACCGAAGGATGAAAACCTGAAAATGATGTGGAAAATAAACAAAGCATTAGTTGGAAACAAACTTCAAATGAAAATGAAATCCAACGGTGAAGTTGCTTCTATAAAAGGTTTTGAACCAATTTACACTAAGGTTTCCACAGCGGCGTCGAGCATGATTAAAGATGCTACACAAAGAGATGAATTTGTAAAAGGTTTCAAGGAGAGTTTTAATGAAAATACCATTAAAGAGCAGTTCACCAAAAACCTTTTGATTCTTCCGAAAGCAGGTGCAAAAGTTGGTCAGAAATGGACCGAAACTGAAAATGCAAGTCCGGACGGAAGCGTAAAACTTACCACAACTTATACGTTAACAAGTGTAGAAAATGGAGTTGCAAAAATTGCAGTTTCAGGAGGAATTCCAAAGAAAACGGATAAGCAAACGCAAGAAGGTGTTACAAGATCTCTGACTTCAGAACTTTCACAAAACGGTACAGTGACTTTAGACCAAAATACCGGTTGGATTAAAAATCAGACGGTAACCGTAAAATCGAACCAAACCGAAACACTTTCCGACGGAAAACAAAGTCAGTCCGTGAAAAGCTCTTCTACGGCGACAGTAACTGTAAACCCTCAAAAATAATCAGCAGAAATGAAATTCATATTGCTCACCATACTTTCGGCAATTATCTTTTTCTTCGTATGGAATACTCTGAAACGGATATTCTTTACCACTTTTTATCAGTTTCCAAAACCTGAAAACAGAGAAAAGCATAACAGAGATAATAGCATCGACCAAAAAGTAAAATGGGATGCAGAAACCGTTGAATACGAAGAAGTAAAAGAACCAAAGAATGGCGAAAAATAGAAATATCATTTATGTTGGGCTTTGCCTGTTATTTTTTGTTTTATTGGCGATCGTTTATGCCAATCCCGTGCTTTCCGGCAAATCATTAATTCAGCCGGATATCGTTCATTACAAAGGTGGTGCTAAAGAACTGCTCGATTACCGTGCGCAAAATCCTGATGAAACTTACTGGAGCAATGCCATGTTTGGCGGAATGCCAACTTATCACACCGGTTCGCAGTTTCGCGGCGATCTCATCAAAAAAGTGGATGATATCTTGATGTTTCTGCCAAAACCGGCCAATTATCTTTTCCTACTTTTTGCCGGATTTTTTCTTTTAGGAATTGTTGCAACACGAAACTGGAAATACGCTTTGCTTGGCGCAACCTTCTTTGGACTTTCGACATATTTCTATATCATTATTTCGGCAGGACATAACGGGAAAGTTCATACAATTGCATATTTTGCACCGCTTTTAGCAGGGATTTTATTGGTTTTTATTCGAAAAAAATATATTCTTGGGTTTATCGTTACTGCCCTGTTTATGGGATTGCAGATATCAGCGAACCATCCGCAGATGACCTATTATCTGTTTATTGCGCTCGCATTTTTATTCTTATCTGAATTAATTCGTGCCATACAGAAAAAAACACCTTGGAACCATTTTCTTATTTCCTCCGGAGTTTTGGCTTTAGCATTCGTCATTGGAGTTGGAATGAATTCGCAAAGACTTCTTGCCAATGCAGAATACGTGAAAGAAACCACGAGAGGAAAACAAATCCTGAACAACGACGGACATTCTTCCGAAAAATCCGGATTAGACAGAGAAAGTATCACTGCCTGGAGTTACGGTAAACTAGAAACTTTAAATCTTTTCATCCCAAGATTAATGGGAGGCGGAAGCCAGGAAGAAGGTTCTGACAGGATGATGGCTGACGTCCAGCAATTGGTGCAGGACAACGTACAGTCGCAACAGGAAATGGACAGGATTTCTAAAGGATTCAGTTCGCTCACATATTGGGGAGATCAGCCTGGAACTTCAGGACCGGCATATCAGGGAGCAGTAGTTATATTTTTAGCAATTCTCGGATTTTTCTTTGCGTGGAAAAAATACCGTTACTGGATTTTGGGAGCTTCCGTACTTACTATTCTTTTGGCTTGGGGACACAATTTTGCTCCACTAACGAATTTCTTTATTGATGTCGTACCGCTTTATAACAAGTTCAGAGCGCCGTCTTCAATTCTTGTTGTCGTAGAACTACTGTTCCCATTGATTGCTATTTTGGGACTTTACCGTTTCTACAACGATGATAAACTGACGGCAGATTACAAAAAGAAAATCCTTACATACGTTACCACTTCAGTTGCTGGATTATTATTAATTCTTTTGGTTTTTGGAAAAGGACTTTTAGGTTTCCATACCGCCACTGAAAAGCAATATCTTCCACCATATTTATTGGATTATCTTACCGGAGAACGATTCTCCATGTTCAGAACCGATGCCATTCTTGCTTTAGTTTATATATTGATTACTGCTGCGGTATTGTGGTTCAGTATGAACAGAAAGCTTTCTCATAACGTCTCATTAATCATCATTGGTATCGTAAGTTTATTCGATTTATGGTCGGTAAATCAGCGCTATCTGAACAGCGGAAATTATGTTGAAAAATCATTTGCAGATAATCCTTTCCTTACTGAAAGTTCAGATTTCTTAAGCGGAAAAGCAGCTGAAAATCCATATATCAAAGGTTTGATATCTCAGGTAAATGTGAATAAAGTTTTGGCAGATATTTCCGAAAACGACAAAACGCATTACAGAATTTACAACCAAACTTTAGGAACGTTCAGCGAAACCAATACTTCTTATTTCAAGTCTTCGATCGGAGGTTATTCTGCCGCGAAACTGAGACGTTATGATGATGTCATCAATCATTATTTCAATCAAATGGACACAGTAAAAGTTCCAAGAATATTGAATATGCTGAATGCAAAGTATATGATTTTTGGCGACTCAAACGAACCGCAAGCCATGATCAATGCAGGTGCGAACGGTAATGCCTGGTTTGTTTCTGATGTTAAATTTGAAAAAACTCCTGATGACGAAATTAACGCCATCGGAGAAATCGACAATAAAAAAACAGCTGTTGTTCATGCTTCTGACCAAAACTATTTTGACGGAAAAACGATGTCTGCAGACAGTACCGCATTTATTGATCTGACGAAATATCAACCCAACGAAATAGAATATAAAACAGAATCGAAAACACCGCAACTGGCAGTCTTTTCTGAGATTTACTATCCTAAAGGTTGGAAAATGTTTGTGGATAATCAGGAAGTACCATACATAAAAGCCAATTATCTTCTTCGGGCGGTTCACGTTCCGGCAGGCAAACATACAGTGAAAATGGTTTTTGAACCTGCAGTGATTAAAACCGGAAAAATGATTTCAACCACGGTTTTCATATTGTTTATTCTGTTGTCTCTTTTGGGAATTTGGTGGTTATTTAAACACAAAGGAAAGGAAGAAACTACAGAATTTACAATGTAAATTTTTGTTAATAACTTCATCAAAAAAGGTTTTGATTTCAAATCCAAAACCTGAAACTTGAAACTTGGAACCTGAAACAAAAAATATATTAATCATCACTTATTACTGGCCTCCTGCCGGAGGTCCGGGAGTGCAGCGTTGGGTGAAATTTGCAAAATATCTTCCCGAGTTTGGTTGGAAACCGACCGTTTTCATTCCAGAAAACCCGAGTTATCCATTGTTGGATGAAAGTCTGGAAAAAGACATTCCGAAGGATATTGATATCATCAAAACCAAAATTTGGGAGCCATATCAACTGGCAGAAAAACTGAACAAAAGCAATAAAAAATTTAAAGCCGGACAGTTTGATGTTGGTGAAAACCAAAGCTGGAAATCAAAACTCTCGATTTGGGTTCGTGGGAATTTTTTCATTCCGGATGCAAGAGTTTTTTGGGTAAAACCATCTATAAAGTATCTGAAAAAATATCTTCAGGAAAATCATTTTGATGCCTTTGTTACGACTGGTCCACCACATTCTTTGCATCTTATAGGATTGGGACTGAAAAAGGAATTTCCCAACCTGAAATGGATTGCCGATTTTCGAGATCCCTGGACCGAAATTTCGTATTACAAACATCTCAAACTCACCAAATCGTCGGATAAAAAACACCGAAATCTTGAAGAACAGGTTTTTAAAACTGCTGACATCACTTTAGCAACAAGTTTTACAGATGCAGAAAATTTTAGAAAATCAGGAGCGAATGCAGTTTGTATTACCAATGGATATGATGAGGTTGAGGCTAAGGTTGAGGGTAAGGTTGAGACTGAAAAGTTCATTTTGAGTTATGTTGGCGTTCTTGAGCAGTTGCGAAATCCGGAAATTCTATGGGAAGTTTTGGATGAATTAATTCAGGAAAATAAAAATTTCGCAAAAGACTTGAAGCTAAAATTTGTTGGAAGAATTGATGATAAAATACTGAATAATCTGAAGAATTTAGAACTAAAAAATTCTATTGAAAACCTCGGTTATCTTTCTCACGACAAGGCATTAAACGAAATGTATACTTCCTCCCTCCTTCTGATTACCAATTTTCCGCAGGAAAGTTCGAAAGGGATCATTCCGGGAAAAATATTTGAATATCTGGCAACCGGAAAACAGATCATTTCCTTTGGTCCGGAAGACGCAGATGTTGCAAAAATCCTGAAGGAAACCAATTCAGGTGAACATTTTGGCTATTCAGATAAAGCAAAAGTCAAAGCGTTTATCCTTCAGCAATATGAAAACTGGAAAGCTGACAAACCATCTGAAAACCAATCAAAAATAGACCAATATTCGAGGAAAAATCTTACAAAGAGACTTTCTGAAATTCTTTAGTTTCTGATATAAATCAGTCGTTTAATTCTAAAACAACCGTTTTTCGTGGCTAACTTTGATTAATAAATCATTGGCTATGAAATCTATATTTAAAATTCCGATGCTTATCGTGTCTCTTTTATTGGTAGGTATTTTAAGCAGTTATAAAACTTCAGAACCAAAAGTTTCTTTGAGCAAAGCAGAAATTCAGTCATTACTGTTCATGCTTGAAGAAGAAAAAATGGCTTTTGATGTTTATACATTGATGGATGAAAAATGGGGAACAATGCAGTTCAACCATATTAAGCAAAGCGAAGTGATGCACATGAATGCCGTGAAAAACATTCTTGATCAAAATAATGTGAAATACTCACTTTTAGAACAGGGAAAGTTCAACGACAAAAACCTGCAAAAGCTTTACAATGAATTGATAGCTCAGGGAAACAAATCTGAAGTTGAAGCTCTGAAAGCCGGAGCAAAAATTGAGGATGTTGATATTTATGATTTAATCAGACTGAAAAAAGAAACTCAGAATGCTGATATCATCAAAGCTTACAACTTTCTTGAATGCGGTTCCAGAAACCACTTGAGAGCATTCACCAGAGGATTGCACCGATTAAACGAATTTTATAAACCTGAATTTATTTCTCAAAAAGAATACGAAACCATCATCAACGGGCAACAGGAACGCTGCGGACAGGAATTCGGAATGGGACAAGGACAGGGTCAAATGAAAGGCCAAGGACTAGGAATGAGACACGGAAAAAGACAGATGAACGGTATGAATTGTGGCGGAACCGGGCAAAACGCTAAAGAATGTCCGATGAATCAGCAACAGCAGGGACAATACGGAAAACAGGCAGAATGCGATGCTGAACCTCAACCGTGCTGCAAAATGTAAAAAAAAGAAAACGCTTTCAGAATCTGAAAGCGTTTTTTTGTTATTACTCATTGCTTATCGCTCATTACTCATATATCAAAGCCAACCCTGCTCCTTCATCCAGTCGTCGTTGTAAATTTTCGCCACATAACGGGAGCCGTGGTCGTGTAATAAAACGACAATCACATCATCTTTTGTAAACTGATCTTTCATCTGTGCAATTGATGCAATGGCACTTCCCGCGGAATAACCACAGAAAATCCCCTCTTCTTTTGCCAGTTTTCTGGCGTAAACTGCACCGTCTTTATCCGTTACTTTTTCGAAATGGTCAATCACTGAAAAATCATAATTTTCAGGGATGATATCTTCACCAATTCCTTCAGTAATATAGGTGTAAGCAAGACTTAGATCGGTTTCTCCGGTTTCATGTCTGTGTTTTAAAATTGAGCCATAAGTATCAACTCCAATCACTTTTATATCAGGATTTTTTTCTTTAAAAAACATTCCGCAACCGGTAATCGTTCCGCCAGTTCCTGCACCAACAACGAAATGCGTGAGTTTTCCTTCAGTCTGTTCCCAAATTTCAGGTGCCGTTGATTCGTAATGCGCCTGTCTGTTCGAAAGATTATCGTACTGGTTCACGTACCAACCGTTTGGCGTTTCGGTAGCCAATCTTTTAGAAACAGAATAATACGAACGTGGATCCGTAGGCTTAACATCTGTAGGGCAAATAATTACTTCAGCTCCCAATGCTTTCAGAACATCTGCTTTTTCCTTCGACTGCTTCGAATTGGTAACAAAAATACATTTGTAACCTTTTACAATCGCCGCAAGTGCCAATCCCATTCCTGTATTTCCGGAAGTACCCTCGATAATGGTTCCGCCAGGTTTTAAACGGCCGTCTTTTTCAGCGTCTTCAATCATTTTAAGCGCCATTCTGTCTTTCACCGAATTGCCAGGATTAAAGGTTTCAACTTTTGCCAAAACCAAAGCCGGAAAATCGTCACCAAGAACTTTATTGAGTTTTATAAGTGGAGTATTCCCGATGGTTTCGAGAATATTTTCAGCATATTTCATAGAATCTTTTTAGTAAAATTTAGGTGCGGCAAAGATAGGCTTTTCAAATTTTATTATGGAAGGTTCACAGAGTTTCGGAAGTTATTCACAGAGTTGCACCGATTCTCATTTTCTAAAAATGATATGAGAAATGAAGAAGTTGAAAATGATTTCTGAAACTTTTATTAAGTATATTTAATCGATTTCACCGGCGAAATTTTACTGATTAAATAGCTCGGTAAAATAAGTGCAATGGCAGAAACAAAAAGGATTCCTGCGGAAATGGCGATGATATACACAGGATTTAAATCCACGGGTACTTCACTCACATAATAATTCTCGGGATTGAGCTTTATGAAACCAGTATATTTCTGAATCAGTAAAAAACCAAGACCAATAATATTACCGATAATAAGCCCTGGAATCATAATTAGAAGGGTATAATTAATGAAAATCGTTCTGATTTGTCCGTTGTTTGCACCAAGGGTTTTCAAAAGTCCGATGGAATTGGTTCGCTCAATAATCAGAATAAGCAAAACCATGATAATATTGATGATAACAACCACCAACATGATGGTGATAATCAATGCGATATTGGTATCGAAAATATTAATCCAATCTACAATTTGGGGATATTTATCGGTGACTTTTTCTGCGTAATTTTTGTAACCAATCAGTTTTTCAATTTTAGGATAAACTTCATCAATATCATCATTATCGTTCAGAAAAACATCGTATCCGCCAACACGATTGTCTTCCATCCCCTGTATTCTTCTCGCATGATTAATCCCGCCAATTACAAACAGATCATCAATCATTTTTATGTCGGTTTTATAAATCCCGACAATCTTGAATTTTCTGTAAAGTGGCTTTTGATCTTCCTTCGAAAAAATTGTTACGATACTGTCTCCAAGTTTTTTCTGAAGGTCGTTGGCAATTTTTTGAGAAACCGCAATATTTCCGTTAAAAACATCATTCTTCACAATTGGTGATTTCCCTTCAATCAGAAATTTTTCGAACCGCTGATGATCAAAATCTTCACCTATTCCTTTGAAAATAATTCCGGCAAAATTATCTTCAGTCCGCATAATTCCGCTTACTGTAATGAAACTTTGCAACGCCGCTATCTCAGGAAGTTCGAGAATTTTCTTGGGCTGAAAACCTTCTGTATTAATTTCCGAAGAATTATAGGAAGAATTGGATTTTTCTGACTTAATTTGAACTGCACCCCCGAAGTCAGCCAATCTGTTTTTAATGGCATTTTTTGATCCGATTCCTGTGGAAACCGTAATCAACGAAACGATGATGCCTAAAGCCACGGAAAGCCGACCAATAAAGATAATAATCCGTGAAAGATTATTTTTGCTATCTTTGGAAAACGCAATCTTTTTCGAGAAATATAAAGGAAATTTCAATACGATGACTTTAAACTTCAAAAATAGAAATTTAGTTCTTATTTGCCTAATTTTTTTAGGATCAATCATCAATATAAAAGCACAATACGACGATAAAAATTGTTTTAAAACAGCAGCAGACCGACCTGAACTTTATCTGCCTTTGCTGAAAAATAAAACCGTTTCCGTTGTCACCAATCAAACGGGATTATTGAAAGACCGCACTCATTTGGTGGATTTTTTGGTTAAAAATAATGTGAAAATCAAAAGTATTTTTGCTCCTGAACATGGCTTTCGTGGTGATGCCGATGCCGGAGAATTCGTAAATAATGGGTTGGATGTAAAAACCGGATTACCAATTGTTTCACTTTATGGGAGCAATAAAAAGCCAACAGCAGAACAGATGAAAGGAACCGATGCGATTCTGTTTGATATTCAGGATGTTGGCGTTAGATTCTATACCTACATTTCTACTTTGGCTTATGTGATGGAAGCTGCTGCAGAAAATAATGTTGAAGTCATCGTCCTCGACCGACCAAATCCTCATGACGGTTATATCGACGGTCCAGTTTTAAAAGAAAAATGGACCAGTTTTGTTGGAATGCATAAAGTTCCGGTGGTATATGGCCTTACCATAGGTGAATATGGAAAAATGGTAAATGGTGAAAAATGGCTGAAAAACGGAATTCAGGCGAAATATACTGTAATTCCAATGTTGCGCTATCACAAACAAGAACGTTATGGAATTTCAGAAAGACCATCTCCCAACCTTCCGAACGACAAATCCATCAACCTTTATCCTTCACTTTGTTTTTTTGAGGGAACACAAGTTTCTGTTGGGCGCGGAACGGATTTACCATTTCAGATTTATGGTAGTCCGTGGACGAAATCATTCACCTACCAGTTTACCCCGAGACCTAATTTTGGAGCAAAAGATCCTTTCCTGAACGGAAAACTGTGCAATGGAGAGAACCTTTCGGATTACCCTGAAGATCTTAGAGAGCTAAATCTGAGCTGGCTTTTGAAAGCGTATAATGATTATAAGAATCCTAACCAGAATTTCTTTTTAACCAATTTGTTCTTCGATAAACTGGCGGGAACCGATGAATTGAGAAAACAGATTATTGCCGGAAAATCAGAAGCCGAAATCAGAGATTCCTGGCAGAAAGATCTTGAAGAGTTTCAGAAAATCAGATTGAAATATATTATCTATCCTGATTAATCGAACTTATCCGGTGGATTTTTGTCGTCTTTGTTTTTATATAGAATAATCATTCCCACCGAAAGTCCTATAACGCCTGCTGCGGCGTTTAATAGTGCGCGGCTCAATTTATCCGCGGCTTCACTTCCAAGATAATTCATCAGAAATAAAATCACAAAAGTGATCACTGAAACTATAATATGTGCTGTACTGAAAAGTTTCATTTTAGTTTAATTTATAGGCTATCATAATTCCGCCTCTATACGGAAGAAATTCTCCACTTCGGTTCCAGCCCTCAGCGTCGTCATACCTGATCCATCGTGGTGGAACATCAGCATAACCGTGGTAAAATCCTTGGCTTGTACCGCCTCCTAAAAAGGCATCAAGATTCCATTTTTCACTCAGTTGCCACTGATATCCAACAGTAGCTCCCAACATAAAATTATAACCGCGCTGAAATTTATCTGTTCCTATATAGTTCCATTTGGTAAGATCAAAAAGCCCGAAACCGGCATTAATCCCAACGTACCATTTGCGAAAAACCTCATTAAAATAGTATCTACCTTCAGCATGTGCCATATAAATTTGGGCGTGATTTCCATTAAAGGATTTCCAGGGCGATATTAACCCGTCCATCTGAAGAGTATATTTATCGCTCAGTTGATATTCAAACCCAACATTTATCACTGCTACTGGCAAAAGTAAAGCATTACCCTTTACGTATAATGTTTTTTCGTTCTGTGCCGATAAAAAAGTGCTGCACAACAAAAAGCAAAACAATATACAGCGAAACATATTACTTTATCTCTGAAAGTAGTTTTTCGGGCACAGAAGCATCCTGACCTTTTTGTTTGGTAAGGTTTACAGATTGCTGCGCAAACATTTTAGCAGCATCTTTATTACCAGTTTTCAAATAAAGTTTTGCAAGAATGTAAGTATTTTCAGGACTTTCGCTTGACATGACCGACTTTTCTGCCCAAACCACAGCTTGCTTTAAACTTTGTGGATTCTTTATATTTTCTGAAAAAATAAATGCTGCGGTATTAAGTTCATTATTGTCGAAACCTTCGCCGTTTCCGTAATATTCTAAAGCAGTTTTCTCATATTCTGAGAAATTACCAACAGATGGATAATATCCAATCTTCAACCTGTTTAGTGCTGTTTTTGCATCAATTTCATTAACAATTTTTGACGCTTCAGAAAGGAAAAGTTGATCATTAATTTTCTTCGAATCATGGTTAATAGACTTTTCCACTACTGCATTCAGCCGCAGCTGGGTATCGAATTGATCGTAAAGCGTTTCAGGAATATGCTTGATGATTTCTGATTTCTTTTCAGTAAAATGTTTGTAATTAACATCTTCTGTAGATCTCGTGAAATACAGAAGCATTGAAACCTCATCTTTTGTAAGCTCTTGCTGCTTCCTAACTTCGAAATATCTTTCGGAAGCTTTTTTTGCAAACTCAGGGTCTGTGTTGGCATTCATTTTCATGATGCTCATTAAAAACTCAGTATCTTTTTCGCCGGCTGCAAAGCGGTCTTTCATTGAACCTCCCTGCCCTAAAGCATTGGCTTCTTTTCCGAGTGCCAGAAAATCATTCTTTTCCAGATAACCCATACCTTTGTAAACCACTTCTCCATCACCATTAAGAAACAAATAATGTGGATACGATCGGATACTATATTTCGACGCAATGTTCCTGCCTTCCCCTTTCTCCATATCGAAATGAGCGTTCACGAAATTGGCGTTATAATAATTCTTTACCTCTTCCTGTGGAAAAACGTTCTTCTCCATCAGTTTGCATGGTCCACACCAGGAAGCGTAAGCATCCAGAAAAACCAGTTTGTTTTCTTTTTTTGCTTTTGCTAAAATATCATCAAATGTCGATTTCTCAAATGCAATACTTTCCTGAGAGAATACTGATACAGAGAAAAATAATATAAGTATTGAAAATATGTTTTTCATCATTAATTTTGAATATTGGCAAAGATAAATATAAAATTCGGGCCAGAAAATAATTGACGCCAGGAATAAAAAAAGCCCGAATTTATTCGGGCTTGTGAGTGGTTTCTCCAGGAAAATTTTCTCCTACTTAACGCCTAAAAACAGGACTTTAAGGTAGGAATTTTTGTCAAGGTAACCGAATTTTCCACCTCGCGAAAAACAGCAATTTGGCTTAAATCTTTTGCCCAAAGATACAGAATTACAGATAGTTATGCAATATTTTTAAAAATAGGTTCGAAAAGAATCTACCCAAAAATGAACCATATTAATTCAAGAATGATTTAAACTATTGATTATCAATTGATTCAATGATTTATCCTGAATTTAACGAGAGCTTTTTGATTAATTTCTATACTTGCTTTACTTACTCCGAAATCTTTAGACAAGTTCGTCCAATCAGAAAGTGCTGTTTGCGTTTGTTCGATAACGTTTTCTACGAATACTTTTGATAACTTGGCTTCCAAACCGAGTTTTAGTAAATGTTCCCTTGTAATATTTTTTCCTTCACCCAAAACCATTGTGCTATGTTCGCCACCAGGACCGTTGGAGAAAGTAAGATCATAAGCGGGCGATAATTTCCATTCGCCAAATTCATTCATCAGAAAAGAAAAATTCTTAGCATGGTCGTCCCTATTGTGTGCCATAACATTGAAAATTGCTAACCTGAACATCTTTTCAACTTCTCTGATATCTTTGGTTAAAATACCAGTCAATGATAGTAAATCTTCATAATCATGCGAAGGAAATCTGAAATTACTATGCACCATTCCACTCACGGTATGCATATGTGATCGTTTGTTTCCATTTGTGTCAAAGCGTTTTATAGCAAAATAACCACTTCCTTTATGTGACGGAAACAGATGGACATCCGGCATTTCTATTCCTGCTTTTGATGCCATTAATGCATATACATATTCGATTGCTCCTGCATCGATACCATCCTGAGTATTCGGAAATTTAACGATCCAATATTCAAAATCATCGCTTAACTCCTTTGCTCCATAAATGATATTCTTTCTGCTAGCATCTACACCAATCAGTGCTTTTGGTCTTGCTCCTGCTGAAGAGCCATTCAATGCTAGAAGCTCATTGATGACTTCGCCAGATTCTCCTTCCAATACGTCTTCAGTCTGCACAGCCAGAGCATCCAAATCAAGAATTTCATTACTGCTATCCGGACTTTGATCAGGCTCATAAACCAAAGCACCCATTCCATTTAATCCAACATACGCCAAACGGTCTAGCGGAGAAATATCCGATAGTGAAATACCTTCCGAACGGAGCATCCGGTCGAACAGCAATCTTCCCCAACCGTCCGGCAAACTGTCGTTGAAAACTCCGGCTAAACCTTCAAAAGGATCTTTTGGAAGTTCGATTACACCACGCTGTAAAGGAAGTTTTATAGGGGAAATCTCTAAATTATTATGGAGAAATGCTTCATCATATTCAAAATAGATGATACCGTTACGAATCGCTAAACGACCAACCGATTGAATTTCGGAACCAAAATTCAATCCTACTTTTATTTCATTGATGGATATTTTCATTTTCTGCTTCCTCTTTTTCTAACAGGTTTTTCTACTGATTTGAGTACATCATCAATCGATTTAAAATGCTGTTCCTTTGGTTTCAATGCTTCAACCATTTCTTCTAAACCACCAACCACCGAAAGAATCTTCAGAAATGAATCCAAAGAAATTAAACCCTTTTGTTCAAACTTTCTGAGTGTAGATAAGGGAACACCCGATCTTTCCGACAAGCCTTCCTGTGTAAGATTCATTTGCAATCGTCTTTCACGGATGGTTTGAACGATTTTTTCTTGAACTTTTGACAATGTAATAAATAACATTATTATAGTATTTAGATGTTGTATATGGCAATAATTAATATTATTGTATTACAAATATACTGAATTTTGAATAATATCGTATGTTAAAGCAAACTACTATAGCCTTGTTTTGAAAAAATTTCTGATTTTAGATTTCATTAATCAATTCACTATTATACCCATTATACGGTTCCGAAATATACCCATGGGGATTACAGATGATTTGGGTTTCGCCAATTTTGTACTGGACTGGCGTATGAATATGTCCATGAATCCAAAAATCAGGCTCTGTATTCAAAATAAAATCCTCAAGATTTGAGGCATAAGCGGATGTAACCGGATCGTTTTTAAACTCTTCCGGAACGGATTTAATACTTGGTGCATGATGAGTAACAACAATATTCTTATGAAGTGATGAACTAAGTAAACTTTCTTCGAGCCACTTTCGAGAGTGCTGATGAATTTTAAAAGTATCAATTGTCCTCATTTTGGAATAGGAAGGATCCCTTTTGATCATTTTATAATCATTCATCAAAGGCTGACAAATCATTCCGTATTTCATAGGATTTCCAAAAATTGAAAAATCAGTCCAAAGTGTGCATCCGTGAAAGCGAACGTCATCAATATCTACAAACGAATTTTCTAATACATGAATGTTAGAATTCTTACTTTCTTCCAGAATTTTGTTAAGCGTTTTTGGGTAAGAGCCTTTATAATATTCGTGATTACCTAAAATGTAAATTACAGCTTGATCTGGAATTTTACTTTTCAACCACTCAATTCCTTTTGTTCCGAGGTTGACATCACCGGCAATCACAACAATATCGGCGTTATCGAAATTTAATTCGGTAACGCCAAATTCCTGATGCAGATCACTGATGATTTGAATTTTCATGATTACAAAATTAGAAAAGTTTAGTTTACAGTTACAGTGTTTACTTCTTTTTGAGTTTCAGAGTCTGTCCACAAATAAAATAATCTTAATGTAGCTATACTAATTAAAATTGACACAACATCGGTTTATATCAATAACCTAAATAATTTTCTAAAAGAAAAAGGAAAAAAAGAAAGTCCACTTCGAATGGAAACTGAAAATTAAAAGCAATATTTTTTGGAAAAAGTATTGTTGCACATTTTCTGTTGAAATAATACTTTTTCCAAAAACCCTTTATGGCTTGATATTGCTTTTAATTTTCATGAACAATAGCTTTGCTTTCTTTTTATTATTTTTCAGAACAAAGACCTGTGTAAAATGATACAGATAAAATCGGCAGACCTTTAGTGCAAAAAGTACTCTTTGTTTACAATAAGCGTGTCCGCTCACTGTAAAAAAAGAATCTTTTTGGTTTTCTCCTGTCGTCGAAAACGGTTTTGAAGGTTACTAATAAATTTGATGTCGAACCAATCGACATATAATTTTGTTCATGTCGAAGATATTGAAAATCCACAACATGATTTGCCTATATTTCTTGCGAAAATCAATTTGATTAATTAAGTAAATATTCAGCTAAATTCCACAAAAAAAATCCAGATTAAGCTCCTAGGGATTAATTTTGATGTAAACTTCAAATAGTGTATTATAATGCACTTTATCCTAAAAAGGAACAATAATATTGAAGAATAATGCACAAAGAGCAATTTAATGCACTTGTCATACTCAAAATTTTTCAGAATAACTTTTCAACTTACACAGTTAGTGAGATACTACCAAAAAGTTCAGATTGTTTAATAATTTTCAGAACCTATCCAAGAGTGTAGCTTTATTTAGAAACTCAGCCACTACTTTAATATAGCTTGCTTTATCAAACTCATTATATATTCCAAATCCTTGGTGTCATCCACCACAATCTCATAATCACCATTTCCCCAATGTCCAATTGAAGAAACATCACGAGAGATTTTTTTAGGATCATCAAGTTGACCTCTTTTTAAATTTATCCAGAATTTTAAACTGTTCTTGAGAATACAAACATCAGTAAAAATTTTTCCTTTTACAGTAAATCCAATCTCTTGTTTTTTAGGCTTTACATCCAAATCATTTCCTAAATTAAGAATAGCGGATTTATAAGTTTCGTATAACTCAATTGTATCGTCTGATTTCCCCAGCAAATGCTCATCTTCAGTATAAACTTTTGTTTCCTGAATCACTTTACTAATCTCCGAGTTTTCGTTTTTCTGAACCTGTTTTATACTTGGTGCTGACTTAGATTTTTTTACTGGATTAATAACTACAACATCATTTTCAAACTGCTTAATCTCCCATAGTTCTATAGCAAGATCCTTGAAATTAGATGATTGTTTCTGAAAATCGTTGAAAGACGGTGAAACGAAAATAATTTTACTTTGTGACCAATCTACATCCGATCTCTTTAAATTTTTCTTTTGGGTTTCGTTATATTCCACAATAAATTCTGCTTTATATTCAAGCATCAAGTTTAGATATGAAACACCTTGATCAACCACACTGTAATTTTGACTTCTTTTATATTCAATAATTACAAAAGATTTAGTGTCTTCATCAAATGCCAGCGTATCAATTCTGTTGCTTTTAATAGAAAACTCAGATTTTACAAAATGCAGCCCGGTTATGGACATCAAGTTCTTCTCAAAAAGCAGTTGAATTTCTTTTTCTAGTTTGAATGTTTTTTCTCTTAATTCAAATAATGAGTTTTGGGTATTAGTAAATAACAACATCTTTTTCGTTTTAAATAAAATCTATCAAATTTAATCATTTTAGCCCATTCTCTCCTTCACAAACGCCGAAACCGTCAATCTATGCACATTTAAAATTCTTCCGATTGCAGAGTAAGAAACTTTCTTATCCAAAAGGTCTTTGATTTTCTTTTCCTGACCGGTAAGTTTTGTTTTGGTAGATTTTCTGCCTTTCGGACGGCCGAGAATGACACCTTCCGCTTTTTTCCTCGCCAATGCTTCTTTGGTTCTTTGTGAAATTAGGTTTCTTTCTATTTCAGCTGACAAACCGAATGCAAAAGCCAAAACTTTAGAATTGATATCACTACCTAATCGGTAATTGTCTTTGATAGTCCAAACCTGAATGTCTTTGTTCATGCATTCGTTTAGAATTCCCATAATCATTAAGAGATTTCTGCCAAGGCGAGAAAGTTCAGAACAAATCAGAATGTCGCCTTTTTTCATTTTTTTGAGGAGTTTGCCGAGTTTTCGTTGTTCTAATTTCTTTGAGCCAGAAATGGTTTCCTCTAACCATTTATCTACTACTACCACATTTCTTTCGCAAAACTGATTGATTTCGTAGCCTTGGTTTTCTACTGTCTGTTTGTCGGTGCTGACTATGATGTAACCGTAAATCATAGTTGTTTATTTTAAATTTTTATTGTATAAAATAAACCAAATCTGTATAAAATAAAACACAACCATTTTTTTATCATAATAAATGAGCGTTTTTGTTAGTCAGAACAAAGTTTTTTCTGATTTTAGAAATTCTGAAAG
>CAZPQV010000003.1:0-77355 GCA_964588705.1 uncultured Chryseobacterium sp.
CTCCCTGTACAGCTGCCTGCTGAATGAAGTCAATACCATCCATAATTTTTGTAACCTCACTGCGGTTTGTAGCCCAGTTCAGTTTCATATCCCATGTAAAGTTGTTTGTTTTGATTGGTGTAATGTTTACGAAAGCTTCAACACCTTCGTTCAAAAGGTCACCAGCATTCAACCAAACTCTACTTGCACCGGAAGCACTTGATACATCGATTGCAGTAATAAGGTTTTCAGTTTTTCTGCTGTACCATGTTACATCAAAACCAAATCTTCTCTTGAACATTTGCATTTCAATACCAACCTCAGGTCCTGAAAGGAATTCTGGTTTAAGTTCTGCGTTGTTGAAAGTAGCATTGTTTGAAGCAGTTGCAGCTCCGTTGAATGATGCTCCAACTCCATAAGTAGTGAAAACCTGATATGGTGAAGTATCGTTACCTGTTTTAGCCCAGTTTGCTCTTAATTTACCGAATGTCAACCAATCTGCATTAATCAGATTAGAGAATACAACACTCGCAGAAACTGATGGATAGAAGTAAGTATTGTTATCGATAGGAAGAGCCGAAGATCTGTCCTGTCTTGCAGTACCTTCGATGAAGTAAGTATCATCAATACCTAAACTTGCTCTTGCATAAACACCGTCCACTTTCTTAGTATAGTTTACAGGTGCAATGTTAGCAGCAGTTAGAGGGTTTTTACTGTTTGTAATTGTGTAAAGGTGAGGGAATACTAAACCTCCGTTTGTAGCTTGAGACAGCGCGTCAAGTTTTTCAACTCTTAAGTTCCAACCAACGTTACCGTCTAAGTGTAGTTTATCAGAAAGTCTTTTATCAACACTTAACATTAAGTCGTAGTTGGTTTCAGACATTTTTCTGTTTCTTTCAACATAACTTGAAAGGTTAGAAGAACCAATTGCAGTTCTTTCCTGCACTCCTTCTGTGAAGAAGTCTCTTGTAACTCTACCCATTACAGATAACCAGTCAGTAAGCTGATAATCTAATGATCCGTTGATTAGGAAACGGTCTCTTTGGTCAGTTTCGAAGTTTTCGTAAAGAGTCCAGTAAGGGTTGTCAGAATAAATTGGAGCCAAGTTGGTATGTGAATTTGGATTCCAAGTAATATTCTGTTTTGTTCTCATATAAGCATCTCTTTGAGAGTAGATGTCAGTATTGGTCTGCCACCACTGTCTCATAGACTGCATAATGTTATTTGAGTCGTAACCGGTACCGTATCTACCTTTTGCTCTTGTGTTAGTATAAGTTACACCGGCGTTTGCAGATAATCTATCTGTTAAATTATGAGATCCGTTGAAGGATAGCGTATTTCTCTTAATATCAGAATTAGGAAGGTTACCTTGTTGTAAGAAGTTTGTATAACTCAAACGGAAAGTTGAATTATCACTAGCACCACCAAACGCAACAGAGTTGCTGTATGTAGCACCTCCTTTCCAAATCTTATTAGCATCGTTTAAAGCTGCTCTCCACGGCTGCTTCTGCCCATAAGTTGCTAATTGTGGGTAAATAGATTCCCATGTATAAACGCTTAAATTTGGATCGAAAGCTGCACCATAAGAAGCATCCTCAGTGAAAGGAACTGCCAAATCATCTGCAGTACCATCATTGTTGAAATCAATTAAACTGAACCAAGGCGTGTCATAGTAAGGACCATAACCGGCACCATAACGGGTTTGGTATTTTGGTAAAGTCTCCTTATCTACAGTGCTGTACATTGCAGAAGAGTTGAACGTTACTCCAATTCCTCTTTTCTTACCTTTCTTAGTTGTAATGATAATTGCTCCCTGACCTGCTCTAGAACCATAAAGTGCGGTTGCAGCAGAACCTTTAAGAACGTTTACCGACTCAATGTCATCCGGGTTAAGGTCGGTAGCAGCGTTACCGAAGTCATACCCTCCTCTACCAGTTCTTTGGTTTGCAGTAGACGATGTTGAGTTGATTACCGGCACCCCATCAATAACCACCAATGCCTGGTTGTTACCACTAATGGAGCTGTAACCTCTTACAACCATGTTCGAAGATCCACCCATAGTCCCGTAAGACTGAATGTTAAGCCCGGCTACTTCACCCTGAAGTGCACTCGCAAAGTTGGTAACCGGCTTATCAGCCATATCTTCACCTGAAACTCCTTGAGTTGCATAACCTAATGCTTTTTTCTCTCTTTTAATACCAAGTGCTGTTACTACAACTGCCTCGATATCCTGTGTTCTGGTTGTATCTACCTGTGCATTTACCAAAGAAAATGACGAAGTAAGAACGACAGCCAAAACGCTTGTTGTTAGTTTCTTCATATCAAATTAAATTTTTTCAATAGAGCAAATTTGCAAAACATTGTTAAACTGACCAAATTTTCTGTTAATAATTTCTTAATTATTTTTTAGTTTCCTTGAACTAATCTTATAGAAAGCATATATTTGTTGAGGAAATGGATTTACTAAACAGTTGGTCGTCCCAGTACATTGAAGCTGGCTGTGATGAGGTTGGCAGAGGGTGTTTGTGCGGACCTGTGGTTGCAGCAGCAGTAATAATAAAAGACGGCTTCGTCCCTAAATTTATTAATGATTCAAAGAAATTATCCTTTAAAATGAGGGATGAGCTGGACGACTATATAAAGGACAATGTTGTCGACTATGGCATCGCTGAGCTTTCTGAGGATTTTATAACCGAGCATAATATACTGAATGCCAGCATACATGCCATGCATTTAGCATTAGACCAACTTACGACAAGACCAGAACTAATTTTGGTGGATGGCAACAGATTTCATCCCTATAATTTCATCCCTCATCAATGCATCATCAAAGGAGATTCTAAGTTTCTTTCGATTGCATGCGCCTCAATTTTAGCTAAAAATTACCGGGACAGACTGATGATTAAACTGCATGAGGAATTTCCGGATTACGGCTGGAATAAAAATATGGGCTATGCTACCAAACAGCACCGCGAAGCATTGATGAAATACGGACCAACCAAATACCACCGAAAGTCTTTTAAGTTAATTTATGATAAATAGAAAAGGAAGAAACTTGGTTTCTTCCTTTATCATATCATATATAATACTACGTATAACTATTTTTTCTTGCCAGATTGCTTTTTCTGCTGCTCCTGCTGAAGTCTCTGCTGTTCCTGTGCCTGTTCCATCATTTCACGCATACGCTTCTGGAATTTACCCTCCTTCTTAGGCGTTGCTTTATTGGCCTGAATTTGAGCGTGGATTTTCTTCTCATCAAGAATAAAGTAATTAATCACTAAAATAATAAGAATGTTAATCGCATTCGATACGAAGTAATACCATGATAATCCAGACGCAGCAGAGTTCAGGAAGAACAGGAATGTAATCGGGAAGATATACATCAGCACCTTCATATTCGGCATTCCCGGTTGTGTTGGCTGCTGAATATTACCTGCCGTAAGCAATGTATATATTAATAATACTGCGGTACACGCAATTGCAAAAATACTTAAGTGTTCACCAATAAACGGAATATTGAACGGAAGCTTGATTAAATCGTCATAAGCCGTAAGGTCTTTCGCAAACCAGAAGCCCTGCCCTCTTAAATCGATAAAGTTCGGGAAGAAACGGAACAACGCATAGAAAATCGGAATCTGCAACAACGCCGGCAAACATCCCGCCATCTGATTTACACCTGCTTTTCTGTAAACCGCCATTGTTTCCTGCTGACGTTTCATAGGATCTGCATCTTTAAATTTTTCGTTCACCTCTTCAATTTCCGGACGAATCACCCGCATCATCGCACTCAGTTTATGCTGCTTGAACATAATCGGCGAAAGAATAAGTTTTACGATAATGGTCATCAGGAAAATCACCCAGCCTGCAGTAAGTCCCCACGAAGAAATAAGGTTATACATCGGCATAAAGAACCATCTGTTCATTGTTCCAATGAAAGACCATCCTAATGGCAGAATTTCCTCAAAGTTTTTGTTGTATTCTTTTAAAAGGTTTAGATCAAGCGGAAGAAAATACCAGGTAAAACCTTGGTTCAACTCATTTCCTGCCATCTGAACCTGTCCGTTGTAATTAAATTTTTTCAGATTTTCACCTTCTTCAAGCATTTCCTGATTTCCGGTTGACATTGTAAAACCATTCTGTGCCTCAATAATCGACGCAAAAAACTGCTGTTTTACACCAATCCAGTTAAGGGTTTCTCCGGTTTCATCCATACCTGTTCTGCCATCATAATCATAATCTTTATAATTATTAAAAGCGTAAGAAAACTCAGTATGAGTCTGTTCCTGAGACCATCCTTTTTCAACGTTTTTGGCAGTGTAATCCCAAGCAAAATTTGCCTTTCCGTCCGTCACCAATTGTGAAAGCCCTTGCGTTTTTACCTGAAAATCAACTTTATATTTAGGAAGTAATGTATAAACAAACTGTATAGTCGCACCATTTACATTTCCCGTCATCGTCACCGAATTACCATTTACTGAAGGCGAAAAAACGATATCTTTAGTATTAATGGTTTTTCCGGTTTTATCCTTAAACTGAAATCCGTAAGACGAATTATTTTTATTAAATAAATATAGTGGAAGATTTGCCTCATCATCTTTTCGGTTGTAAGCTTTATATTTATTAAGCTCTACTTTCGAAAGCTGACCTCCAAGACTCGAAAATTCAAGTTTCAATTCATCGTTCTGAAGATTTACAGTTTGAATGGATGAAGGCTTAACGTTGGTATTGATATTGGTTACTGCCGCAGGTTTCGCTGCGGTTTGCACCTGCTCTTTTTTAGGATTTGTTGCTTCAAGTTCTGCTGCTTCGTTGGCCTGCTTGTTCTGAAAATAGAACATCATCCCAAAAAGAATTGCCGTAAACAGCATTAAGCTGAGAAGTTGATTTTTATCTAATCCGTTGTTTTGTTGCATTTTAAGATTTATTAATTAGTCTCCGAATTTCTTTCTTTGTTAAAAGAATTCATCTGAAAATTTAAGTTGACAAAATTACAGTTTTTTTCCGAAAAACCTATTTCATTTTAGGCATAAAAAAGTCCGCTTTTCAGCGGACTCTAAGTTTATTTTTTTGTTGAAGTCTTTATAAATGCTTTGAACAGCGGATGCGGCGTTGCAACCGTACTTTTGTATTCCGGATGATATTGCACCCCAACATAGAAAGGATGGTCTTTCAGTTCAAGGGTTTCTACCAAGCCAGTTTCAGGATTTACTCCTGTTGGAATAAGCCCGTTTTTCTCGAACTCTTCTCTGTACTCACTGTTAAACTCGTAGCGGTGGCGGTGGCGTTCAGAAATATTTTTCGCACCATAAATTTCGTAAAGTTTTGAGCCTTGTTTTAATGAGCATTTCCAAGCTCCCAATCTCATCGTTCCGCCTTTATCTACAACATTCTTCTGATCTGCCATTAAAGAAATCACAGGATCCGGTGTAGAAGTATCAAACTCCATCGAATTGGATTTTTCCAAACCAAGAACGTCTCTCGCAAACTCAATGGTCATCACCTGCATTCCGAGACAAATTCCCAATGCCGGAATTTTGTTTTCACGGGCATATTTTGCAGCAAGAATTTTCCCTTCAATTCCTCGGTCGCCGAATCCGGGAGCAATCAGAATTCCATCTACACCTTTAAAGGTTTCATTTAAATTTTCTTTGGTAATCTCGCCACTGTAAACCCAGCGCAATTTAACTTCAGTCTCCAAATCAGCTCCGGCATGAATGAATGCTTCTGCAATCGATTTATAGGAATCCTGCAGAGAAACATACTTCCCAACTAAAGCAATTTCAACCGATTTCTTAGGATTTTTATATTTCTTAAGGAATGTTTTCCAGTCTTTTAAATCGGCTTCCTTATTAAAAGGCAAATCCAGTTCCCGAAGAACCACCTCATCAAATTTCTGTTTCTGAAGTTCTAATGGTACCTGATAAATGGTATCAGCATCCATACACTCAATTACATTTTCCGTAGGAACATTACAGAACAAAGCCAGTTTTGATCTAACATCTTTTGGAATTTTATGCTCGGAACGGCAAACCAAAACATCGGCCTGAATCCCGTTTTCCATCAGCTGACGAACAGAATGCTGCGACGGTTTTGTCTTCAGTTCACCACTTGCCGCAAGATATGGAAGTAACGTAAGATGAATGACCATCGAATTGTTTCGCCCCAATTCATACTTCAATTGCCGAACTGATTCAATATAAGGCAGCGATTCAATATCACCCACCGTTCCACCGATTTCGGTGATGATGATGTCGTAATTTTGTTTTGCTAAAATCTTTACTCGACGTTTAATCTCGTTCGTAATATGCGGAATTACCTGAACCGTTTTTCCAAGAAACTCTCCTCTTCTTTCTTTTTCAATTACGGTCTGATAAATTCTTCCCGTGGTAACGCTGTTGTTCTGAGAGGTGGCAGAATCGAGGTATCTTTCGTAATGACCTAAATCTAAATCTGTCTCTGCACCGTCTTCAGTTACAAAACATTCACCATGTTCATAGGGATTAAGGGTTCCCGGATCGACGTTGATATAAGGATCCAGTTTTTGAATTGTGACGTTGAAACCTCTTGATTTTAAAAGCAATCCTAGTGATGCCGAGACGATTCCTTTGCCTAAAGATGATGTTACACCTCCTGTTACAAAGATGTATTTAGTGTTCTTTTTACTCATTAGATTTAGGTTTGTGCAAAGTTAAACGAAAAAACAATGCAATACAATTTCAATTTTTTGAAAAATAAATTTGGTTGAATTTAACTTTTCGTTCAATCGACTATCAAAAGAACAGATGAAAGCTAGCAGCTTTTTTGCTGCAACTTATATATATTTCCCTTCTATTTTTTGCCACCGGTTTTCCGGTGGTTTTCTTTTATAAATAAATTCAGAAGCAAAATTTGTAAATTGCAGTTTATTTTAATGAATCTGTGGCAAAACTAAAAACAGCATATTACTGCCAGAACTGTGGCACTCAATTTTCGCAATGGCACGGGCAGTGTAAAAATTGCGGCTCGTGGAATACATTGGCGGAAGAAATTGTAGAGAAAAGTTCAGCGAAAACTTCCGTTGATAAAAAGAAAAATCACATCATCAATATCATTGAGGTCAAAACTACCGAAGAGTCCCGTATTAAAACGAATTCCGAGGAACTGAACCGTGTTCTGGGTGGCGGAATTGTGCTTGGTTCCGTCATTTTAATCGGTGGCGAACCAGGCATCGGAAAATCTACACTGTTGTTGCAGCTCGCGCTGAAAATGAAGAAAAAAATTCTTTATGTTTCCGGTGAGGAAAGTGCATCGCAAATTAAAATGCGCGCCGACCGATTAACTGATCTTCAAAATCCAAACTGTTTTTTGCTTACTGAAGTTTCGGTAGAAAAAATCATTCACGAAGCTAAGAAACTTCAGCCGGATTTAATGATTGTGGATTCTATTCAAACGTTGCATTCACAGTTGTTGGAAAGTTCTCCCGGAACGGTTTCGCAAATCCGGGAATGCTCCAACGAGCTCATCAAATTTGCCAAAGAAACCAATACGCCGATTATTCTGGTTGGACACATTACCAAGGACGGACAAATCGCCGGACCAAAAGTGCTGGAACACATGGTAGATGTGGTTTTGAATTTTGATGGCGACAGAAATCACCTCTTCAGATTATTGAGAGCCAACAAAAACCGCTTTGGTTCAACTTCTGAAATTGGGATTTATGAAATGATTGCCCAAGGGTTGAAAGAGATTAAGAATCCGTCGGAAATTCTGATTACCAAGAAATTCGAAGAACTTTCCGGAAATTCAATTGCCGTCACTTTGGAAGGCAACCGACCGATGCTTTTGGAAATTCAGGCATTGGTAAGTTCTGCAGTGTACGGAACGCCACAAAGAAGCTGCACCGGATTTGATTCGAAAAGACTCAATATGCTTTTGGCAGTTTTGGAAAAAAGAGCCGGATTCCAACTTGGAGCAAAAGACGTTTTCCTAAATATCACAGGAGGAATAAAAACTGACGATCCTGCTTTAGACTTAGCGGTTATTGCTTCAATCCTCTCTTCTAATGACGACATTGCCATTTCGGAAAAATTTTGTTTCGCCGGTGAAATTGGTTTAAGCGGAGAGATCCGTCCGGTGCCGCAAATCGAACAGAGAATTTCTGAAGCAGAAAAATTGGGCTACGAGAAAATTTTTATTTCAAACTTAAATAAGATTCCGAAAAGAAAATTTGGGATCAACATCATTGAAGTCAGCAAAATTGAAGATTTTCACGAGTTTTTGTTTTAACTTTAATCAATGAATTACCTCGCTCATTCCTATCTCAGTTTTACCGATGAGCAAATTGTTGGTCAGTTTCTGGAAGATTTCATCAGGAACAGTGAGCGTTTTTCATATCCGGAAAAAATTCAGCAGGGATTTACATTGCACCGCGAGATTGATACTTTTACAGATTCTCACACGGCAATCCGTGAAGCAAAAAAAATATTCAGCCCTTTAGTAAGGCTTTATTCCGGGGCGTTTATAGATGTCGCGTTCGATTATTTTCTTGCAAATTCTCTACCCGAAAGCGTCCTGTTTGAGCATTCACAAAAAGTATATGCGGCACTCAGAAATCATCAGGAGCTGCTGCCTGTAAATTTGATTTTAATGTTGGAAAGAATGCAGAAAGACAATTGGCTTTTCAACTATAAAGAAGATTGGGGCATAAAATTCTCGATGCAGAATGTGCTTAATAAAGCTAAATATTTAGACAAAAAACTGGCTGTCTTCGAGGTTTTTCTAAACAATAAGCCCGAACTTCAGATTTATTTCAATGAGTTTTTCCCGAATCTGGAAAAGCATGTCATTAAGATTAATGCTGAATTCTAAAAGTTTTTATTCAAATATCGGTCCGGATAGCTCAACTTATGGCTCTGTCGTTTTCCGTTTACGACTATATGAATAATATTAATCTGATCATCAAAAAGATTATAAAGAACACTTACCGATGCTTCAATTTTTTTCGGTGAAGTAACAGTTTCAGATTCTAAATAAACATTTACCGATTCACTGTCTTCTTCATAACCAACGTAATTGATTTTCAAAAGTTTGCCGTTTACTTTTAGTTTAAGGTATTCTGATAAATATTTTTCTAACGACTGATTCATTTTCTCTTTGGAATTTTTAACTAAAAAATGAACATTTGTTCCGTACTTTTTATTAATTCCATTTTCTAAATCATCCAGAAAGAATTTTCCGGTAATCTCAAAAGTTTTACTTTTCGAGTTATAATTAAACTCAACTGAACCTACATGATACGGATGAACATCACTCGCAGAAAATAGTAGTGAAAAGAATAATGCAAATAGTAAAAAGACTTTAGTCATCAGTGGTTTTGAAATCATAAAACGAAATTAATCATTATTTTCGTATTCCAAATTCAGATTATGTCCGATTTCATTTTTTACCTAAAACTCGGTTGGGAGCACATTATTTCTTTAGATGCGCTGGATCATCAACTCTTGGTTTTGGCACTTATCGTGGTTTACAGCTTCAACGATTTCAAAAAATTGCTCATTCTTGTTACGGCGTTCACCATCGGACATTCCATTACTTTGGCTCTGAGCGTGTTGGATGCTTTCAGAATTCCATCAGATTGGGTTGAATTTTTAATTCCGCTAACCATCGTCATTACCGCTTTCGACAATATTTTACTGCGGAACAGAACCAAAAGTTTAATTAAAATGAACTATTGGCTGGCTTTAATTTTCGGACTGATCCACGGAATGGGTTTTGCCAATATCGCACGAATGACTTTGGCTGAAGAACAGAATATTGCAGTTCCGTTATTAGGGTTCAACATCGGACTTGAATTGGGACAAATCGTAGTTGTTATCGCCTTTTTGATTTTGAGCTTCATTATTACAAACCTGTTCAGAGTTTCGAAAAAAGACTGGATTATGTTTATTTCTTCAGGGATATTTGCATTGTCTCTGAAAATGGCTTTAGAAAGAATTCCTTTTTAATCGGAATAAATAATCATTCAGTTATCAAAAATTAATTATTTTTGATAGTTCTAAAGTAAAAAATGAAAACTCTTCCATTTATGAAATTTCTAGTTTCAATTTTAACCCTGTTTTTATTCATCGTTTCCAATGGACAAAACATCCAAAACAATCCTGGCAGCAATCACGGAAATAAATTTGAGCAGTTAGGCACTATTCTGCCAACTCCAAATGTTTACCGAACGGCTTCGGGCGCGCCCGGACATGCTTATTGGCAGCAAAGGGCAGATTATGAAATTTCGGCTTATCTGGATGAAGAAAAAAGAAATCTGAAAGGTTCACAAACTGTTACTTACTACAACAATTCACCGGATAATCTTGATTATCTGTGGCTTCAGCTGGATGAAAACGAACAGTCATCAACCAAAAACGCAGGTTATGGTTTTTCTTCTTATTTGCCCGAACAAACCACCACAGACCAATTAAAAGTTACTGAAATTCCCGCAAAAGACAATGGATACGGTGTAAATCTCGACAAAGTAACCGATGCTGCAGGAAATCCGTTAAAATATCAGGTCAATAAAACCATGATGCGTATTGATTTGCCAAAAGTTTTGAAAGCGGGCGAAAAATACACCTTCAAAATCGATTGGAATTACAACATCCCAAACCGAATGACAATGGGCGGTCGCGGCGGTTACGAACATTTCCCTGAAGACGGCAACGACCTTTACACGATTACGCAGTGGTTCCCAAGGATGTGCGTTTATTCGGACTTCAAAGGATGGCAAAACACACAGTTTACCGGTCGCGGCGAATTTGCTTTGGTTTTCGGAAATTATAAAGTTTCGATGAACGTTCCCGCAGACCATATTGTAGCGTCAACCGGAGTTGGGAAAAATTTCAAAGAAGTACTTACTCCTGCACAATATTCGAGATGGGAAAAAGCACAAAATTCTGATGAACCGATTGAAATTGTAACTTTAGATGAAGCCAAAAAAGCAGAAAAAACAAAATCAAAACAGAGAAAAACTTGGATTTTTGAAGCCGAAAACGTAAGAGATTTTGCCTGGACTTCATCCAGGAAATTTGTTTGGGACGGAATGAAAGTTCATATTCCAGAAAACAACAATAATGTAATGGCCATGAGCCTTTACCCAAAAGAAGCGTATAATCTTTATCGTAAATATTCAACAAAAGTTGTCGCTCATACCATTAAAACGTATTCGGAATATACCGTTCCTTATCCGTATCCTGTGGCACAGTCAATAGAGGCGTCAAACGGAATGGAATATCCGATGATTTGTTTCAATTTCGGAAGAACAGAAAAAGACGGAACATATTCCGAAGGCATTAAAAACGGAATGATTGGCGTGATTATTCACGAAGTGGGACACAATTTCTTCCCAATGATTATTAATTCCGATGAAAGACAATGGTCGTGGATGGATGAAGGCCTGAATACTTTTGTACAGTATCTAACCGAATCAACTTGGGACGACAAATTTCCATCGAGAAGAGGTCCGGCGCACACCATAGTAGATTATATGAAATTGCCAAAAGACCAACTGGAGCCAATTATGAGCAATTCGGATAATATCATTCATTTTGGCCCAAACGCTTACGCAAAACCGGCAACTGCTCTTAATATTCTTCGTGAAACGGTTATGGGACGCGAACTGTTCGATCCAGCTTTCAAAATGTATTCAAAAAGATGGGCATTCCGTCATCCAGAACCTGCGGATCTTTTCAGAACGATGGAAGATGCAAGCGGTGAAGACCTGGATTGGTTTTGGAGGGGATGGTTTTTCGGAACGGATGCAGTAGATATTTCAATCGAAAAAGTTACGGTTGCTTCTGCCAATGCCGATGCTGAACCACAACCGCAGGAAATGAAATATCAGGTAGATAAACCAATGTCTTCAGACTTTGAAGACATCACAAAACTTCGTAATAAAGCAGACAGTAATATCAGATATTACACCGATTTAGATAAAGAAACCCGTGATTTTTACTGGAGATACAACCGCGGCATGGAAAAAGTGGATACTGATAAAACTTATACAATAACTGCCAATAATCTCGAGAAAGTTCCGCAAAATGAAAAAGCGAAAGTAAAAAGTATCAACGCTTATCAAATTGATTTTGCCAACAAAGGCGGTTTGGTAATGCCAATTATTCTTGAGTTTACTTTTGAGGACGGAAGCACAGTGCAGGACTATCACAAAGCTCAGATTTGGAGACATAATGAGAAAAATGTTTCTATCACCTATTATTTCGATAAAAAACTGAAGTCCATTCACCTCGATCCTTTGAAACAAACGGCAGACATCGATGACAGCAATAATCATTGGGGAAATATTCCGGAAGCAACTTCAAGATTTGAAGTATTTAAACAGAAAACAGAAGCTGCAAGAAGAGGCGCTGCCACCAACAGAATAAATCCGATGCAGGCGGCTAAGAAATAAAAATTGATTACATTAAAATCTTGCAACTGTAAAACATAAATATCCTGAAATTTCAGGATATTTTTTTCTGCCAAAATTTCACTTTTCTTTAACAGTGAATGACAATTTTTCGAGATATTTTTGTTGGCACACTGTTAGATAAAGAGAAGTCAGAAAATAATTAATCAAATACTAATATTATGTCAGTAAATTTCAAACCATTATCAGACAGAGTTTTGATAGAGCCCAATGCGGCTGAAACAACTACCGCTTCAGGAATCATCATTCCGGATACGGCTAAAGAAAAACCACAGGAAGGAACTGTAGTAGCAGTTGGACCAGGCAAAAAAGACGAACCAACCACCGTAAAAGTAGGCGATAAAGTGCTTTACGGGAAATATTCAGGTTCTGAATTGAAGTTGGATGGAAAAGATTTTCTTATTGTAAGAGAAGGAGATTTATTGGGAATCTTGGGATAGAGTTCAGACTGAAACTTGGTGTTATTTATTTTAAAAATTATTAACTAAAATCTGACGTCTGAAATCTGACGTCTAAAATCTGAAAATTATGGCAAAAGAAATAAAATTCGATATTGAATCAAGAGACGCCCTAAAAAGAGGTGTTGACGCTCTTGCAAACGCAGTAAAAGTAACTTTGGGACCTAAAGGTAGAAACGTAGTCATCGAAAAATCTTTCGGTGCACCTCATGTTACTAAAGACGGAGTTTCTGTAGCGAAAGAAATCGAATTGGAAGACAAAGTGGAAAACATGGGAGCTCAAATGGTAAAAGAAGTAGCTTCCAAAACCAATGACATCGCAGGTGACGGAACCACTACCGCAACCGTTTTGGCACAGGCAATCGTTCGCGAAGGTCTGAAAAACGTAGCAGCAGGTGCAAATCCAATGGATTTGAAAAGAGGAATCGACAAGGCAGTTTCTGCCGTAGTTGAAAACCTGAAATCTCAGTCTCAGGAAGTAGGTGAAAATGCAGAAAAAATCAAGCAGGTAGCTTCAATTTCTGCCAACAACGACGACACTATTGGTGCATTGATTTCTGAGGCATTCGGAAAAGTAGGCAAAGAAGGTGTTATCACTGTTGAAGAAGCAAAAGGAACCGATACAACGGTTGATGTTGTCGAAGGAATGCAGTTCGACAGAGGTTATCAGTCGCCGTATTTCGTGACCAATCCTGAAAAAATGGTTGCGGAACTGGAGAACCCGTACATCCTTTTAGTTGAAAAGAAAATTTCTTCGATGAAAGAACTTCTTCCGGTTCTTGAGCCGGTTGCACAGGCAGGAAAATCACTTCTTATTATTTCTGAAGAAGTTGAGGGTGAAGCACTTGCAACTTTAGTGGTAAACAAATTAAGAGGTTCGCTTAAGATCGCTGCTGTAAAAGCACCAGGTTTCGGCGACAGAAGAAAAGCAATGCTGGAAGATATCGCTATTCTTACAGGCGGACAGGTAATTTCTGAAGAAAGAGGTTTCACCATGGAAAACGCTACTCTTGAAATGCTGGGTACTGCTGAAAAAATTACCATCGATAAAGATAACACAACCATCGTAAACGGCGGTGGCGACGAAGCGCAGATCAAAGGTAGAGTAAACCAGATCAAAGCGCAGATGGAAACCACAACTTCCGATTACGACAGAGAAAAACTTCAGGAAAGACTGGCAAAATTGGCAGGTGGAGTTGCAGTTCTTTACGTAGGTGCCGCTTCTGAAGTGGAAATGAAAGAGAAAAAAGACAGAGTTGATGACGCACTTCACGCAACCAGAGCTGCTGTTGAAGAAGGAATCGTTCCTGGTGGTGGTGTAGCGCTTGTTAGAAGTATCTCTAACCTAAACATCGAAGGAATCAACCCTGATGAAACTACCGGTATCAAAATCGTGAAAAGAGCGATTGAAGAACCACTTCGTCAAATCGTTGCCAACGCTGGTGGCGAAGGTTCTGTAATCGTTGCAAAAGTTGCCGACGGCAGCGGAGATTTCGGTTACAACGCGAAAAATGACGAGTACGTAAATATGTACGAAGCTGGAATTATCGACCCTACCAAAGTGGTACGTGTCGCACTTGAAAACGCTGCATCAGTTGCAGGAATGCTGTTGACTACCGAGTGTGTAGTAACAGAAATCAAGAAAGACGAACCTGCAATGCCGATGGGTGGTGGAATGCCGGGAATGATGTAAGGAAGCTGGAAGCTGGAGGCGAGAAGCCCGAAGTTTTAACCAATCATAATAAAATCCGTTCAGAATTTTCTGGACGGATTTTTTATTCCCCTCTTTTCAAGAGGTGTTGCCTCGTAACGAAGTGGAGAATACACGGAGTTCAACACTTCTCCCCAACTCTCCAACTCCCCAACTCTCCAACTCTCCAACTCCCCCACTCTCCGACCAAAAATCGGTCAGGGCTAAAGATTCTGTATTTCAATTTTAACTTCCGTCCTGAAAAGACATCTATTAATAAACTCCTTTATGAAAAACTCAAAAATTCTGCATTCAGTATTTGTATTCTCATTATTAATATTATTCAGTTTTGCAGGAAAAGACGAACCGATTTCGGTAACTGTAAAAATTGAAATGATGCCGGACACCAAGTTCGAACACGGCACTTTAACCATCAAAGAAACCGGACAAACATTTGAAATCACCGAAGCAAAAGACTTTACCATTCCTTTAAAAAAAGGAAAATACACTTTCAGATTTACCTCCGAAACACCTCATCTTCTTTCTTATCCGGGAAAAATAACTGATAAGGAAAACGTTGTAAAAATTGCTTTAGGCACATATAAACTCCATATGCAGGAATACGCCACCGCAGAAAACTGGCAGCAACTTCTGAAAGAAGAGAAATTAAAATTCGTTCACTTTGGAATTGCTCCGGCCAATGAAAAGGAATTCTTCGAAAAATACAGAATCGGCGTGAAAAGCGAAGGATGCGTTATTACACCAACACTATCAACAGCCACAAAAACCAATAATGAAATCGTAGCCGATTATCTTTCTTCAAAATTTGGAGAAAACTGGAAAAAAGAACTGAAGTTTACACCTTTCGGATTAGAATAAAAAAGCACTGGAAGAGTTTATAACCTTACCATTTTTTGGTTCTATGAATAGGCCTCTTTGAAACGGGCAATCAGTTCATCCAGTTTTTCGATGTGTACATAAACCGTTTTCACTTCGACAAACTTTGGCGATTTGTAATAAACTTCATGGAAATCCATATTTCCATTGCCTACTTTTACGATTTTCAGAACTTCAATATTCAGTTTTTTCAATTCGTCTTTCAACACTTGAAATTCATCGTTGATATGCGTTTCCATAGTTTTATTAATTAGTTTTCTTCGCTTTCTTCCAGTTCGTGTTTCAGCTGTGCTTTATACAGCGTAGCGTAATATCCGTTGCGTTGCAGCAGTTCAGTGTGCTTTCCTTCTTCCACAATTTTACCACCATCCATTACGATAATTTTATCAGCTTTTTCAATTGTTGAAAGTCGGTGAGCAATGATAATCGATGTTCGGTTTTGGGTAATTTTTTCAGTAGCCCTTTGGATCAGTTTTTCACTTTCGTGGTCGATTGAAGATGTTGCTTCATCCAAAATCAATATTTTCGGATTAGAAAGATAAGCGCGAAGGAACGACAGTAGCTGTCTTTGTCCCAATGAAATGGAAGAACCTCTTTCACTCACCACATAATCATATTCACCCGGAAGCTGTCTGATAAAATCATCTACTTCGATTTCAGCAGCAGCTTTTTTTATTTTATCTAAAGTAATAGTGTCATCACCAAAAGCGAGATTCTCGTAAATACTTCCGTGGAACAGGAAAACATCCTGCAGCACGACACCAATATGACTTCTTAAGTTGTAAAGTTCGTAATCTTTCAGATTAACATCATCAATTAAAATACTTCCGGAATTGATGTCGTAAAGTCGGGTAATTAAACTGATAATGGTGGTTTTTCCGGCTCCTGTTGCACCGACAATCGCTACACTTTCACCCGGATTAACTTTGAAACTGATACCTTTCAGCACTTCCTGCTTCTCATCATAAGAAAAACGCACATCACGAAATTCGATCTTGCCTTCAAATTCATCTTTCATCACTTTCCCCTCATTCGTCATCTGGAAATCTTCATCAATTAAGCCAAGAACACGCTCTGCACCAACAATTCCTCGCTGGATGTTGTTGAAACGGTCGGCTATCTGTCTCAACGGACGAATCAGCATTGAAATATACTGGATGAAGGCAATTACAACCCCAGCTGTAATCGTGATATACCCTCCATAAAAAAGAATGAATCCGATAAATACAGAAGAAATCAGTTCAACCACCGGAAAGAAAAGAGAGAAGATGAATACAGTTCTCAACAGCGCACCTTTCAGGGTTATGTTGATTTCATCAAACTTTTTAAATTCCTGTTCTTCCCTGTTGAACACCTGAATGATTTGCATCCCTGCTAAACGCTCCTGCACGAAGGAATTCTGATTTGCAGTCCAGGTTCTTTCATCTCCAAATGCTTTTTTCAATCGCTTCTGGAAAAATCTCGTAATAACCACCATCAGTGGAAGAATCACCAACGAAATATAGGTAAGATTGGCGTCCGTCTGATACATCATAATTAATACAAAAATGATTCTCAGAACATCTCCAAATACCATCAGAAAACCGTCGGTATAAACCGTGGCAATGGTTTCAACATCGCCAACAGCACGTGTTACCAGTTGACCGATAGGCGTTTTATCGAAAAAAGAGGTTTTAAAATAAATCAGTTTGTTGTAAAGTCTTTCACGGATGTCGCGGATAACATTCTGCGAAATGAAATTAGAAAACCATACGAGGAAAAAGTTTAGAAAAGTTTCCAACACCACCAAACCGATTAGCCAGTAGATGTGCTTCATCATTTGGTTTTTGTCACCCAGTTTAATGATGTCGATATCCACAATCTGCATCGTGAGATAAGGTCTGTACGTAGAAACCACCGATAGTAAAATAGAAATTACCAATGCAATGATGAACCACGACCGGAATTTCATCCCAATCGTGAAAAGTCTTTTGATAATTTGCCAGGTGCTTTGCTTTTTCATTCAGAACAGATGCAAATTTACGAAAAAGAGCGGAGTTTTGAATTTCGAGTTTCGGGTTTCGAGCTTCGAGCTCTTGAATTCTAGTCCCAGAAATATCATTTCTAAATAACTTGGTGAGCTTAAATTATGCTATGAAGTCGCGGAGCGACGAATATTGGTAGAAAATGTAATGAGAAAAAATGCGAAGCGCCAGAGGCGCGACTTATTGGTTCAGAAAAATTATCGTAATTCTTTAAAAATAAATTTTTCATCAAAATCTATTTCAAATGCTTTTAAAAAATCAATATATTCTGATTTAAATGATTTCTTTTGGTGATGCTTTTCCTGATTATTGATATATTTTACTACTGAATCAATTTGTGATTTGCTATAAGAAAATGCTCCAAAACTGTCCTGCCATTCAAATCTCGAAGATGTAAAACCTTTTTCATTAATCCATCTTGAAGAATTGCTTTTGATATCTTTTACTAAATCTGACAGTGATTGAGTCGGTCGCATTCCTATAAGTATATGGATATGATCGGGCATTCCGTTAATTGCAAGAAGTTTATGTTTCTTGTTTTGGATTATAGCTGTAATATATTTATACAACTCATCTCTCCATTCAGATTTGATTTGTGAATCTCTGAATTTCACAGCAAAAACAATTTGGATATGTAATTGTGTATAGGTATTATTTTCAGCCACGAATTTTGGATTTGAGATAAAGATAAGGAAATGAAAACCAAATGATTTTAATCAAGATGTCGCGCCTCTGGCGCTTCACAATTATAACAACTTGTTTGCTACCGATATTGCGTCGCTCTATGACTACGTCAAAATTGATGTCTCAAACTCACCAATTTTTCATCTTTCCACTCTAAAACTCATACCCAACATCCACCAGAAACAATCCGTGGGCCGGTGCAGAAGTCCCGGCAGAATTGCGGTTTTTATCTTCAATGATTTTCCGTAAATCTGAAGGCTGAATTTTCCCTGAACCAACTTCAACCATGGTTCCCACAATCGCGCGCACCATATTTCTGAGGAAACGGTTGGCAGAAATGGTAAATTTCAGTTCCGATCCATTTTGCTCCCATTCTGCTTTGTAAATTTTGCAGAGATTGGTTTTATTGTCGCCCCCGATTTTTGCAAAACTCTCAAAATCTTCGTACTCAAACAGGATTTTGCAGGCTTCACTCATTTTTTTAACATCTAAAGGACGTTTCCAATGTTGCCATGCAGAATTTTGTGTAAACGGATTTTTCTCCAAAGAAATATAATATTCATACGTGCGGAAAGTCGCATCAAACCGGGCGTGAAAATCGTCTTTAACCTGAAAAATTCTTTTAACAGAAATATCTGGTGGTAAAAAACTGTTGAGCTGTTGAGGAAATTTCTCACTCAAAATTTGTTCGGTATCAAAATGAGCAAACATCTTTTTAGCATGAACTCCGGTATCGGTTCTTCCGGCGCCGGTAGTTTTAATTTCTTCACGAAGAATGGTTGACATCGCTTTTTCAAGTTCTTCCTGTACCGAAATTTCGTTCGGCTGAATCTGGTAACCGAAATAGTTTTGTCCGTTGTAAGAAAATTCGATGAAGTATCTCAATTTTGTAAATTTGCAGGACAAAAATAAGACTTTTGACGAAGATTCTCTTACTTTCCGACACACATTCGCATATGGATGACCGCATTCTTGAGTATGCAAAACAGGCTGATGAAATTTGGCATTGCGGAGATTTTGGAAGTATGGAGGTGATTGAAGAACTTGAAAAAATAAATTCTGTAAAAGGAGTTTATGGAAACATTGATAATGATAAAATCAGAAAATGCTTTTCGGAAGTCAGCCGTTTTAAATGTGAAGGTGTCGAAGTTCTGATGATTCACATCGGTGGTTATCCCGGAAAATATTCGCCTTTAGCAAGGAAAGAGATTTTAGAAAAACAACCAAAGTTATTTATTTCAGGGCATTCACATATTCTGAAAGCGATGTATGACGAGAAAAATCAATTACTTCATCTGAATCCCGGAGCCTGCGGAAAACAGGGATGGCATAAAACTAGAACGATGATGCGCTTTGAAATTGATGGCACCGAAATAAAAAATCTTGAAATAATCGAATTGGGAAGCAGATGAAAATAGGTGATAAAGTTTCGGTAATTGATGATGATTTGGAGGGAACTGTAACTTCTGTACACGGCGAAACGGTTGTATTTGCTGATGAGCACGGCTTTACACACAAACTTTCAAAAGAAAAACTGGTTATCCGAAATCAGTCTTTATATGAAAACATCAGGGTTGAAAAGAAATACGAGCACAATAAAAAACTTTCAAAAAAACACAGCAAAAACCATATGGTTCTTGATCTTCATTTCGAAAAATTAGTAGATAATCCTTTGGCTTACGAAAGTTTTGAAAGATTATTCATTCAAAAAGAAAAACTGATTGAAACCCTTGATTTCTGCCGTAAGAACAATCTTAAAAAAATGGAAATCATTCATGGACTTGGCGACGGAACTTTGCAAAAAATGGTTTACGACGTATTGGAAAGCCAGATTGGATTAGATTTTCATAATAAGGAAATCCTTCATCATCAGTCCGGTTCCGTGATCGTAAATTTCAAGTGATTATTTTTTGTCTCTCGCGACAACCGGAAGTAATTGAAAACTGGTAGCATAAAACTTCCCTTTCCTGATTTCACCCGAAACATTTGCTTTTCTCACCATTTCACAGAATCCATTGGAAGCGTGCGCATCACCGTGGTCATCAATTCCGGTGCCTTCCACACTGTAGATTCTTTGATTGATTTTTACATACAAACTGCAGGATTTATCTTTTTTCTTATCGAACTGGCATAAACCACAGGAAGCATCCACGACTTGATTAACAATATTTTTCTGTCCAAAAGCCAGAAAAGAAAACAGAAACAGGAAGAAAAACAGATATTTTTTCATTGACATAATTTTTTTCACTGATAAAAATACATTTTTTTTAGTAACACAGGTTAAAGCGAACACATATTTTCAAGCGCCAAATTATTTTAATAAATTTGCTCACTTCAATAATGGAAAAACTCAATTTACTTTTTACAAAAGACGGCCTGCAATATCAGATTACACGCAACAGAAGTATTCTGGAAGAAAACGCTTTTTTTGAAAATGAGGAAACTCCTACAAACTTTGTTTCAGATAGATTGGACGAAATTCTAACAAAACAATTCGCAGAGATTTCTGTTTTTTCGGCATTGAATCATTTTGCAATGATGCCTGAAGGTTTTGCAGAACACGATTTGGGTTATGACCTTATTGCATACAACGCTCCGGTAAATAAAGAAATTGAGGAACTCATGCTTTCGGTAAATAAGAAGTTTGGCGTGCAGTTTTATTATACTTTTCCGAAGGACATCTATCAAAAAATTAAAGCAAAAAATCTTCCGGCAAAGTTCAATTTTTCTGGAGAGAAATTTCTGAATTCCATCAATGCAAAAGGAGGTAAGGAAATTCACGTGAACCTTTATCATAATCAGTGTGAATTTTTTGCTTTTGAAAATAAAAAAATAGTCCTTTACAATAATCTGGATGTAAATTCGGAAGTAGATTTTCTATATTTCGTGATGTTTACCTTAAGCAAAATCGGTTTCGGAATTAACGAAACGAATTTTTATGTGTACGGCGAAACCTCTGAAAATGAGACTTTTATTTCTGAACTGAGAAAATTTGTGAAGAATCTGAAAATTGTGTTCGATAATATTCCGGGAAAGAATTTTATTCTTGTTGGATGATGGATGTTGGATGCTCGATGACGTTTTCAAAGGCAATTCACATTCATTTCATAATTCTTAATTTTAAATTCCAAATCTTTTTAACATGAGTTTTAAGTTTGAAAAATTATTTATTTGGCAGGACTCAATGGAATTTGCTGAAAAGATTTATGAAATCTCAAAATCATTTCCAAAGGAAGAAACCTATAATTTGACATCTCAAATCAGACGAGCTGCAGATTCTATCGCATTAAATACTTCTGAAGGGAGTATTTTGCAAAGTAATCCTGAATTCAGACGATTTCTTAGTTTTTCTATAAGATCAATTGCGGAAGTTGTTACGTGCTTATATAAAGCTAAAAACCGAAATTATATTTCAAATGAAGATTTCTCATTGAACTATGCTTTTTGCTACAAATTAATGAATCATATAATCGCCTTCAGAAATAAACTAGACTGATTGAAACATCCCGCACCCATCACCTAACACCCAACAAAAATATGTTTAGAATTATAAGTGGTAAATGGAAAGCAAAAAAAATTGCTGCCCCAAAAAATTTCGACGTTAGACCTACGACTGATTTTGCAAAAGAAGCACTGTTCAGCATTATTGAGCACCGGTACGATATGGAATTTATTTCTGTATTGGACTTGTTTGCCGGAATTGGTTCCATCACTTTAGAGTTTGCATCGCGCGATTGCCCTGACATTACTTCAGTTGAAATGAATCCGAAACATTGCAGTTTTATCAATTCCACTGCTGCGGAATTGGACATGTCAATGCAGATTAATGTTCAAAGAGCCGACGTTTATGATTGGTTGAAGAAAAACAGAAACAAAAAACAATACGACATTGTTTTTGCAGATGCACCGTTTGAGTCCACCGATGAAAAGAAATATCACGAGCTGATTTCTTTAGTTCTGAACAATAATTACGTGAAGGAAAACGGGGTTTTCATTATGGAACATCAGAGCCGACTGAAATTTCAGCATCCTCACCTTCTCGAAACCAGAAAATATGGCAACGTGAGTTTCTCCTTTTTCAGAAAAGATGAAGAGGAAGTAGAAAGTATTGAAGAGCAGGCTTAAAGAACCATCAGTTCCAATTCAATTGCTTTACCAAAAATCTTTTTAGAAATTTTCTCGAAATTCTTTGTCAGATCCGATACGTAGAAATGGTAAGTTGGTTTCGGATTCTCGGTATTTAACAGATGATGCTGTTCCAAAACCATTCTCAATTGGTTGGCAACAATACTCGGCGAATCAATCACTCGAACACGGTTTCCGTAATATTGCTTGATTTCATCAATCAGAAGCGGATAATGCGTGCAACCGAGAATAAGCGTTTCAATATTTTTTAACTTGCTGTTACTCAAATAATTAAAAATAATAGCATGAGTAATCGGATGATTTTTGAATCCCTCCTCAATTGCCGGAACCAAAAGTGGTGTTGCCAATTCATCCACCTTAATAAACTTATTATGTTTGCGGATGCTTTTCTTGTAAAGTCCGGAATTCACCGTTGCTTTCGTGGCAATTACACCGACGTTATTATGTATTTCGTAAGAAACTTTTTCGGCCACGGGATTAATGACATCAATCACCGGAATTCGGTTGCCAACCAATTCAAGAACCTCTTTTAAAGCATTAGCAGTCGCAGAATTACATGCAATCACAATCGCTTTACAGTTTTTTTCTAAAAGAAACTGCGTGATTTTGGTAACATATCCGATAATGGCTTCCTGAGATTTTTCACCGTACGGAAGATGTTTTGTGTCGCCAAAATAGATTAGATCTTCGTGAGGAAGAAGGCGTTTGATTTCTTTTGCAACCGTCAAACCACCAACGCCGGAATCGAAAATTCCGATGGGTTGTTTTGGTTGTAAATGCGAATAATCCGGTTTTTTTGTTTTCAAACTGAGTTTATTTAGTGCAAAAATACTTAAAATTCGATATTTGAAATCTGAAATCTACCTTTCGGATTATAAAATAAATAAATCCGAAGCGATTCCATCAGCCAGAAACCAGTGTTTTTCAGGAATTTTCAGGTAATTATTTTCAATAATCAGAAATCCTTCCGACAGTTTTGATGCTGTTTCTTTATTATAATGCTCCAATATTTCTTCTGAAAAATTTTCTTTCAGTTTATTTAAATCAACACCCCAAATGGTGCGCAGACCAATCATCAGCATTTCGTTGAAACGGTCTTTTTCACTTAGAATTTCGGTCTCTTTTGGAAGTTTATTTTCGGCAAGATTCTTAATGTATATGGTGTTATTGGCGATATTCCAACTTCGTTCATTTAGTCCGTTGTAGGAGTGTGCCGAAGGTCCAATTCCCAGATATTCCTGATATTTCCAATACGCGGAATTGTGCTTGGACTCAAAACCCGGTTTTGCAAAATTTGAGATTTCATAATGCAGAAAACCGTGATATTTCAGAAAATCAGACATATAATAAAACTCCTTATTCTGCTCTGCCTCTTTCGGTGGCTGAATTTTATTTTTTTTAATCCAGTCGCTTAAAGCTGTTTTTGGCTCAACGGTTAACGCATAGGACGATACGTGTGGAACTTCAAGCTCAACAGTTTTATTTAAATTCTCTTTCCAAATATTGACATCTGAAGTTGGTGAACCATAAATTAGATCGATACTGATATTTTCAAACCCAAAATCCTGCGAACGTTTAATGGAACTTTCTGCTTCCGAGGCGTTGTGAGCGCGGTTCATCAGTTCTAAATCTTCATCAAAAAAACTCTGTGTTCCAATGGAAAGACGATTGATTTCTGTTTTAGATAACTCTTTCAGAAAGGCTCCGTTCAAATCATCGGGATTGGATTCTAAAGTGATTTCAATTTTTTCATCAAAATCAAAATATTTCAGGGTTTCATCAATCAGAGATTTTATTTCATCAACAGTTAATACTGAGGGTGTTCCTCCTCCGAAATAAAGGGACTTAAGGGTTTTATTTTCCAGTTCGTTTTTACGCAGAAAAATCTCTTTTTTAATCGCCGAAACCATTTCATCTTTCAACTTAAAAGAAGTCGAAAAATGAAAATTACAGTAACTGCATTTCTGTTTGCAAAAAGGAATATGGATGTAAATCATTCGAGATTCGAGATTCGAGATTCGAGATTCAGGATACGAGTTTCGAGTTTTAAATTTATCAGTATCTGAAACCTCGTGAGTTGATGAAGTTTTCGAAATTATAACCAATGCTGAGCATGAAACTGTTTCCGCCGTACGATTGAATATCGGATAAGCCGAGATTATAAGCCGCACCAAAAGTAAAACGGTCGAGTTTTCCTTTAATAATCGGGGAAAGACTCAATTGCTGGCTGCCGACATTATCTTTTGCTGTTCGGAAGCTGACACCTGCCGCAAAAAGATTGGTATCACTGAAAACTTTTGCTAAAAGGTTGAAATCCATCATTCTGGCGGAATTGGTATTGAGATTTACCAATACTGAAGGTTCAACAGAAATACCGTCAGAAACCACCCAATCGTATCCGGCATTAATAATAAATTTTGTTGGAGAAGGTTCGATTCCGTTCACAATCGGTCTGTCGTTTGAAAGCGGAATATCCGAAACCGAAACGCTTCCGAAGAAATTCTGATAAGTGGCCTGTGCTCCTAAATTGGCATAAACCATAAAAATATCATCGGTGTTTTCTCCCAAAACGGGATCCGGTTGTGTATAATTCAGCATCGTATAATCGATGTTCATATTATAGAAATTCGCCGAAGTACCGAATGAAAACTGATCTTTTCTGTCGCCATCGTCACTCAACGGAATAAAATAGGATGCACCGGCAGAAATTCCGTTTGCAGAAATCGGTCCGTTTTGATCCCGGAAAAATGAAACGCCCGCCGCAAGCCTGTCCACAACATTGGCGTGCAAACCAATCGTCTGAACATTCGGTGATTCATCAAACTTCGAAAACTGTTTCTGGTAAGTTCCGTGAAGAACAATATCATCCGTCTCGCCATAAAAAGCCGGATTTATTAGAAACTTTCCATCCAAAAGATATTGCTGATATACAGGAAGTGTCTCCTGAGCCATGGCCTGGAAACCTAAGAATGATAATATTAAAAGTGTAAATTTCTTCACGTTAATCTAAACAAATATATAAAATTATCGGTTTAATTATTACTTAAATAATTTCTCCACTTATCAACCGCCTGCTGCATATCTTCGGGCATCGGCCTTTCGAAATACATTTCTTTTTTTGTCACCGGATGCATAAATCCAAGCGTGTGCGCATGTAATGCATGTCTTGGCAGAATTTCAAAAACATTTTGGATAAACTGCTTGTATTTTGGAAGATTTTGTCCACGTAAAGGAATATGCCCTTCATATCTTTCATCATTAAACAAAGTGTGCCCAATATGTCTGAAATGTGCTCTGATCTGATGGGTTCTGCCCGTTTCAAGTTTACATTCAACCCAAGTCATATAGCGGAAACGTTCCAAAACTTTGTAATGGGTTACCGCATGTTTTCCCAGGCTACCGTCTTCGTAAACTGCCATCTGCATTCTGTTCTTCTGATGTCTTCCGATGTGACCGCGAATAGTTCCTTCATCCTCTTCCATATTGCCCCAAACAAATGCCCAATACAATCGCTTTGTCCTACGGTCAAAAAACTGTTTTGCAAGATGACTTAAAGCGTACTCATTCTTGGCAATAACGACTAATCCTGAGGTATCTTTATCAATCCTGTGAACGAGCCCTACTCTGTCAAGGTCAGTTTTCAAACCATTTTTTTCGAAATGAAAAGCCAGTGCATTTACTAATGTTCCGTCCCAATTTCCGTGTCCGGGATGCACAACCATTCCTGCAGCTTTATCTACCACCAAAACATCTTCATCTTCATAAACGATATTTATCGGAATATCTTGTGGAATGATGACATTTTCTCTTGGAGGCCGTGTTAATAGAACCGAAATTTTATCATTCGGTTTTACTTTGTAATTCTGTTTTACGACTACACCATTTACGACAACGTTTCCGGCTCTGCAGGTTTGTGAGATTTTATTTCTTGAAGAATTCTGTCTGAAAATCTGAAGATATTTATCAATACGAAGCGGTTCCTGCCCTTTGTCCACCGTTATACTGAGGTGTTCATAGAGGCCGGAATTTTCATCTTCACCGGAGTTTTCCTGCTCCAGTAATTCATCATCTAAAAATTCTTCGTTGTAATCTTCCATCTTAAATTTAAAAAAAGCTTCAACCAAATTCGTTGAAGCCTTTTATATTATTCTACAATTACTTTTCTTGCTTTTGGCGGTTCTTCCGTTTTAGGTTTTTCCGTTGGTGCCGGTGTTGGCGTGGTTGTTTTCGGAGTTGTAGAAGTTGTTGCCTTTGGCTGTTCTGCAGGCTTTGGCGCTTCCTGTCTTGGCTGTGTTCTTACCGGTTCCGGAATCGGTTCCGGTTCACGATAAACAGGTACATCTTCATACCTGATTCTTGGAATAGTGGTATCGATTTTCACTCGGTACAGCGAGTTCAGCTCACGTATTTTTGCCGTCATTTGAGCAGGAATTTTCTTACTTGCCCAGAGGTCAATCTGCATTCCCTGATCCCGGATTGCACCACCTTCAGGATTCTGATAATATACAATATCGGAATCGTCCTGCTTACCGTCTTCGTGATCAACAAGTCCTACTTCAAAAAGGTTATTTGTAATAATTGCTTTTGCCTCCTGAACAGTCAGTCCAACAAGATTAGGAACGGTAACATTTCTTTTTGGACCTGAACCAATGACCAGATCAATGGTTGAAAATCTTGGCAAAAGAGCTCCCGGTTTCAGAATTGTTCCTCCAAGCTGCATTCTAATTACCGCATCTCGCTGAATACTTGGCTCATAAATAGTATCGCCTACTTTCAAGCCAACCTGTTCCAACTGACGGAATGCCAAACCTTTATACCTGTCTAAAATATCAGGCACCTGTACTGGTGCATACGTCCTTGGATTTACTTTCATTAATACAGTTCTACCTCCTTTTACACGTGACCCCGGAGAAGGAAATATCTGTAAAACCTGAAACGGTTTATATTTTGGATTAAAATTAAAACTGTCTACTTCATATTCCAAACCGGCGTCATCTAAAGCTTTTATAGCGTTGTGCACCGTCATATTTACAACGTTCGGCACAGGGATTTCCTTCCCATGATTGGTATGAAGTTCCAACCAACGGAATGTAAGCCAAACCAAGCCCGTAAAAACAACTGCTGCAAGTATTAAGTTCAATAAAACCTTCCAGTGGAAAAGCGATTTAAGCATAGGTTTTCTTCTGTATTAAAATAATGGCAAATATAATTAATAATTTTAGAAATCGGTTTTTTGGGTTTCTAATTGTTTCCTAAACGAAGGTTTTGCACAGAAATTATTGTTTCAGCCAAATACATTCAACAAAATCATTAAATTTGCCTTATCCGACAGATAAAATTATGAACAAAAAAAACGTAGCCGTAGTGATGGGCGGCTATTCCGACGAGTATGTCGTTTCTCTTAAAAGCGGTCAGCTGATCTATGATTCTCTGGATCGTGAAAAATACAACGTATATAAAGTTATCATTTTGAAAGACGAATGGTCGTTTTTGGATGACCACGGACAAAAAATCCCTATAGATAAAGCAGATTTTTCTGCAGAAATGGAAAGCGGCTACAAAGTAAAATTCGATGTCTGCTTCAATATCATCCATGGGAGACCTGGTGAAAACGGTGAACTTCAGGCATATTGGGACACCATCGGACAAAAATATACCGGATGTAATTTCTATCAAAGTGCTCTTACTTTCAATAAAAAAGATACGCTTGCAGTGCTTTCAAAATATGGAATTCCTTCTGCGAAAAGTATTTATTTAAGAAAAGGGGAAGCTATAGATGTTGAAAAAATTGTTGATGAATTAGGTTTACCATGTTTTGTAAAACCAAACCAAAGCGGTTCTTCTCTTGGAATTTCGAAAGTCAAAGACAGAGCAGATTTCGATAAAGCTTTTGAACTGGCTTTTGCTGAGGATAATGAAATCCTGATTGAAAGTTTCCTCGATGGAATGGAAGTTTCCGTAGGTGTTGTAGATTTTGAAGGCGAAACCATCGTGCTTGGAATTACTGAAATCGTTCCAACCAAAGAATTCTTCGACTATGAAGCCAAATACGAAGGTGCTTCCGAAGAAATTACACCCGCAAGAATTGATGAAGAAACCAAAAAACGTGTTGAAGAAATTGCTAAAAAGGCCTATAATTCGTTAGGAATGAGCGGTTTTTCGAGAAGCGAATATATCATTATGAACGGTATTCCTTATATGCTTGAAATGAATACCAATCCTGGATTTTCGCCGGCATCAATACTGCCTCAACAGGCCAAAAATTACGGAATTTCAATAAAAGACCTTTGTGGAAATGAGGTTGAAAAAGCATTGAAAAAATAATATCAGAAGACAAAATTATGAAAATTGCTGTTTTTCCGGGCTCTTTCGATCCCATTACTTTAGGACATTACGATATTGTGGAACGTGCTGCTCCGCTTTTCGATAAAATCATCATTGCAATCGGGCAGAACTCACAGAAAAAATATATGTTTTCGCTGGATCAAAGAAAAGAATTTATTGAAAAAACTTTTGAAAACTTCCCCAATGTGGAAGTCGATCACTTCGAAGGACTTACAATTGACTATTGTCTTGCTAAAAATGTAAAATTCATTCTCCGCGGCCTTAGAAATCCTGCCGACTTCGAATTTGAAAAAGCCATTGCACAAACCAATCGTGAGCTTACAAAAGAAAACCAGTTAGAAACCATCTTCCTACTTACTTCTGCCGGTAAATCGTTCATCAGCAGCAGTATTGTTCGTGAGATTATCAGCTTTAAAGGAAATTATGAACTTTTAGTCCCTGATTCTGTGCGAGTGTAAAATCATTTATCGCTCATCACTTATCGCTTATAAAAATATGGAAGTCGTCGAAATACAACAGAATTTCAACCTTGTAATAGAAGTGCTCGGAACCGTTGCCTTTGCAATGTCGGGTGCTTTTGCGGCGATGCACAAACGCTTCGATCCTTTTGGAGTGCTGATTATTGCCTTTGTAACTTCTGTTGGCGGAGGAACGGTGCGTGATGTTCTGCTGGATGTTCCCGTTTTCTGGATGAGAGACATGCTGATGGTAGCAGCCATTTTCATGGGAACGGTTCTCGCATTTATTGTAAAATATTTTGAGAAAAACTTTAGAGTTACACTTTTTATTTTCGACAGTCTTGGTTTGGGATTATTTACGATTATCGGTGTTCAGAAAGGTTTGAATGCCAATCTCCATCCGGTAATCTGTCTGACTTTAGGAACCATTACCGGTTGCTTCGGAGGGATTATCAGAGATATTTTCCTGAACCGTATTCCACTGATTTTCAGAAAAGAAATTTATGCAACCGCATGCATTATCGGTGGAACATTGTATTTGCTTCTTTCAAAACTTACTGAATCCTCATATGCTTTCGTTCAGATTTCTACCATTGCACTGATTGTAATCATCAGAACGCTGGCTGTAAAATACCATTGGCAAATGCCAAAATTCTACGGTGCAGACAATAATGCCGAAATGTAATGACAGATTCTATTTTTGAAAATACACTTTTCGGAATCCTGTTTTCTACAGGAGCTGTCATCCTTTTTATCGGTTTTATTTTCAAATATTTCCCACCAAAGAAGATTAATGTATTTTACGGCCACCGAACGCCAAGAGCCATGCGAAATCAGGAAAACTGGGATTTTGCTCAAAAACATTCGGCGATGCAGTTCATTTATGCCGGAATCACCATGCTGATTTTCTCTGCGATTGCATTCGTCCTAAACTTCAATCCGGAGCTTAAATGGTTCGGACTTATTGTTGTGCTGTCAACCCTCCTGTTTTTTGTGTTGAGAACAGAACGTGCCTTAAAAGAATTTGAAAACAAAAAATCCTGAAGATAATTTCAGGATTTCATTTTGATATTTTTAGAAAAATTTTCCGCGGTGTCTCATGTGAGGATTGTGCATATGCTTCTGCATTGATGGCATTTTCAGCTGATCCTTCATCATTTTTATTTGGTCCGTAAGCATTCCTGCTGAATCCAGTCTTTTGGCTTCTTCAAGAAGTTTTTGTCCTTCCTGTTTTCTTCCTCTCGAAAGTGCTGTTGCCGCAAGATTTAGGTTTGCCATGGCACGGTCCTGCTTCATGTTCAGCCCGTATTCAAGAGCTTTTTTCATATAAGATTCTACTTTTTGCGGCGAATCCTGTGCTAATGTTAAACCAATCAGATAGTGGTAATATCCATACTGAGATTTATGCAGTTGCGATTTATAATCCGTGATTTTTGAAAGCCATTTTGATGCTTTATCCATTTTCTGATTTCTCAGTTGCCAAAACGCCAATAGGATGAATTCATTTTTGAAAAATAGGAAAATCGGGAAAGCAGAAAGCAAGAATACCACGATTCCCCAGCCTGTTTCTCTGGTAAAAAACATCATATAAATTCCCAAACCGATTAAAACCGCTGCGAGAACTAATTTTATATATTTATTCATTATTAAATTTTAGAAATGCAAAGATAATATTTTTTTGTAGGAAGAGGGAAGCAGGAAGCGCGAAGTTTTATGATGAAACTATTCCGATTTCGTAATCTTTTCATAGGTCTGAAAGCAGAAATCATATTGATTTTTTTCGTCCTTCTCATGACAGATTTCATCAGTTTTCCTCCAGATTTTTTCATCAATTTTCGGAAAGAATGTATCTGCATCGAGTTTAGCTTTCACTAAAGTAACTTCTAATTTATCGGTAATATCCATCGTCTGTTCGTAGATATTTCCACCTCCGATGATGAAAATATTTTCATCAATTTTTTTGGCAAATTTTACAGCTTCTTTTAAACTTCCAACGATAAGGATACCTTCTTCGAACCAATCTTTCCGTCTGCTTACCACGATGTTAGTACGGTTTGGTAAAGGCCTTCCGATACTTTCGTAGGTTTTGCGTCCCATGATAATCGGATGTCCCGAAGTCAGCTCTTTAAAATGTTTCAAATCTTTGGGAAGATGCCATAGCAACTGATTATCATTGCCAATTTCATTACCCAAACCCATCGCTACGACGATTGTAGTCATTTAATATTTATTTCTTACAAAAATAGCACATTATTTGTATATTTGGTTTGCATTAAACATTAAAACAAATTTTAAACTATGAAAAATAGAGGTTGTATGAGTGCCGGCACCATCGGCATTGCACTACTTGTTATTGGGGCAGTTTTATTCTTTTGGGGTAAAAACGCTTACAACAGTTTCGTTGTTGGGGAACAGAAAGTAAACTCAAAATGGAGTAACGTGGAAACCGTTTATCAGAAGCGTGCAAACCTGATTCCTAATCTTGAAAGAACCGTGAAGTCTTACTCACAGTTTGAACAGGAAACTTTAACTAAAGTTATTGAGGCCCGTTCCAAAGCAACTTCCATCACTATTGATCCTACGAATATGACGGAAGCAGATATGGCAAGATACCAAGCTGCACAGGGAGAACTTACAGGAGCATTAAGCAGATTAATGGCAGTAGTAGAACAGTATCCGAATCTGAAAGCAGACCAGCAGTATATGAACTTCCAGAGAGAATATATTGCGATTGAAAACAGCATCAGAGCGGAAACCGTAAACTACAACGGTTCTGTAGAAGAGTATAACAACCTTGTGAAAACCTTCCCAAACAATCTATTGGCAGGAGTTTTCAATAAATCTGAGAAACCTTACTTCAAAGCTGAAGCTGGTGCAGCACAGGCACCGGAAGTTTTTAAATAACTGAATGAGCAATTATCTCACAGATAAAGAAATGGCTTCCCTTGTGGAAGCCATTCAAACAGCAGAAGACCATTCTACCGGAGAAATAAGAATCCATATCGATTCCAATACGGAGACCGATAATGCTGAAATGGCATTTGAAGTTTTCAAAACCCTCTGCAAGGACAAAACTGCTGAAAGAAATGCTGTGCTTTTTCATGTAAATTTCGAACAGAAATATCTTACCATTATTGGTGACGAAGGTATTCACGAAAAAGTGCATCAGGATTTTTGGGATAAAATGCATGACGATATTACTTCAGAATTTGCAAAAGGCAAATACTACGACGCACTGAAAAACGCCGTGCTCGATACCGGACAGGAACTGAAAAAATTCTTCCCGATTTCCGACGGCCATAATCCAAACGAGTTACCTAATGAGATTACATTCTCTTAAAACTTTTTTCGTTCTTTTTTTGGTTTGCAGTTATGCAATGCTTTCGGCACAATATACCGTTCCGAAGAAGCCAGCCGTGCTTTATCCTGTTTACGATGAAGTAGGGTTGCTCACTGAGGCCGAAAAAACCGAACTGAACAATAAACTCATCAAGTTTGCAGATTCCACTTCTACGGAAATTGAGGTAATCATTATCCCAACAACCAACGGAGAAGACATCAATTTCGTGGCTTGGCAATTCGGTGAACAGTGGAAAATTGGCAAGAAAGAAGTTGATAACGGAATCGTTTTTCTTATTGCTTCCGAAGACCGAAAAATGTCGATTCAGCAGGGACGTGCCGTTGAGAAATATCTTACTGCATCGGTTGCCGGACAAATCATCGATTATATAGTTGCGCCAAATTTCAAGCAGGGACTTTGGTATGAAGGCATCAACCGTGGAACGACAGCTCTGATGGAAACCGTTCAGGGAAAATTTAAACCAATTGAACGGGAATACGAAGGCGAGGGTCCGGGATTGGCAGAAATCATCGTCATTTTATTAGTTATTATGCTGTTCCTTTATTTACTGTCTAAAAGTAACGGCGGCGGTGGTGGAAGAGGATATTATGATGACGAAGATGTTATCATTTCAAGACGCGGACGCAGAACATATCCGGGAGGTTTCTTCCCGTTCCCACCAATGGGTGGTGGATTTGGAGGCGGTGGCTTCGGAGGCGGCGGAGGTGGTTTCGGCGGCTTTGGCGGCGGAGGAAGTTTTGGCGGCGGCGGTGCATCCGGAGGTTGGTAATTTTTTATTTAGTTAATTATGAAAAATACATTCTTAATTATTCTAAGAGTCTTGATGATTGCAATTCTGCTTGCAAAAGTCTCCAGTTGGTTTATAGATTACAGCGAAAACATTGAAAACCTAATTAATACAGCAATGTTTTCACTCATTGGAATTTACTTTATCGTAATGGGAATTGTGTTTGACAAAAAACTTCTGAAAGCTATTTTCCTCATAAGCGGTGCTATTTTAATCATCTTTAATTTTATTGCATTAAACGGATTTCTTGAATTCATTAAATTAATCGCCTTAGTTGTTCCAATTGCTTTAGGCTACTTTTCTAAAGAAGTAAAACTTACTAAACAAAAAATTTAAAGCATACTTAAAAAAAATCAGTCACACGTTGCCTGATTTTTTTCTTGATATACTGTTTCAAAAAACCTCATTTTTCAGTATATTTGAAGAAAGTCATTCTGCTTGAAAAATACACTTGTACTTTTCGCCCATCCTTATCTGGAACACTCGAAATCAAACCGGGAGTTAATCAACTTCTATGTGCGGCATCAGCACTACGATTTTCGAGATTTGTATGAGGAATATCCGGATTTTCACATTCCTGCATTCCGCGAACGGAAACGAATTGGCAATTACGACCGCATTATTTTTCATTTCCCTTTGATTTGGTTCGGGATTCCGCCTTTATTAAAACTTTGGATGGATGAAGTTTTTGATGTGAAATGGCAGAAGGAAGACATCAATAATCCAATGGAAGGACAGGAAGCTATCATTTTGGTTACCACCAACTTCCGCGAGCAGCATTTTACAAAAGAAGGTCAGTTTGGTCATACGATGGATGAACTTCTGTCAGGGCTTTTTATAGCACTCAATCAGAATAATATTACAATTACCGACGTGCTGTACATCTACAATGTCGATGGACTCAGCAAAAAGGAAATCATTAATTATAAACAGAATTTCCAAAAAATTCTAAAAGAAAACGAATAATGGAAGGCAGTTTCGCAACAACGATACTTATTTTTCTTGGTGCTGCCATCATTATGGCACCACTGGTGAAACGGCTGGGACTGAGTTCAGTAATCGGATATATTCTTGGAGGTATTATCATTGGGCCTTTCGTTCTGAAACTTACCGGCCACGAAACCGACGACATTATGCATACTACAGAATTTGGTGTGGTAATGCTTTTATTTCTGGTCGGCCTCGAACTGGAGCCAAGAAAGTTTTGGGCAATGCGGAAGAAAATCATTGGTTTGGGATTAAGCCAAATGCTCCTCACCATTGCGATCCTCTTCCCTATTTTCTATTATTCGGGTTGGCGGCCAAACCAGGGATTGGCGGTGGCGATATGTTTTGCCATGTCTTCAACGGCGATTGTATTGCAGTTTCTTCAGGAAAAAAATCTGTTCAGAACTTCTGCAGGTGAAGCATCTTTTGCCACACTTCTTTTTCAGGATATTGCAGTAATCCCAATTCTCGCAATTCTCCCTCTTATTGCCGGTTACAATCCGCCGGAAGAGGAAACGGCGGTTACACTTCTCATTCAGGAATTGCCAAAATGGTTGCAGCCTTTTTCAGTATTATTTGGAGTTGCAGCGCTGATACTTTTAGGAAGGTTCGTATTTGTTCCGTTCCTGAGATATGTTTCGAAGTCGAACATGAGTGAGTTGCTCACAGCTTCTTCCCTGTTCCTGGTTTTAGGCGTTTCGGAGCTTATGATTGCTGTTGGGCTTTCTCCTGCACTTGGTGCATTTATCGCCGGTGTAATGTTGGCCAACAGTGAGTTCAGGCATGAACTGGAAGCACAGGTTGATCCTTTCAAAGGTCTTCTTCTCGCTGTGTTTTTTGTAAGCGTTGGCGCGACAATTAATTTCAATGTTATTGAAAGAGACCCACTGTTTATTTTCAGTACGGTAGCAGTGGTTCTGATCGTAAAATTCCTTGTGCTTTTTGCAATCGGTAAATTTTTCAAACTTTTTAATGAACAGAATTTCCTTTACGCATTTGCACTATCACAAGTTGGTGAATTTGCTTTTGTTTTAATTAATTATTCTTCAAAATTATATTTAATAGACCGCGAGCTCAATGCGCAAATGATGGCAGTTACTGCAATTACGATGTGCGTAACGCCTCTATTACTTTTATTTAATTCGAATTTTATTACGCCGAGATATGTTCGGAAAGACTCTGAGGATGATGAGTTGAAAATTCCTGATAATGTTGAACAGCAGAATGTAATCATTGTTGGTTTCGGGCATTTTGGAAGTACCGTCGGCAGACTTCTAAGAGCCAATAAAATCAGTGCGACGGTTTTGGATCACGATTCGGACAGGGTGCGACTTTTAAGAAGCTACGGGTTTAAAGTTTATTATGGTGACGCGACGAGACTGCAGGTTTTACGGACTGCCGGCGCCGACAACGCCAAAATTCTTGTGCTATGCCTTGACAGTTCAGAAGACAATATGTTTATCGCAGAACTGGTGCGAAAGCACTTTCCTCAAATAAAGGTTTTTGTCCGGGCGAAAAATCGTCTTGATGCTTATTCTTTCCTCAATAACGGGATTGATAAAATTTACCGTGAAACTTTGGGAACGGCTGTGGATATGGCAATTGATGTTCTTCAGGAAACCGGAATGAGAAAATATTCTGCCCGAAGAATGGGTAAACGATTTGAAATGATCGACAAAACTTCTGTAAGAAAACTCGCACAGGAACTTCTGAAAGACGAGATGACTTTCACCGTGAGAGAAGAAATGCAACGCGAAGCCGAAATGCTTGCAATGGACAGCTTATCCCTTGAAAACCAGGAATATCTTGCAGAAAATGATGATGAAAATTCAGATAAAGCTTAATCTACTGAAACCGTTCCGGAGCTGCTTTCTGTTTTTGAAATAATGTTTAAAGCACCTTTTCTGTAAACTTTTATGCTTCCGCTGGAGCTTGCTGAAGCCGAAAGTTTATCCGTCACAGAAACATCCACATCGCCACTGCTTGAAGCATGAAGCTCAGCAACCTGCACCACAAGTTCTTTTGCGTCGATAGAACCGGAGGAAGACGCCTGCATTTTCGCATTGGTCGCTTTTCCTGTAACATCCATATCTCCGGATGACGACGCCTGCGCATTGAGATTGATTGCCCAGATTCTACCTTTAAAATCACCGCTGCTTGATGCGCTGATGCTCATTTCGTTGGCCTCAAGATTACCTTCAACCGTTCCTGAACTTCCAACATTGACCGTCATTTTTTCCTGAACAAATTTATCCCTGATTTTAATTTCAGCAGAAGAATCTGCGGTAACTGAATGAAAATCTTTAGCATAAATTTTTGCGGTCACATTATTTGAAGAAATATTGAGTTTGGGACGGAATTTGATATGAATTCCATCACCATTTTTTTCAACCAAAACATCATCTAAAATATCAGCAGGAGCAGAAATCACCACACGTTCTTCATTGGATTTAACAACCTCAGCATCAATGCCCTGAGATACTTTTATGACATCAAAATCCATTTTATATTCTCTGTCGGCAACGGGTAATTTTCCTTCTTTCTGATTAAAGAAAAACGCTGCGCCTTCACTTTTAATATTACAGGATGTTAAAAGAATTGCAGCAAATACGGCGGAAATAATTGGTGTTTTCATAGCAGTAGGATATAAATTTTTCAAATTTAAAAAAAGAAAGTATCTTTATGCATTAATTTTATAACAATTAACGTATGAGAAATATTACATCACTCTTTTTAATTTCTTCATTGGCGGTGACGACTGCCTGCACAACGATGAATACAGTAACAGACAACAAAACGCCACAGGAAATTCCTGCTCCGGATGCGTCAATGAACGGAAACCCTTTCCTTACAAAAAGTACGCTTCAGTATCAGACACCGGAATTTGACAAAATCAGAAATGAGCATTTTAAACCGGCTTTTGATTACGGATTAAAGGTCCAATCTGCTGAAATTGAAAATATAATTAACAATCCGGCCGCTCCGACTTTCGAAAATACAGTTTTGGCACTTGAAACAAGCGGTGAAGTTCTGAGCAGAGCAAGAACGGTATTCTTCACATTAACCGGTGCAAACACCAATCCTGAACTGCAAAAAATAAATAAGGAATATGCTCCGATTTTCTCAGCACATTCTGATAAAATTTATCTTAATGATAAGCTTTGGGAAAGAATTAAAGCAGTAAACACGGATGGATTAGACAGCGAAAGCAAAAAACTGGTTGAATATTACAGACAGAATTTCAGTCTTGCAGGTGCAGATATCGCTGCCGATAAAAAAGACGAACTGAAAAAAATAAACTCGGAAACGGCTACATTACAAACCAATTTCACGAACCAACTTCTTGATGCAAGAAAAAATTCAGCATTGGTTTTTGATAATGTAAAAGATTTAGACGGACTTTCTGCTGACGATCTTGCCATTGCTGCTGCTGATGCGAAAGCTGCCGGACAAGAGGGAAAATATTTGCTGAACATCACCAATACAACTCAGCAGCCGCTTCTTCAGAAATTGAAAAACAGAGCGACAAGAGAAAAACTCTTCAAAGCATCTTGGTACAGGGCTGAAAAAGGTGATAATGCCGATACAAGACAAACTATTGAAAGACTTGCAAACCTAAGACTTCAAAAAGCGAAACTGTTAGGTTTCAATTCATTCTCCGATTGGAAACTTCAGGATCAGATGGCGCAAACTCCAACAAAAGCAATGGATTTGTTGCACCAGCTTGCAAAACCTGCAATTGAAACTGCAAAAAGAGAGCAAACAGAAATTCAGAATCTTATTGATGCTCAAAAAGGAGGTTTCGTAGTAGAACCTTGGGACTGGAATTTCTATGCAGAACAGGTAAGAAAAGCAAAATACGATTTGGATGAAAACGAACTGATGCCTTACTTCGAAGCAACAACCGTTCTTGAAAAAGGTGTTTTCTATGCTGCTGAAAAATTCTTCGGAGTAACGTTCAAGAAGAGAACCGATCTTCCGGTATATCACCCTGAAGTTTTGGTTTACGAAATTTTCGACAACGACGGATCGTCAATGGCTTTATTCTATGTTGACCTGTTCTCGAGAGACAGCAAAAGAGGTGGCGCATGGATGAGTAACTTCGTTCGCCAATCGCATTTATTGGGTCAAAAACCTGTAATTACCAATGTTTTAAACAATCAAAAACCGGCAGAAGGAAATCCTGCGCTGATTACTTTTGACAATGTTATCACAATGTTCCACGAATTTGGACATGCATCGCACGGATTATTCGCCAATCAAAAATACAGTTCACTTTCAGGAACTGCGGTTCCGAGAGACTTTGTGGAGCTTCCTTCTCAGTTGTTCGAGTTCTTCGCATTAGAACCTGCGGTATTTAAAAACTACGCTGTTCACCACAAAACCAAGCAGCCAATGCCACAATCTTTGGTAGATAAAATTAAAAAGGCAGGAACTTTCAATCAGGGATATTCTACAACAGAATTGGTTTCTGCAGCGATGATTGATATGAGCTGGCACGCTGTAACCGACGAATCTCAGTTAAAACCGGCACTGGAGTTCGAGAAAAATGTGCTGAACAAATATGGTTTCACGCTTAATGCAGTTCCGCCAAGATACCACTCTCCTTACTTCGCGCACGTTTTCGGCGGAGGATATTCGGCAGGATATTACGCTTATATGTGGGCTGATGTTCTTAATGCTTCTGCTTGGGATTATATCGTAAAGAGCGGTGGAATGACAAGAGAAAACGGAGACCGTTACAGACAATACATTCTGTCTGTAGGTAATTCTGTCGATCTGAATAAGGCATTTAAAGATTACACAGGAAACGACCCGGATATCAAGCCACTTTTAAGAAATAAAGGATTTATTAAATAATAAAAATCTTAATTTTGCAACCGTCCAAATAATTTTGGACGGTTTTTTGTATATCAGATTGAGATTATCAAGAAGATACCTGCTGATTATAAACGGTTTATATGAAAAAAATAGCTTTACTTTTTTTTATTTTTTCATTCATTGCACTGAGTTCACAAACCAACAATGGAGTTTATCCGCAGGCAATCCCGCAGCCTGATAAGGAGCTCTCTGCCAATCCGTTGATTTCTGGAAGTAAATTGCCTTATGGAGCACCTGATTTTACCAAAATAAGAGATTACCATTACAAACCTGCATTTGAATACGGACTGAAAGTTCAGAAAATTGAAATTGAAAATATCGTCAATAATCCCGATAAACCAAATTTCGAAAACACAGTCTTAGCTCTTGAAAAGAGCGGTAAAATTCTAAAAAACGCTCAGTCTGTTTTCTTCAATATCACGGGAATTAATAATGATTACAGAATTCAACAACTGATAGAAGAATATTCCAGAACATTTGCCAAGCACAACGATGAGATTTACATGAATCAGAAACTTTATCAGAGGATAAAACTGATAAATCCAAACGGACTGGACTTTGAAGACCGTAAACTGATTGAATTCTACAGAAATAATTTTGCACTTGCCGGCGCTGATGTAAAAAGCAATAAAAAAGAAAGACTGAAAACCATTAATACTGAATTGGCTTCACTTTCTTCACAGTATCAAAACAAGCTCATCCGTGCCAGAAGAAAAGCAGGAGTGGTTATTTCTAATGTTGACCTTCTTGACGGATTAACAAAAGCTGAAATTGCTCACGCTGCCAACGATGCAAAAAATGCAAGTTTGGCCGGTAAATATCTGCTGACACTTTCCGAAACCACTCAGCAAACTTATCTGCGAAATTTAAACAACCGAAAATTAAGAGAACAAATCTATAATGCTTCGAGATATCGTGCGGAGCAAAATGACGAAAATGATACGAGAGCAACTTTGGAGAAAATTGCAAAATTAAGACTTGAAAAAGCACGACTTCTCGGTCATAAAACTTTTGCCGACTGGAAGCTTCAGAACCAAATGATCAAATCACCTTCCAAAGCACTTTCGATTTTATCGCAAATTGCAGGTCCTGCAATGAACACTGCTGAAAAAGAGAGACAGGAACTTCAGCAAATCATAGACCGTGAAAGAAGTTTTAAGATTGAACCATGGGATTGGGCATATTATTCTGAAAAACTGCGAAAAGAAAAATTTGGCATTAATGAAGACGAACTGAAAGAATATTTCAGTCTCAATAATGTTCTTGAAAAAGGTATTTTCTACGCGGCAAACAAATATTACGGCATCACGCTAAAACAGAGAAAAGACATTCCTGTTTATCATTCCGACGTTTCCGTTTATGAGATTTTCGACCGCGAAGGAAAATCTATTGCTTTATACTATCTCGATCTATATAATAGAAGTACCAAGGCAGAAGGTGCATGGATGAGCAACTTTGTAGAGCAGTCCCATATATATGAGCAAAAACCGGTGGTCATTAATGTTTTTAATTATCCGAAACCGATAGCCGGAAAACCAACATTATTGAGTTTGGACGATGTAAGAAAACTTTTCCACGAATTCGGACATGCACTGCACGGATTTTTTGCAGATCAAAAATATGCTTCACTTTCCGGAACAAACACACCGAAAGATTTTGTGGAGTTCCCTTCACAATTCAATGAATTTTTCGCTTACGAACCAGAAATCCTGAAGAATTATGCAAAAAGCTATAAAAGCGGTGCTTCCATTTCTGATGAAAAAATAAAAACCATTAAAGAGCTTGAAAATTTCAATATCGGTTACAGAACTACAGAACTTGTGGCTGCCGCAACCCTTGATTTGAAATGGCATTCCGTTAAAAGAGAAAAGCAGATAAAGCCAACGGAAGAATTTGAAAAAGCCGCGCTCAAAAAATCCGGTTTTGGAAATTCTCAAGTTCCGTTAAGATACTACAGTCCGTATTTTGCACATATTTGGGGCGACGGATATTCGGCAGGATATTATGCCTATATTTGGTCAGACATCCTTAGTTATTCGGCTTGGGATAAAGTTCAGAACTCAGGCGGAATTACTAAAGAGAATGGTGAACAGTTTAGAACAAAAATTCTTTCTGTTGGAAATTCAAGAGATTTAAATCAGGCGTTCAGAAGTTTTACAGGAAAAGATCCCGACATCAAACCGCTCTTGCGAAGCAAAGGTTTCAGATAAAATAAAAACCGTCCGAACATTCGGACGGTTTTCTATTCTGTGAATAACAGTTCATTGCCGATGAACAGGTTAAATCTTTAACTTTACGGCATGAATAATATTTCCAAATACAATCTCTATCTGCTGAAAAGCATTCCTATTTCAAGAATTGCAGGTGTAAAAGTTTCAAAACTGAATGATTCGGAATGTGAGACCACTGTAAAACATGGTTGGTTTAATCAAAATCCGTTTAAATCGATGTTTTGGGCAGTTCAGGGAATGGCCGCAGAATTTTCTACCGGAATCATGTGTGCTGATAAAATCAGGAAATCGGGGAAGAAAGTTTCAATGCTTGTGATACAGAACAATGCGGAGTTTTCGAAAAAAGCAACCGGAAAAATTGTTTTCAGCTGCAGCCAGGGAAAGGAGATTGATGAGGTGATAAAACGAGCGGTAGAAACCGGCGAAGGACAAACACTGACGCTCTCTTCCGAAGGAAAAGATGAGAAAGGTGATACCGTTTCGAAATTCAATTTCGTTTGGAGTTTTAAGGTGAAAAACTAATTTTATAGTTTACAAAAATTTAGAAAACAGGAAATAAAAATGCCACGAATGAACGAATAAATCCGTGCATTCGTGGCATTACCTTTTTCTTTTTAATCCTTCAGATACAAATCAAAATAATCCGTCACTTTCTGCATCAGATGAACACGGTCTTTTCCAAGAACGTTGTGCGCATGTCCCGGATAAATAAAATAATCCATCTGAACACCGTTATCCACCGCTGCTTTCAAAAACTTCACCGAATGCTGCCAAACCACCACATCGTCCTGCGCTCCGTGAATGATTAAAAGTTTACCTTTCAGATTCTGAGTTTTATCCAAAAGACTCGTGCGCTTAAATCCTTCAGGATTGGTTTGCGGCGAATCCATATACCTTTCGGTATACATTATTTCATACATATTCCAGTCGATTACAGGGCCTCCGGCAACACCAACTTTGAAAACGTCGGGATGTTTCAGCATCAGACTTGTGGTCATAAATCCACCGTAACTCCAACCGTGAACGCCCATCTTTGCGGCATCAACAAAAGGAAGTGATTTTAAATATTCTACACCTTTCAATTGGTCGTTCATTTCAACCGTTCCCATATCTCTGAAAACCGCCTGCTCAAACTTCAAACCGCGGTTGCTTGAACCTCGCCCATCCATTGAGAACACCACATATCCGTTCTGCGCAAGATATTCATACCAAAGATTTCCGGAAGCCGGGAACCCGTTGGTAATCAGCTGTAAATGCGGCCCATTATACAAATAAACAATTACCGGATACTTCTTAGAAGCATCAAAATCTGTTGGTAAAATCAGTTTTCCATAAAGTGGTGTACCGTCGTCTGCTTTCAGAGTAATATTCTGTATTTCAGGACGCTCGTAATTTTTAAGAGTATTTGCTGCTTCATGAATCTTCACTGTTTTCAGCGAATGTGTATTAATAAGATTCACCACTCTTGGCGTCGTTGCATTGCTGTAAGAATCGTAAAGCCAGTTTCCGTCTTTGCTCAAAGTTCCGCTGTGCATTCCGGCAGTATTGTCCAAACGCTGCATTTTAAAATTGTTCCAGTTTACACGGTAAAGATGTCTTTCAAGTGGTGTTTCTTTCGTTGAAGAAAAATAAATTTCTTTTCTTTTTTCATTAAAACCGATAAAATCAGTTACCAGCCAATCCCCTTTCGTCAGTTGAGAAATCAATCCTTTTTCAAGATTATAATGGAACAGATGATTATATCCCGTTCTCTGACTTTGCCAGATAAAATCGGTATTTGAATTCGGGAAGAATATTAACGGATGCTGAGGCTCAACATATTTATCGTGTTTCTCTTCAAAAAGCGTTTTTAAATATTGTCCTGAAACCGCATCATACTGATTCATTTTCATATGATTCTGGTCGCGGTTAAGCACACCCACAAAAATATATTTAGAATCCGGACTCCAGGTTACGGCAGTTAAATACTGCTCTTTATCGCCTTCAATATTTAAGAATTTCGTAGAATTCGATTTCACGTCGAAAACACCAAGCGTTACTTCGTGAGATTTACTTCCTGCCATCGGATATTTCACATTGGTATTTTTGGCAGGCGTTACCGACCAGTCGATGACCGGATAATCCGAAACCATCGTTTGATCCATTCTGTAAAATGCTACTTTTTCCTTATTTGGTGCAATGAAAGTTCCTCCATCAATGCCAAATTCATTTCTATGAACCGACTGTCCGTTAACGATATTTTCATCAGCGTCATTGGTTATCTGCAAGGTTTTCGCAGCATCTTTATAGTAAAGATTGTTTTTAATGGTGTAAACCAACGCATTTTTTGAAGTGTTGAAATTGATGTTTTCCGCATCTTCAGGAACTTCAAGCCATTTCTTCACATTCCAGTCGGTCTTACCTTTTTCAAGTTTATAATAAGTATTTCCTTCTTTAAACCAGGCTGATTTACTATTAAGAAAAGTAACCTGCGGAACTCTTTTCAGCTTATTTTCTGCTGATAAATTTTTATTGATTTGATAAAGAGAAACCAGCGTATCAGCTTTTAGTGAATGGATATCAGTGGCCAGATAACCGTTCTTCACGGCCTGAACGTAGGTTTTACCATCATCTGAAAAAGAGAATTGAGAAATGTTTTTTACGGCAAGATTACTGCGAAGTCCGTTAACGGCTTCGGCCATCGTAAATTTCTGTTTCTGAGCAATTAAAAGATTCCCAACTAAAAGGAATAAAAGAGAAAAACGAAATATTTTCATTGGTAGGTTTTGAGGTTACCAAATTTAGAAAAATAATTCGAATGTTAAGATATGTTAATATTTTATTTGATGCTGCTGAGTGTGTGCTGGTTATAAATCGCATTGAAGACATTAAAATCAGCATTCTTTTTTCCCCATTTATACTGATGCGTCCAATACGCAGCTTTCATTGTGAGAATTCCCAAACCTGCGCCGAAAACAACATCGCTCCAGTAATGTTTATTGTGAGAAAAACGCAATGCACCAACTCCGGCTGCAATTCCGTAAGCGGCGTAAGGTACCCATTTATAGCGCTCGCCGTATTCAATCGTGAGGAAAGTTGCACCGGCAAAAGCGTTGGCAGTATGTCCTGAAGGAAAACCAAATTCGTTACTTCCGTCCGGTCTTGGCTGCTTAAAAATATATTTCAAACCGGTAACCGCCACAAAAGTGATAATTTCTCCTTTCGCGAGAATGGCGCTTCGGTTCCAGAAATCGGTTCGCGGTTTCATCCCACCAAGTTCAAAGGCGTAGGCTGCAGCGTGCGGTGCAAACTGTGCATAATCTTCAAAATATCCTCCGAACGCCAGAAAATCTTTATTGGTATCTACAGGAACATCTCTTTTTTCGGTTAAGAGAATTCCGGTTCCGGCTGCCATTAAAGTTGCGGGAATAATTAACTGCTTTGCCTGAAAACGGTAAGGTTCGTTTTGGATGTAAACCGAGTCTTTTTGCTGTCCTTTAACCAAAATAATGGAAACAAAAAGAAATATGATGAAATGAAACTTTTGCATTTTAAGAAAAATTGTATTGGAAGATTATTGAGCCTTCGAAAGCCTCAGGCTGATATCTTTAATTCAGCAGTAACACATTTAGAAGACTAATGCTAATTAAAATATCATAAATAAATGCACTAATTTATTCGTGAATTCGTGGCAAAATTTTACTCAATCTGCATTGCAATTTCTTCCCAAGTCTGCATCGTTTCCTCAAGTTCTTTTTTCAGCTGTTCATACTTAGCAAGTTCGGCTTCACTTGGATTGGTTTTACTAAAAATCTCTTCCAAGCTTTTAATTTCCTTCTCGTAATCCGCAATTTTTTCTTCGGTTTTCTTCAATTTATTCTGAAGCTGCTTCTGCTCTTTCGTAATGAAAGTATTTGTCTCAGTTTGTTTCGGTTTGGTATCATTGGATGACGTTTGAACTTCCGTCGTTTTCACATCAGAATCCGACTTTTTCTCGTCCAGTTTTGCTTTCTCCATCGAAATTTCCCGGATGCTTTCTTTCTGTCGGTATTCCAGATACTCATCGATGTTTCCAAGGAATTCTTTCATTTTACCGTCGCGGAATTCGAAAATTTTATCGGCTAATCCCTGCAAAAATTCACGGTCGTGAGAGATGACGATTAACGTTCCTTCAAACTTATTAAGTGCCAGTTTTATAATTTCTTTCGACTGAATATCCAGGTGGTTTGTAGGTTCGTCCATAATCAGGGTATTGAACGGGCGCAACAATAATTTACACATAGCCAAACGGTTACGCTCTCCTCCCGAAAGCACCTGAGTTTTCTTCTGCACATCATCGCCAGAAAACAAAAAGCTTCCCAAAAGATCACGAACTCTTGAGCGCGTTTCTTCCGTGGCCGCATCTTCGGCTTCCTGAAGAACAGTTTTTCCCGGCGTAAGAACCTCTTCCTGATTCTGCGCAAAGTATCCAATATTTACATTGTGACCAAGATTCCAACTTCCGGAGTAATCTTTAATCTGCCCTGTAAGAATTTTTGCTAAAGTGGTTTTTCCTTGCCCGTTTTGCCCGAGAAGTGCAATTCTGTCGCCACGTTCCACAAAGAAATCTACATGATCAAAAACCTGTTTTTCGCCATATGCTTTACCAAGATTTTCTGCTTCAAAAATCACTTTTCCGGGAACTACCGACTGCACGAAACGGATATTGAATTTGGAAACATCTTCGTTATCAATTTCAATCCTCTCGATTTTTTCCAGTTTTTTGATAAGTGACTGAGCGAAAGACGCCTTGGTTGCAGAAGCTCGGAACCGGTTGATATTATCTTCCATCTGCTTAATCTCCACATCCTGATTCTTTTTTGCCTGTTCCAGTTTCTCCCTGCGTTCTTTTCTCAGCTCAAGATATTTGGTATAATTGGCTTTGTAATCGTCTACTTTCTTGTTGTTTACGTCAAAAGTTCTGTTGCACACCGAGGTCATAAACTGCTTGTCGTGCGAAACCAAAACAATCGCGCCGTTATAATCCTTCAGAAAATTTTCAAGCCAGATGATACTTTCCATATCCAAATGGTTCGTAGGCTCATCGAGAAGGAGTAAATCATTATTCTGAAGGAGCAGTTTTGCAAGTTCAATTCTCATGCGCCAACCGCCGGAAAATGTATCGGTGATTCTTTCAAAATCGGCGGCTTTAAATCCTAAACCAAGAAGTACTTTCTCCATATCACCTTCGAGATTATATGCATCGTGATGATGAAGAATATCGTTCAGATCCGTCATTCGATGAATCAGATTATGGTAGTCGTCGCTTTCATAATCGGTTCTTGTAGCCAACTGATGATTAACTTCATCAAGCTCATTTTTCCAGGCATTAATCTGTTCAAATGCTTGCTTTGTTTCTTCCCAAACGGTTCTCCCTTTTACAAATTCCAAATCCTGCTTCAGAAAACCAATGGTAATATTTCCTTCAGGCACCACATTTCCTTCATAGAAATTAATCTCCCCTGAAAGAATTTTTAACAGCGTTGATTTTCCGGCTCCGTTCTTGCCAACCAAACCGATTTTATCATCTTTTTTGATGGTAAAATTGACATCTCTGAACAAATAATTTCCGGCATGATGAAGACCAAGTCCCTGAACTGATAACATAAAGAATGACTATAGATTGTGAATAATTTTCGGGTGCAAAAGTACGGATTTTGAAATTGATGGCTGAAGATTTATTGACACGGAGATCCGAATGGTTTTGCTCTCGAAGATCGAGCGAATTTAGCAGATTCTTGTGCTTTTCCAAGCTATACTGAACTTGTCAAACGAAATCAAACAATTTCAAACCACTTCAAACAATTCCCATTTTACGGTCACAAATGCAGCAATCCTTATTCGTGAATTCGTGGCAACAAGAAAAAGGTAATGCAGAACGGAAAAATTTATGCCGAAGCATTCCCATTAAAACTCCCCGGCTTCATCTCAAGCTGTTTCTGCGAATCAGAAATCACAGAAGGGTTTTCGAGTAAAAAGTTCTTAGAATTCAACAGTTCCGTCATCAAAGTTCTCATCTGTTCTGCAGCAACTTCCGGTAGATGCGACTGTTTTGCAGCCTCAATCACCTGTTGTTTACTGTTTTGCTGAATTTTAGCCAAATCTTCTTTACTGAAAAGATTGAACAGCTGCTCCTCGATATTGTAGTATTTATAATCGGTTTCGGTTGAAAGAATTTCCGGCGCCGGAAATTCAGTCAGTTTCACTTTACGGTTAACTTCGTCGATCTCCCATTTCAGTTTTTCAAAATCATAACCTACCAAAACTTTAGCCTGAACTATAACCAATGCTTTCTTTTTCTGTGGAATAAACTTCCACAATTTCGAACTTTCTTCGTAATTATAAATTTCCTGAAAATGACCTTCCGCAGAAACTATTTTAAAAACTTTCCGCATACTTTCCGCAATCGTGTGCGAACTTTCTCGCACTACAGGCGGTTCCGCTTTCAGCTTGCCTGATGCCAAAAAAGCAATTGTTCCGCCAAGAAGCAATCCCAGTATCAGCATTACCAAAATCATCATTCCGCTTCCCATTGCATTGGGCTGCATGAGTTGGTAAACGAAAAATCCGAGAATTAAAACACCGAGAATGCCGAGAGACCAAAGAACAATTTTAATTTTTTTTGAGGTCATTTTTTAATATTTAAGCAAATTTACTGAAATATAAATTCTTGCAAACAATTCAACAAATAGTATGCAAAATTCGGTATAATCTAAAATTAACCAAGAAAATTATCTTAATATTAAATATTCTGCTAAATTTGAATAACTAAAAAACATTTAAACTATGGTAAAAAAATTAGCAGCCGAGTTTTTCGGCACGTTTTGGTTGGTATTTGGAGGTTGTGGTGCTGCTGTTTTTGCAGCAGGTGTTCCTTATATCGGAATCGGACTGTTAGGTGTTGCACTGGCTTTTGGTCTTACGGTGGTAACGATGGCTTATGCCGTTGGTCACATTTCTGGAGGACATTTCAATCCGGCGGTTACGTTCGGGTTATTGGCAGGCGGACGATTTTCTGCAAAAGAACTACTTCCTTACATTGTGGCACAGGTTGTTGGCGCAACTGCGGCAGCTGCCTGTCTGTACATCATCCTGAATGGCGCTGGAGCATTTTCTGCTGAAGGTCCCGGTGCATTTGCTACCAACTTCTACGAAATGCCGGGCTATTACGACCGAAGCTACTCTATGATGGCAGCATTCCTGGCCGAATTTCTGCTTACAGCTTTCTTCCTGATCATCATTATGGGAGCTACTGATAAGTGGGCGAACGGAAAATTTGCCGGGCTTGCAATCGGTTTGGCACTTACTCTGATTCACCTGATTTCTATCCCAATCACCAACACTTCTGTAAATCCTGCGAGATCAACTTCACAGGCGCTGTTTGTAGGTGGTGCGGCGCTGTCGCAGTTGTGGCTGTTTTGGGTTGCCCCTATTTTAGGTGGTATTGCAGGCGGTATTATTTACAAATATCTGATGCAGAGAACCGATGCCGAAGTAGCATAAACAATTAGAAAATAATCAAAAGATTCCTCGATTCGCTCGGGGAATTTTTATTTGGGCGTATCCCTCTCCCACGCTTTTGCAGCACCTTGGGTCGCGCTTTCCGTTCATACTCCTCACGCAGCGGCAAACACAACTTTTGTTGCGGGGTAACCACTGCAATCGCTTACGCAGCGTTACGTCACCAAAAGACTGCAACCACGAATATCAGAATGATCAATCCTTCCCAAGACCTGAAACTTTGGCGGAAAAGTCCCATAGTCATTCCGAGCATCGCAAGGAACCTCAAAATCGGTCACCATTTTGCCCAAATCCTGCGTCGCAATAAACGCGCAAGAATGCCGGTTTGCCAAATCAATGATATTTATCGCGCCGGTTCTTCCATTTTCGACATATGAAAAGGGATCTTCCGTATTTCGAATCAAAATATGCATCCAGTTTGGAGTTTCATATATATTATCACCCAAAGAATACGCCTGGGAAAGCAGTTCCGTCATCGAATACTCTGAGAAAATCCTTTCTGTTCCGAAACCATTCTTTAGAATTCTCAACAGTTCATCTTTTGTCATTTCTTCCTTTCTTCCTTTCATGCCGCCAGTCTCTATTATTGTAAGGGATTGAGTGGAAGAGTGGTTTAGTGGTGCAGGAAATGAGTCGAGGAAATCTAACAATGCGAAAGAAACCCCAAATAGAATGACTTTCTTATCTTCTGTCACGCTGAGGCTCTCGAAGCGTTTCAATAATTCAAAAAGTTCAGAATGATTATAAAGGAAATATCCGTTCTCCGGTTTACCCGATTTTTTCATCAGAAAATCAACCATATAAATCAGCGAAGAATGCGGATTTTCGGAATAATTGGGCAACAATCCAAGGAAAATAAAATCTTCCGGCTGTCCAATAAATTGTTCGAAACTTCTATAAATACTCTCTTCGTAAAGCGAAAAATCTGCAATATAATGTTTGGATCGGTTCAGCATTTGTGTTGTTCCGGAACTTTGGAAATACCGAACATTGTCATTGTGAGCGAAGTCGAACCGCTTGTCTAAAACCTGATGATTTTTAAACATTTCAATCGGCAGAAAAGGAATTTTCGCAACCTCATTCACTTCCTCAGGATCGATGTTTAAGTAATCTACAAACTTTCTGTAAACCTCGACATTTTCATACTGATGACGGAATGTTTCCAAGCAGGCAGCCTGGAAATCAGATTCTGTTTTTATATTGAAAATATCCGGTTTCACGGTGTTTCTCAGAGTTTTAACCAGAGTTTCTTTGAGTTCGAAGTAACAATTGCGCCTGCCACTCTGTGAGAACTCTTTTTACTCAGTGAAATTATTTTATTTATAGGTTTTCAGTTCAAATTCCGTTTGAAATACACCATACGTAAAATAAGAAATCCAGTCGCCAAGGTTAATATATTTTGCAGAATTTTCTCCCGATTTCAAATCCAAAACCATAGGCAAATGGCGGTGACCGTAAATGAAATAATCAATTTTCTCATTTTTCAGTTTTTCTTTAGAGTAAATAATGAGAAACTCTTTGTCTTCACCCAAAAATTCTTTATCCTCTTCTCCGGAAATCATTTTATTCTTCAGAGAAAAGTAGAAAGCAATTTTCATCGCAATATCCGGATGCAACCATTTGAAGGCCCATTGTGCCAACGGATTGGTAAAGAGTTTTTTCATTCTCTTATAACCTTTGTCGCCCGGACCAAGTCCATCGCCGTGAGCCAGTAAAAACTGTTTGCCGTTGATTTCAAAAAACTGCTTTTCAAAGAAAACAGTGGCTCCGATTTCTTTTTCAAAATAATCTTTCATCCACAAATCGTGATTTCCGATGAAGAAATAAATCTCAATTCCCGAGTCTTTTATTTCTGCCAGTTTTCCCAAAACCCTTACAAATCCTTTCGGAACCACATGATTCCACTCGTGCCAGAAATCGAACAAATCACCCATCAGAAACAGCACCTGCGCATCCTGCTTTATTTCATCGAGCCAACGGATGAATTTAGCCTCGCGCTCCTTACTTGCAGCAGGATTCGGCGCACCAAAATGCTGGTCCGATGCAAAGTAGATCTTCTTGTTGGGTTGTAAATTTATCTGTTTCAAGTTTCAGGTTTCTAGTTTCATCCGAATTTTCGGAATAGAGGTTTCAAATTTCATATTGCTTGTTTCTTCGTGCTGCGAGCTTCAAACTTCGAGCTTTCTAATTTTCTTCGGCAAACCATTCACCGTAAGAGTTCTCGGTTTCATGAAGTTTCAGATAAGCCAACTGAACATGATCTGGCAGCCTCTTTTTAATCTTTTCAGCAATGTCGTAAAGCATATTTTCGCAGGTCGGTTGGTAATTACAGTAAATTACTTTATGACCTTGATTTTCCAGGTTTTCACCCAAATCTTTATGTGGAGACAGTGCATTAATTAATACTGCGTGATCCCAAACACCCATAATTTCTTCTTTTACAATCGTCTTGATATCCCCAAAATCCACCACCATTCCGTTTTTCGGATGGTCTAAATCATTGATGGGCGTTCCTTTCACCGTTACAAAAAGTTTATAGGAATGTCCGTGCATATTTTTGCATTTCCCGTCGTAATTGTAAAGAACGTGGGCGGTTTCGAAAGTGAAAATTTTGGTGATGCGTATCATTTTGCAAAGATAATGAAAGTTGGTGAAGCGCGAAGTTGGAAGATGGAAGCCCGAAGTAAAAAAAACGACATAAGTCACATTAGAAAGTCTTAAATGTGTGAAAAAAAGTTCAAAAAGGTCTTCATCAAAGATGAAAAGAAATAATGTCTCTAAAAAATTGATGTTGAATCTTGAAAAATCCGCAGGAGTGCTCCCTCGTTTTTCCTATCTTTACAGTTAGTTTTAAACCTATTTAAATGAAAAAATATTTCACCATATTTTATGTGTTTTTCATCAGTATTTCATTAACTGCGCAAAACAGCAACCGTATTTTCAAAAGTTTCTCTGAAGAAAATCAGGTTTCAAAAATTGAAGTAAACGACGGAACGTATTTCCTGAAATTCTATGATGATGAAATTGTAGAAACAGCATTTATTCCAACAGGAGAAACCTACAACCCTACTTCTCATGCTGTGGTTTTAAACAAAAAAAATATTGATTTATCCGTTACGGAAAAGCCTGATTTTATCAATATTTCTTCAGAAGATTTAACCGTGAAAATTCAGAAAAATCCTTTTCAAATTTCTTACTATAAAGACGGTGAACTCCTGATTTCGGAGAAAAACGGGTATCAGAAAAATGAACTCGAAACTATTGATTTCAACCTCACTTCGGATGAAGTTCTTTATGGTGCAGGTTCAAGAGCGGTTGGAATGAACCGCCGAGGAAAACGCTATCAGCTCTACAACCGTGCACATTATGGTTACGGCGACTACAGCGAGCTGCTGAATTTCACCATGCCTATTGTGCTTTCGAGCAAGCAATATCTGCTTCATTTCGATAATGCACCTATCGGATATTTGGATTTTGACAGTAAAAAAGATAATACATTGGCATACGAAACCATTTTCGGAAGGAAAGTTTATCAGGTCGTAACCGGAAAAAACTGGGAAAAACTCATTGAAAATTATACCGACCTCACCGGAAAACAGCCGATGCTTCCTCGCTGGGCGCTCGGAAATTTCTCGAGCAGATTTGGTTACCGTTCGCAGAAAGAAACAGTAGAGACCATTCAGAAATTCAGGGATGAAAAAATTCCTGTGGATGCGGTGATTATCGATTTATATTGGTTTGGGAAAGAAATTCAGGGAACCTTAGGAAATTTTGAATTTGATAAAGAAACCTTTCCACAACCTCAAAAAATGGTGGATGACCTCCGTAAAAATAATGTCGAAACCATTTTGATTACAGAGCCTTTCGTGCTGAAAACTTCTAAAAAATGGGATGAAGCCATTCAAAAAAGAATATTAGGAAAGAATGATAAAGGCGAAGCACACACGTTTGATTTCTATTTCGGAACCGGAGGGATTATCGACATCTACGACCCTAAAGGATACAGTTGGTTTAAAGATATTTACACCGATCTTCTGAAAATGAACGTTACCGGAATTTGGGGCGATCTCGGCGAACCGGAAGCACATCCTTCTACAGTCGTTCACGCCAATGGAACGGCCGACGAAGTGCATAATATTTACGGCCACGATTGGGCGCGACTGGTGCAGGATGCTTTTCATTCATTCAACTCAAAACTTCGTCCGTTTATTCTGATGCGCGCGGGTTATTCCGGTTCTCAGCGTTACGGAATTGTGCCTTGGACAGGAGATGTTGGCCGAAGTTGGGGCGGACTGAAATCGCAACCTGAAATTTCACTACAAATGGGAATGCAGGGAATTGCATTCATGGGAAGTGATTTGGGTGGTTTTGCCGGAGACCATTTTGATGACGAACTGTATGTGCGTTGGCTGCAATACGGTGTTTTCCAACCAATTTACCGTCCGCACGCCGGAGATGCCGTTCCAAGCGAACCGGTTTTTAGAAATGAAAAAACAAAACAATTATCCAAGAAAGCGATTGAGCTGCGCTATCAGATGCTGCCATATAATTATCAGTTAATTTATGAAAATTCTGACGACGGAACACCTCTGATGAAGCCACTTTTCTTTGAAGAACCGGATAATAAAGAACTTTTCGCCTATGCCGATTCCTATTTATGGGGCAACGATTTCTTGGTTTCACCAATCGTGGAAGCAGGTAAGAAAGAACAGAACGTTTATTTTCCTGCCAAATCCAACTGGTATGATTTCTATACCGGAGAAAAATATTCCGGAGGAAATTTCAAAACAGTAAAAACACACGAAGAATACATTCCGACTTTTGTAAGAGGCGGTGCCATTATTCCTTTAGCCAAACCAATGCAGAGCACTAAGGAATACACCGGAAACGATTTAATTCTGAATTATTACTACGATTCATCAGTAAACAAATCCAAAGCAAAACTGTATAATGACGACGGATTGCTGAACAATGCGGAGAAAGCAGAACAATACGAAGAAATGGAATTTGAAGCTGAATTCGTGAAAAACAGAGTTATTTTCGAAATGGAATCAGAACTTGGAGATCTTTTTTCAGCTTCCGATAAAACTATAGAACTGAATATTCTTCATCTTCCAAAACAACCAAAATCGGTAAAAACGGGTTGGAAACGTTTAAAATACACCTACCAAAACGGAAAAGTAAAAATACCGGTAAAATGGAACAGCGGAAAAGAAAAGAAAATTAAAATCAAATTATAATCACAGGCCTCGCAAATGCGGGGCTTTTTTCTTTTTAAAATATTTATATTTGGTTCTTCCGAAAAATTTTATCTATGAAAAAAATTCTGTCTTTTGCTACGATTCTGTTTACCACTTTAATTCTTGCCCAAACTTCCGTCTTAAAACTTGAGGATATTATGAAAGGGGAAGAGTTCGTGGGATTTCAACCGGAAAATGCAGTCTGGGGTTTTGACAATGAAACCGTTTATTTCGACTGGAATCCGAAAAACGAACCCGGAAAAACCATGCATTACTGGAAAAAGGGAATGAAAGAACCGCTTCCTGCAACGCCGGAAGACGAGCAGTTTTACAGCAGCAGGTTTCAAACCAACGACTACCAAACCTACTATTATATTTCGGGAGGGGCAGTTTGGTCTTATCATCCAAAAACCAATATTAAGAAAAGAATTTTTCAGAATGCTTTTCCGGTTATGAATCTTCAGTTGGGAAAAACACCGGGAGTCATTTTCTTTGAGCAGAGCGGAAATATTTTTAAACTAAATTCTTCGGAAGGAAGTTTGTTGCAACTGACCAATTTTTCGAAAACAAAAAATGAAGAAAAACCAAAACCGGAAGACGACTTTTTAAAAACTCAACAAAAAGAGTTATTCGAATATATTCAGGATCAGGAAACCCGAAAAAACTGGCGCGAAGCAAGAGCAAAAAAGGTGAAGAAAACTTTACCAAAACCATTCGGAACAGGAAAAGATTTCTTCAATCTTTCGGCAAATCCGAATGAAAAATTTGTAACGTTCGTAGAAGGCACACGACCGAAAGCCAAAAACGAGCTGATGCCGGTTTTCATTACCAACGACGGTTACAACGAATCGAGAACCATTAAACAGAAAGTTTCAGTAAAGAATCTTTTCCCAACAAGACTTGGTATTTATAATGCTGAAAAAGACACCGTTTATTTTGCTGATTTCAAGAATTTAAGTGGATTGAATGTTCAACCAAGACATTTTGAAGAAAATAAAAAAGATGAAAAAGCAGATGACAAATCCAAAAAAGATGAGCGTTATCTGTCATTTGGGCGCACCGTTTACAGCAAAGACGGAAATTTTGCGGTTGTAGATATTAGAACTCAGGATAATAAAGACCGTTGGCTGATTTCTTTAAATCTGAATGACGGAAGTTTTGAAGAAATCGATCATCAGCACGACGAAGCTTGGATTGGCGGCCCCGGAATTCCTTCGTGGTCTTTCGGAACGGGAAACATCGGATTTTTGGCAGATGAAGCAACACTTTATTATCAGTCTGAAAAAACAGGACATTCACATCTTTACACCTATAATCTGAAAACAAAAGCCAGAAATACTTTAACTTCAGGGAACTGGGAGGTTCGTTCGGCTGAACTTTCCAAGGACAAAAAAACCTTCTATCTCACTACCAACACTACACATCCCGGAAACCGTGAGTTTTATAAGATTGCGGCAAGTGGCGGTAAAATGATTCCATTACTGACGGACGCAGGCTCACACGAAGTCAGTCTGTCGCCTGATGAGAAGAAACTTTTGGTTCGTTATTCTTTCAAAAATAAACCTTGGGAACTTTATATTGCCGAAAATTCTTCAAAACCAAAACTTCAACAGATTACACAATCAACAACCGGCGATTTTAAGAATTATCAGTGGCGCGAACCGGAAGTCATCACTTTTAATGCTCAGGACGGACAGAAAGTTTATGCAAGAATCTATCAGCCAAAATCTGAAGTAAAAAATTCTGCTGCGGTTATTTTCGTTCACGGAGCCGGATATCTGCAAAATGCCCATAATTGGTGGAGCAATTACCACCGCGAATATATGTTCCATAACATGCTTACAGATTTGGGATACACGGTTTTGGATATCGATTATCGGGCAAGTGACGGCTACGGAAGAGATGTAAGAACCGGAATTTACAGATTTATGGGCGGAAAAGATCTTTCGGATCATATCGACGGGAAGAATCTTTTAGTAAATAATTATGGAATAAATCCTGATAAAGTTGGTATATATGGTGGCAGTTATGGCGGTTTTATCACACTGATGGCACTACTTACAGAACCGGGAGAATTTAAGGCCGGCGCTGCACTGCGTTCCGTTACCGATTGGGCGCATTACAACCACGGCTATACCGGAAACATTCTTAACTTTCCGGAAACCGATCCCGAAGCTTACAAAAAATCTTCGCCTATTTATTTTGCTGCTAATTTGAAAGACAACCTTTTGATGCTTCACGGAATTGTGGATGATAATGTGGAATACAAAGATATTGTGAGACTGCAGCAGCGTTTTATTGAATTAGGAAAAACCAATTGGGATTTGGCTTCTTACCCTGTTGAAGCGCACGGTTTTAGAGAAAATTATTCGTGGGTGGATGAATACCGGAGAATTCTGGAGCATTTTAATAAATATTTATTGGGGAAATAATCCCTAAAAATTATTATTAAACCTGTTGTGCATTTAGGCATCATCAATCACATTTAATATAAATAGTTAGTAACAACTGTTTTATATTTTTAAAACGCAAAGTTTCTAAATTGAATCTAAAATTTTTAGAAAGCAAAGAAATAATTCGCTAGCGAATTTGACCAAGCGAATGCTTCGCGACGAATTTATTCGTCATCTTTGCTAGCTTAAAGATTAAATAAATCATTTAAAATCTTTGCGTCTCAAAAAAATCCTAAATGCACAACTGGTTTATTAAATAAAAAGCCTTTCCGAAAATTCGGAAAGGCTTTCTTTCAAACAACAAATTAAAAATATGGATTAGAATTAATGGAATTGCTCCTCTTCCGTAGAACCTGCCAACGCCGTTGTAGAAGCATTTCCTGAAGTTACTACGGTCTGAACTGTATCGAAATATCCGGTTCCTACGAAGCTTTGGTGTTTCACTGCGCGGAAACCTTTTGCCTGTAACGCAAATTCTCTTTCCTGAAGTTCGCTGTAACCTGCCATTCCTCTTTCTTTGTAAGCAGAAGCCAATTCGAACATCGAAGTGTTCAGTGCGTGGAATCCTGCCAGTGTGATGAATTGGAATTTGTAACCCATTTTCGCCAACTCTTCACGGAATGTTTCCATTTCAGCAACAGAAAGTTTTGCTGCCCAGTTGAACGATGGAGAACAGTTATATGCCAACATTTTTCCAGGATATTTCGCGTGGATGCCTTCAGCAAATTTTCTTGCATAATCCAAATCAGGATTTGAAGTTTCCATCCAGATCAAATCTGCGTAAGGTGCGTAAGAAAGACCTCTGTCGATGCCCTGTTCAACGCCGTTGTTCACATAATAGAAGCCTTCGGAAGTTCTCTCTCCTTTAATGAATTTATGATCTCTTTCATCAATATCAGAAGTTAATAAATCTGCTGCATCTGCATCGGTTCTTGCTACCAAAACCGTTGGAACTCCACAAACGTCAGCCGCCAAACGAGCCGCAATCAGTTTGTTGATCGCCTCCTGAGTCGGAACCAAAACTTTACCTCCAAGGTGACCGCATTTTTTAGCAGAAGACAACTGATCTTCGAAGTGAACCCCTGCTGCACCACTTTCAATCATCTGCTTCATCAGTTCGAACGCATTAAGATTTCCTCCGAAACCTGCTTCTGCATCGGCAACGATTGGAACCAGATAATTCTTTCTGTTCACCTCATCCACTTCATTTACCGACTGAATTTGGTCTGCTCTAAGAAGTGCATTGTTAATTCTTTTTACCACTGCAGGAACCGAGTTTGCAGGATATAATGATTGATCCGGATACATTTCGCCGGAAAGATTGGCATCTGCCGCAACCTGCCATCCTGAAAGATAAATCGCCTCAAGTCCGGCATCCACTTCCTGCACTGCCTGGTTTCCTGTTAATGCACCAAGTCCGGCCACGAAATCCTGATTGTTCAGTTTATTCCAAAGGGTTTCAGACATCATTCTGGCGATGCTGTAGTCTAGTTTATAGCTTCCGCGAAGTTTTAAAACGTCTTCTGCGGTATAAGGTCTTGTAACACCTTTCCATCTTGGGTTTTCTGCCCATTCCTGTTCCAGTTGCTGGATTTGTTCTTTTTTGCTCATGATATTTTGGATTTTGAATTATTTTTTTTGATTCGAGATTCGTGGTGCGGGATACGAGATACTCCGAAACCCGTATCCCGTAACTCGATTAAATGTAATTGTATGCTTTTAAGGTTAAAAATTCCTGGAAGTTTTCATCGAAAACCAGTTCTTCAAACAGTTCCGTTGCCAGTTCGAATCTGCCGTTTTCGTAGCGGTCTGCACCCACATATTCTTTTATGTTTTCAAGTTCTTCTTTCTGCCATTCCAAAACTAAATCTTTAGTTATGATTCTGCCATCATCCAATTTTGCTTTGTTTTTAAGCCATTGCCAAACCTGAGTTCGTGAAATTTCTGCTGTTGCCGCATCTTCCATCAAATTATAAAGTGCTGCTGCTCCGGTGCCCATCAACCACGATTCGATATACAGGATTCCAACATTGATGTTTTTTCTAACCCCTTTTTCAGTGATGGTTCCTTTCGGGATTTCAAGAAGATCGGCTTCAGAAATTTGATATTCTTCGAATTTTTTATCAATCTGATTCGGCGTTGGCATAAACTCATTGAAAATCTGCATTGCTACAGGCACCAATCCCGGATGCGCAACCCAAGTTCCGTCGTGACCATTTTTTACTTCACGTTCTTTATCAGCACGCACTTTTGCGTAAGCAATTTCATTTTCTTCCTCATTATTTTTCACAGGAATTTGCGCTGCCATTCCTCCCATTGCGTGAACGCCTCTTCTGTGACACGCCTGAATTACTCTCTTGGAATAAGCACTCATAAACGGCGAAGTCATCGTTACCTGATCTCTGTCCGGAACCAAAAACTCAGGAAGATTTCTGAATTTTTTGATGTAGGAGAAGATATAATCCCAACGTCCGCAATTCAGTCCGGAACTGTGTTCTTTCAGTTCATACAAGATTTCATCCAGCTGAAAAGATGCCGTAATGGTTTCGATAAGCACTGTTGCTTTGATGGTTCCCTGTGGAATTCCAAGATATTTTTGTGAAAACACAAACACATCGTTCCACCATCTTGCTTCCGTATAATGCTCCAATTTTGGCAAATAAAAATACGGACCGTGACCATTTTCAATCAGTTGTTTTGCATTTCTGAAGAAATAAATTCCAAAATCAACCAACGATCCGGATGCTCTTTGGCCATCAAATTCAATATTTTTTTCATCCAGATGCAAACCTCTTGGGCGAACCAAAAGCACCGCAGTTTTATCATTCAGCTGATATTTTTTACCCACTTCATTTTCGAAAGAAATGGTTTTATTAATGGCATCTGTAAGGTTGATTTGCCCTTCCATACAGTTTTCCCAAGTTGGTGAATTACTGTCTTCAAAATCCGCCATAAAAGTTGATGATCCTGAATTCAGTGCATTAATCACCATTTTTCTGTCCACCGGTCCAGTGATTTCCACGCGTCTGTCTAATAAATCCTTCGGAAGAGGATTACAAACCCAAGTCCCGTTTCTTACATCTGCTGTTTCTGCGGGAAAAGTTGGGAGATTACCTTTATTGAATTCCTCCTGAACTTTGGTTCTGTTTTCTAAAAGTTCCAACCTTCTTGCATTGAAATTCTGGTGAAGTTCCGTAAGAAATGCGACCAACTCCGGAGTAAATACTTCGGGATGCTGGTTCAGCGCTGTAATTTTCATTTGAGTAACCGTTTCCATATTATATTTTGTGATTTGACATGACAAACTTACAAAAAATATTTTCACTATGAGCGAACGTTCGCTAATTATTTTTAATAATTATTATGCGAACAATCGCTATTTTTTATTTACATTTGTATTCATCGGAAGTTTCGGGTTATTTAGAATGATTTTAAATTTGTTCAATGTGCGGAAAAAGAAATCTAAATCCTCTAACACGCCGCAAATCCGAAACTCATAACAAGTATCTCTAATGACATCAGAAAGCGATTATATTAAAACCGTCTTCGGACTGAAACTGAAACAGCAGCGACAAAAGAAAAACTGGTCACTGCAGGAATTGGCCAATAAAACCGGACTTTCAAAGTCATATTTAAATGAAATTGAAAACGGAAAAAAATATCCAAAACACGACAAGATCCTTCAGCTTTCAGAAATTCTGGAATGTAAATTCGACGATCTGGTTTCAACAAAACTGGACAAGAGTCTCGCTCCTGTTTCAGAGATTTTGAAATCGGATTTCTTTAAAGAAATTCCTTTGGAGCTTTTTGGAATTAACAGAAACAACCTCATCTCCATCATCAGTGATGCGCCGAAAAAGGTAACCGCTTTTATCAATGCACTGATTGAAATTTCGCAAAACTATAACCTTGGAAAAGACCATTTTTATTTTGCGGTATTGCGCTCATTTCAGGAACTGCAGGATAATTACTTTCCGGATATTGAAGAAAGCGCAAAATCTTTTGCAGAAGAACACCGTCTTTTTCACGGCAAGGAAATCACACATCCCGATTTAGAAAAAATTCTTTTAGAAAAATTTGAATACACGATCGTTTCAGAAGATTTTGAAAAATTCGGAGCACTCAAAAAATTACGTTCATTGTTTATTCCGGAGAACAAAACACTGGTTTTAAATCAATTATTAGACGATAATCAGAAGGTTTTTATCCTGGCAAAAGAAATTGGTTTTAACGTTTTAGAAACCAACTCAAGACCGAACACCTATTCGTGGTTGGATTTTTCAAGTTTTGAGGAATTGGTAAACAATTATTACGCCTCTTATTTTGCAGGCTGCCTACTGATACAAAAAGAAGAACTTACTGAAGAAGTTCAGGATTTCTTCCAGAAAACTGATTGGAAAGCTTCGCATTTTGAAAAACTGATCGACCAGTTCACCAATTCCCCGGAGACATTTTACTACCGTTTAACCAATATTCTTCCTCAGGAATTTGGCTTGAAAGACTTATTTTATCTATGCTTTACCAAAAAGAAAAATTCAGATAAAATACAGATTATTAAGGAATTGCACCTCAATCAACAACAGGCGCCTCACGCCAATTCAACCAACGAACATTATTGCAGACGCTGGATTGCAGTGAAAAATCTCGTAAATCTGAAAGAAAATGAGAAGATTACTGGAGCACAAATTTCACATTATAAGGATAGCGGACTTTCTTATCTGGTGATTTCCACGTCGCATAAAAATCCTTTTTCAGACGGAACCAACCGAAGCTATTGCCTTGGCATTCAACTGAATCCAAACTCATTAAAGAAAATAAAATTTGCTAAAAGCGAAAGCGTTGAAACGGTAAATGTTGGTGTAACCTGCGAAACCTGCAGCATCAGTGATTGCGAAGTGAGAATTGCACCTCCGGTGAGGATTGAGAAAGAAAACTCCAATGAGGAAATGAAACGTTTGATTGAAAAAATCAGAAAAAAATTCATATAAAAATGTTTCAGTATCTTTAAAAGATGCTGCTCGATGTACTTTTTCCGGAACGATGTTTAAACTGCAACACCATGATTCCAAATCACAATGTAGTTTGTGAGCCTTGTTTTGAGCAAATTCATTTCACACATTGGAATTTTGACGAAGAGCATTTGATGAAGCAAAAATGCAACCTTCTTTTCCCTACCGAAAACGCTTATGCATTAATGCAGTTTGAGAAGGAAAGCTTAGCCAGAAAAATTGTTCACGACCTTAAATACAGAGGAAGAGAAAAGATTGGAAAGATTCTTTCTGAGTGGATTATCAACAGATTAGACTTCAAAAACAGTAAACCGGATTTGCTGGTTTCTATTCCGCTTCATCCCAAAAAGCAGAGAAAAAGAGGTTACAATCAGCTGCATTTATTTACAGAAAAACTTTCGGAACATTTTTATATTCCTTACGAACACGATTTACTGGAACAGAATTACTATAAAAAGGCACAAGCGCTAAAAGACCGTGAAGACCGCGCAAAAGTTCAGAATCAGTTTTCTTTAAACAGAAAAATCGAGAACCAACATATACTTTTAATCGATGATGTTTTTACCACAGGAAGCACAATGAGCTCCGCAGCGTGGGAAATTTTGAAATCTGGGAATAATAAAGTGAGCGTGTTGGTAATGGCTGTAGACTAATCTTGCTTTTTCCCAAAATAAAAAAGTGCAGCAATCACTATGAAACCAATGCCGGTAACCGTTGGCGGCTGTATTCCACCTTTTACGCCAAGGTAAATCATATAAACACCCTACAAAACCAATATTACCGAAAGTATATTCTTCATTTTAATAAAATTACCGTTGAAGTTTTTCACCATAACTTAAATCACCGGCATCGCCTAAACCGGGCGTGATATACCCTTTTGAAGTCAGGTTTTCGTCCACAGCACCAATCCAGATATGCGCTTCCGGATAAGCATTTTGCAATGTTTCCACTCCGATTTTTGATGCAATGGCCGCAACAATATGAAGTTGAGTTGGCTTTCCGTGATTTAATAAATCTTTCAAAGCTTCAATTAAACTCGCACCGGTGGCCATCATCGGATCTGCTACGATTAAAGGTCTGCTATCGATATTCGGGCAGGTTAAATAATCCTGCTTGATGGAAAAATAATCGTTGGCATCGTGCTTTCTGTAAGCAGCAACGAATCCGCAATCGGCTTTATCAAAATAATTTAAAATCCCTTGAAACAAAGGAACTCCTGCACGTAAAATCGTAGTAATCACCGGCTGCACCGCAATTTCTTTAACTCTGATTTTATCTAAAGGCGACTGAATTTCCAATTCTTTCTGATCCAAACCTTTAGAGATTTCAAAAGCTGCAATTTCGCCAATCCGTTCCATATTTCTGCGAAACTTCATGCGGTCCTGCTGAACTTCAATATTTCTTAAATCGTTGATCCAAGAATTAACGAGCGAGAATTGGTTGGAAAGAATTGTTACCATATTGTTTATGCTTCTAAGCAAATTTACTAATAAACTTGAAAATTTTTGCCGGCTTTTACAGTTTAAACTATTTCTGTCTGAAATAAATTTCAATAGGAACTCCCGTAAATCCAAAATGCTTTCTCAATTGGTTTTCTGTAAAGCGTTTGTACGGATCTTTCACATATTGTGGAAGGTTACAGAAAAATACGAACTGCGGTGAAGGCGTTCCCAACTGTACACAGTATTTTATTTTGATATATTTCCCTTTGAGAGCAGGTGGCGGACTGTTTTCGAAAATCGGCAACATCACTTCATTCAGTTTAGAAGTTTTGATTTTTTTCTTTCTGTTTTCGTAAACCTCCATTGCGCTATCTACGGCTTTCAGGATTCTTTGCTTCGTTAAAGCCGAGACAAAAAGCACGGGAATATCGGTAAACATTCCGATTTTGTTTTTAATGGCAGCTTCGAAATCACGCATGGTATTGGTTTTCTTGTCTTCCACCAAATCCCATTTATTGACAAGAATTACAATTCCTTTTCTGTTTTTTTGTGCAATTCCAAAAATATTCATGTCCTGAGATTCCCAACCCTGCGTAGCATCAACCATGATAATCACCACATCGGAATTTTCAATCGCACGAACAGAACGCATTACCGAGTAAAACTCCAAATCTTCACTCACACGGGATTTACGGCGCATTCCGGCAGTATCTACCAACACAAATTCGTGCCCGAATTTATTGTAAAGCGTTTCGATGGAATCCCTGGTTGTTCCGGCGATATCGGTCACGATATTTCTCTCGTTATCCAGAAGTGCATTGGTTAAAGTTGATTTCCCAACATTTGGTCTTCCGGCGATAGTTATTCTTGGCAGTCCTTCGAATGGATCTTTGTATTCTTTATTAGGGAAGTCTTTTACAATATCATCCAGCAATTCTCCTGTTCCGGAACCGGTAGCCGAAGACATGGTGTAATACTTTTCAATTCCTAATGAATAAAATTCGGTAGCTGCAAGTTCTTCTTTAGCAGAATCCACTTTATTAACCACTATATACGTTGGTTTTTGTGAACGGCGAAGCATCTCGTACATTTCCTTATCGGTGTCTGTAAGTCCTTCTTCTACATTCAGCATGAAGATGATGGAAGTGGCCTCATCAATAGCCAACTGTACCTGTTTGGAGATTTCCTCCTGAAAAATATCTTCTGTGTTTACTTCGTAACCTCCGGTGTCGATAACGGTGAACTCTACGCCATTCCAGTCCGATTTCCCGTAATGACGGTCGCGGGTAACTCCGGCGGTTGAATCTACGATAGCCTCTCTTTTCTCGAGAAGTCTGTTAAAAAGTGTTGATTTTCCTACGTTGGGACGCCCAACGATTGCGACAATATTGCTCATAAATTTTCTCTTCGATTCCGCTCAGAGTGGTAAAACACTGCTAAAATCTGACGGAATCCTTTAGTTAAGAATGGGTTACCCGGACTTTCCGAGCCCAAAAAATTTTTGCAAAGATAATATTTTGAAAATTAGCTAAATGTTTTTTTGTAAATTCACACTGTTAAAAAAAATGCTATGAAAAAAATCCTCATCATTTTAGCAGTATTATTCGTCATCATTCAGTTTTTTAGAATTGACAAAACTAATCCGCCGGTAAATGAGGGAATGGATTTCCTAACCATAAAAAATACTCCGGAAAATGTGGCTTCGAAAATCAGAGCGTCCTGCTACGATTGCCACAGCAACGAAACGAAATATCCCTGGTATTCAAATGTTCAGCCGGTTGCGTGGTTCCTGAAAAGCCATATCGACGAAGGTCGAACAAAACTCAATTTCTCAACTTTTGCAACTTATGAACCGAAAAGACAGGCCCACAAACTGGCAGAAGCGGTTGAAATGGTTGAAACCGGAGAAATGCCGATGGAATCATATCTTTTGGCACATCCTGAAGCTAAACTTACACAGGAAGAAAGACAGATGATTATCGATTATTTCAGAAAAATAGAATCTGAAACCCGCGCATCACACAATCTTCCTACAGAAAATTAATACATAATTTTGACAGACGAAACCAAATATTACGTTTTTTACGACGGCGACTGTGGTTTTTGCAACTACTGGGTGAAATGGATTATTAAAAACGATAAAAAAGATCAGTTCAGATTTTCTGCTTTGCAATCTAATTTCGGACAACAGTTTTTATGGCAGAGAAATCTGGACCGCAATCAGTTCAATACGCTTTATCTTTGGAAGCCAAATTCTTTTTACCTCGTAAAATCGGAGGCAGTTTCAAAAATTGCAAAAATTCTTGGAGGTAAGCATGCGCTTTTGGCTAATTTGAATATTCTTCCAAGATTTCTATCGGATTCGATTTATGATAAAATTGCTAAAAACAGAGACAAACTGAGTTCTCAAAAATGTTTTGTTCCTACGGAAAAAGAACGCAAGAAATTCGTCGATTAACTTTTTAATAATAAAGAAACAATGCCCAAATCCACTATATTTGCAGATATGGAATACAATACAGAAAGAAATCCTCTATATATGCCGGAATACGGCCGCATCATACAGCAGTTGGTAGAGCGTTGCCGCGAACTTCCAACCAAGGAAGAACGTAATGAAATGGCGCATGCAATCATCGATTTTATGGGGCAGCGCAATCCGCAACTTCGGGATGAGGACAACTATAAACACAAACTTTGGGACCATCTTTTTATACTCGCCGATTTCGATTTGGATGTAGATTCTCCGTATCCGATTCCGCCAAAAGGAGAAAGAATGATTAAGCCAAAGAAAATGGAATATCCTAAACTTCAGGGCGATTTTAAATTCTATGGCAAGAGTATTCTTCAGCTGATTGAACTTGCAATACAGCAGGAAGATGGCGAAGAAAAGGAAGCGCTGATTGAAGTGATTGCCAACAACATGAAGAAATCCTACAACATCTACAACAAAGAACACGTTACGGATGATGTGATTTTCAGACATTTAAAGGAGCTTTCAGAAGACCGTTTAGATCTTACCAGTATCGATTCGCTTGAAAAAAGTAAAATTTATCACGTCAATAAAAACAAAGGTCAGCAGAAAAATCAAAGCCAAAATCAGAACAGAAACAGGCAGAGAAACAATCAAAATAAAAACCGCAGAAAATAATGAGTGGAATATTCCAAATCAGAGGAGGAAAAAGACTTCACGGCGACATTACGCCACAGGGAGCAAAAAATGAAGCATTACAGATTTTATGTGCGGTGCTGCTAACCGGCGAGGAAGTGCGGGTAAAAAACATTCCCGATATCCACGATGTGAACCGCCTGATAGAAATCCTTGGAGATTTCGGGGTGAAAATTACGAAAAACGGACACGGCGATTATACTTTTAAGGCGGATGATATCAATTTCGATTATATAAAATCTAAAGAATTTAAGAAAGACGGCGCGAAACTGAGAGGTTCCATCATGCTGCTCGGCCCGATGCTGGCAAGATTTGGGGAGGCATGTATGCCAACACCGGGAGGCGATAAAATCGGAAGAAGAAGGTTGGATACTCATTTCCAAGGGTTTGTAGAATTAGGCGCAGAGTTTTCGTATGATGAAGAAGAGCATTTCTATTCGCTGAAAGCCAAGGAGCTTACAGGTAAATTTATTCTGCTGGAAGAAGCATCTGTAACCGGAACCGCCAACATCGTGATGGCAGCAGTTTTGGCCAAAGGAAAAACCAGAATTTACAACGCCGCATGTGAACCTTATCTGCAGCAACTGTGTAAAATGCTGAACCGAATGGGTGCACAGATTTCCGGAATCGGTTCGAATTTACTGACTATTGAAGGCGTTACAGAACTTCACGGAACAGAACATATGATGCTGCCGGACATGGTGGAAATCGGTTCGTGGATTGGAATGGCAGCCATGACGAAATCCGAAATCACCATCAAAAATGTCAACTGGAATCAGTTGGGTGTTATTCCAAATACATTCAGAAAATTGGGAATTCAGCTTGAACAAAGCGGAGACGATATTTATATTCCGGCACAGGAAAATTATAAAATTCAGAAGTTTATCGACGGTTCCATTCTCACGGTTTCCGATGCGCCGTGGCCGGGCTTCACTCCGGATTTGCTTTCCATCGTTTTGGTGGTGGCAACACAGGCAAAAGGAACAGTTCTGATTCATCAAAAAATGTTTGAATCGAGATTATTTTTCGTGGATAAACTGATTGATATGGGAGCACAGATTATTCTTTGCGATCCGCACAGAGCAACAGTTGTTGGATTGAATCACGAATTCCCGCTTCGCGGAACAACGATGACTTCAACTGACATCAGAGCCGGAAACGCTTTGCTGATTGCCGCACTTTCTGCCGAAGGAAAATCCATCATTCATAATATTGAACAGATCGACCGTGGTTACGAAAATATCGATGGCCGACTACGAGCTTTAGGTGCCGATATTGAAAGAATATAGTGCTGGAAGCCGGAGACACGAAGCTTGAAGCCATTTATTAATAAAATGAAAAAAAAACGAAGGCATTTAGAATTCTAGATGCTTTCTTTATAAAATGACCAACCAAAAAAACATATCGAGCAGCAATCTCATCACCAAACTCACGGCTCTTTGGGCGGTCAGCGAAAGTGGTTTGGGCGGAATTTTTCACGCAATGAAACTGCCTTTCACCGGGCTTATTCTCGGCAGTTTTGCCGTGATGATTGTAAGTTTTATTGCTCTTAATTCAGAAAAAAAATTCAGAGCCATACTTCAGGCAACGCTGATTGTCATTCTGATTAAAGCCATCGCAAGTCCGCACTCGCCTTTCACCGCGTATGTTGCGGTGATGTTTCAGGGGGTAATTGGCGGAGTGATTTATTCCTTGTTTAAAGTCAGTAATTTTTCGGCGGTTCTATACGGAATCATCGCGCTGCTTGAAAGCGCTTTACAGAAACTTCTGATGATGGTTCTGATTTTCGGAGTGAATATTTGGGAAGCTTTTCAGGAATTTTTTCAGGGCTTGGCAAAGCAGTTCAATATGCAAAGTCTCGTTCATTTGCCGTGGCTGATTGTCGGCATCTACTGCTTCGCATACCTCATCGGTGGAATTTTGGCGGGAATTTCGGCTGTAAAACTTCCGGAAGCCATTCAGAAAGAAGCGTTGCAAATTCGTGATGAAACTATAGATTTTGACGAAACCAACAGCACTCCCAAAAAACGGAAAAGCAAAACCAGATTTATCGGATTGGCTTTTATTCTGTTTTTCATTGTGACGGTTTTCGTATTTTCGGGTTCGCTCAATAAGGCAATGTATGCGCTGCTCCGGACTTTAGGAGCCATTGCACTGTTATTTTTCGTTGTAAATCCCTTATTCAAATATCTTCTGGGAAGATGGAAAGATTCGCAGAAACTGAAAAAACAAAAGCAACTCAACAATGTTCTGGAATTTGTGCCGGAATTTAAAAGCTATGCCGGAAAAGCAAGAATAATTGCCTCGCAAGAAACTTCAAACTACAGAAAACTCAGAAAATTTGTGCTTACCTGGATGGCGCTGGCGCTTTATCATCAAAATGAATCCAAGCTGTAAATCAGAAATTTATCAATGAAAAGTATCTTCATATTCTCGGATGAAATCGGCATCGGCAAAACGACCACACTCAAAGAATGGGTGAAGCATAACGTCGGAATTACAGGATTTTTATCTCCATTAATTAATAGTGAACGCCATTTTCAGAATATTGAAACCGGAGAAACTCAACCGATGGAAACGAAGAATGAAGGTCTTGAAATCGGCAAACATAATTTCAATCCGAAAGTTTTTGAATGGGCTGAAATTGAAATTTACAGACAGTTTCAATCAGATAAGAAATGGTTGGTTATTGATGAAATCGGTCCTTTGGAAATCAGGAAAGAAAAAGGGTTTCACCAGTTGTTATTGAAACTTTTCAAAGAATATTCTGATGAAAAACCAAATCTGCTTTTTGTGCTCAGAGATTTTATGGTGGAAGAATTCATTGAAAAATATGACCTGAAAAAAGTGAAAATTCTTCCTAAGAATTTCTTCAAAAACCAAGAGCTGCAACCGTTGAAAGGTCTTGTTCTGTGCGGTGGTAGAAGCAAACGCATGGAATCCGACAAAGCCTTGCTGAAATATTCCAACGAAATTCAGTGGAAGAAAATCAGAAGAATGCTTGATCCGTTTTGTAATGAAGTTGCTGTTTCCGTCAATAATGTACAGTGGAAAAACTGGGCTTCAAAGGAAGAAGGGAGTTTCATTTTGGATGCAGGGCGTTTCAAAAACAATGGTCCGTTTACCGGACTGATGAGTGCCAATGAAAAATTTTCAAACACCGGATTTTTTGTCCTAGGCATCGATTATCCTTATTTGGAAACCCGACATTTGGTGACACTTTTTAATGCCAGAGAAGAAAACTTTGATGCGGTTTGTTTTGAAAAAAACGGATTTACAGAGCCTCTGATTTCCATTATTGAAGAAAATGCAACGGCTAAACTTCAGGATTTTTTTAAAAACGGTGGAAATTCGATCAATCAATTTCTGAAGCAGATTAATACAAAGAAGGTAAGAGTATCTAACACCGATTTTCTTACCAATATCAATCATAAAGAAGATTTCCTTAAATTTAACTCGTGATTATTTATGGCAAATGATTGAAGGTGATTTCTTAATATGATTAAAGAAGTTCAAATAAAGAAGGTAAAGGATTTTGGGAGCGACAGTTTCCACAAAAGTGATGTGCTCGCCATTGAAGAACCGCTTGAAATTTCACTGAAATCAGGTCAAGACGGACAAACTTCTCCGGTCTCCGTAACGATGAGAACCCCGGGAAACGATGAGGAACTCGCCGTTGGATTTCTGTTTACAGAAGGAATCATTCATTCACGACAAAATCTTGCTGAAAAGGCATCTTCGAGCTTTCTGGACAATAAAATCACCGTCAACTTACATCCAGATTTTAATGCAGACCTTGAAAAACTGAAACGCAATTTCTACACCACCAGCAGTTGCGGCGTTTGCGGAAAAGAAAGCATTGAAGCGATTAAGCAGGTTTGTAAAATCCCATTAAAAAAGGAGAAAATCTCAGTGGATATCAAACACATTTTTGGATTGCCGGATCAACTCCGTGTCGCGCAAAAAACATTTGAATCTACCGGTGGAATTCACGCTTCTGCCCTTTTTGATACCGAAGGAAATCTGCTCGAACTTCGTGAAGATGTCGGTAGACATAACGCACTGGACAAACTAATTGGTGCAGAACTTCTGAAATCCCAAAACGAAGACTTTAGTTTAGAAAATAAAATCCTGCTTTTGAGCGGCAGAGCGAGTTTCGAACTCATTCAGAAATCTGCAATGGCGGGAATTCAGATTGTATGCGCAATTGGCGCTCCAAGTTCGCTTGCCGTAGAAACCGCCGAAGATTTTGGAATGACTTTGATCGGTTTCCTGAAAAACGGAAGCTGCAATATCTATTGTGGAGAAGAAAGAGTGATAGTTTAGATGGAAGTTCGAAGCTCGAAGCACGGAGAAAACACAAGTAACTATAAACCAGAAACAAGCAACAAGATTATGAAAATAAGAATAAAAGGAAACAGCATCCGACTCAGACTGACGAAAACCGACGTAAGAAACCTGAAAGAAACCGGAAGAGTGGATGAAAAAACCGTTTTGGGAAATGAGCAACTCTTCTCCTACTCCCTGTTGAAAGATGAAAATGCAGATGCTATTTCAGCATCGTTTGTCAATGGAAGCATTACAGTTGTTCTTCCAAAAAATGAATCAGAAACACTTACGGAAACCGATGAAATTACGGTAAAAGATTATCAGAACAACGGAGAAGAAGGGGATCTATTCCTGTTGATTGAAAAGGACTTACAATGTCTGGACGACACTTTTGAAGACCAAAGCGACATGTACGAAAATCCCAATACGACGTGCTAGGTTAATATTTCGGGAATTTATTTTTTTAGATTACTTTCATAAATTTCTACCCATTCTTCCGGCGACATCTTCTGCACCAATTCACCAATCAGGTCGAATGGAATTTCCTCCGGTTTTTTGAAACGGATGCAGGATTTCCCTATATCCAGTTTTCTTTTGCAGTGTTTGGGATATTCGGCCACAAACCAATCGTGGAGGTCCGGTTTCGCATACATCCCCATATGATACAGGTTGATGGAATTTTTCTGCGACGCCATACCCAAAAAAGGTAACGGCTGTCCCGGAGTACAGTGATAACCAGCAGGATACATGGAAAGCGGAACATCCCAACCCATCATTCCGTAGCTGACGCCTTCTTCAAAACCTTTCGGAAGATTTTTGGAAATGGTTTCGTAAAGTTTGTTCATCGCTGATTTTCGATCTTCAGGGATTTTATCAAGATAATCTTTTACGTTTTCGGCTTCGATTCTCATTTTTGAAATTTACTTTAAATGTAGGATTTTTCTTTTAGAAACAGATTTTATTTTGAAGGACAAATCTTTCCGACAACTGAAGGACTGACCGAAATCCTAGCCCGGATTGCAGCGGCATCCCCCGAAACTTCGGGGATATAGCGGAAAGCCGGTAGAAAACTTCAACTGAAGCACATGGCGTAATGCTCCTAAAAAATTTGTATTTTTGTGAAAAATAGAAAGTAAAATGCCAAGAATTTCAGAAAGAGCGCAGCACATGCCTGCTTCACCGGTTCGAAAACTGGTTCCGTACGCTTTACAAGCGAAACAGAAAGGGATAAAAGTATATCATCTAAACATCGGACAGCCCGATATTGAAACTCCGGAAACCGCTTTAAATGCAATTAAAAATATTGATTTGAAAGTACTGGATTATGCACTTTCTGAAGGAAATCTGGAGTACAGAAAAGCGTTGGAAACCTATTACCACGGTCTTGGTTTTACCGATCTTACAACAAACAATTTTATTGTTACTAATGGTGGTTCGGAAGCCCTAAATTTTGCTATTTCAACACTTTGTGATGATGGCGACGAAGTGATTATTCCGGAGCCCTATTATGCAAATTACAATGGCTTTGCAAGCACTTTCAATGTGAATGTCGTTGCAGTTCCTTCGTCTATTGATACGGGGTTTGCGCTGCCTTCGATTGAAGAATTCGAAAAGAAAATTACCAATAAAACAAGAGCAATTCTTATTTGTAATCCGGGAAATCCAACCGGTTATCTTTACACCAAAGAAGAGTTGGCAAAACTGGCTGACATTGCTCTGAAACATGATATTGCTATTATTTCTGATGAAGTGTACCGCGAATATGTTTACGACGGAAAAACACCGCATTCTATTCTTGAGTTTCCTGAACTCAAAGAACATGCGATTGTAATTGATTCAGAATCAAAAAGATATTCCATGTGTGGCGTAAGAATCGGCTGTTTGATTACGCGTTCCGAAAAAATAAGAAATGCTGCTATTCTTTTCGCTCAGGCAAGATTGAGCCCGGTGCTTTTAGGACAGATTGCAGCAACTGCAGCACACGTAAACGACACCGATTACATCCTGAGCGTTCGTGAAGAATACACAAAAAGAAGAAACCTTTTGGTGGACTTGCTGAATGCAATTCCGGGTGTGATTTGCCCAAAACCTAGCGGTGCTTTCTATTGTGGAGTTGAGCTTCCGATCGACGATTCGGATAAATTTGCACAATGGCTTCTTGAAAAATATTCTCTGAATAACGAAACGATTATGGTTGCACCAATGACCGGTTTCTACAGTAATCCTGAACTGGGCAGAAAACAGGTGCGTATTGCCTACGTGCTGAAAGAAGATGATTTAAAACGCAGTGCTGAAATCCTAAGCGATGCGCTGCAGAAGTATAAGGAAGAGTTTGGTTTGTAAAATTTTAAACCACAAAAGTTTCTTCTTTTGAAGATTTTTAAAGTTACTTTGTAAAGAAGAAAACAGGTGTTTTCCACTTATTTAAACTTTAAAACGTAATATTTGGAAACATTTACACAAGTAGATTTTTTTAATCTTTTGTGGTTTAAGCAGAAAAATAAATTCTACTAAAAATCATTGCCACGAATTCACAGATATAGTGCATTCGTGGCTTTTATTTTTTTTAAATTAGCATTTATAATTTCACATTATGATTCTACAGGAAAATATCTCGCTGAAACCGTACAATACTTTCGGCGTTGATGCTAAAGCTAAATATTTCGCAGAAGTAAAAAATGAAGAAGAACTTTTTGAAATCCTCAGGGAATTCAACAAGCTGAACGAGCCTGCGACACAATCCTTACCTGAATTTAAAACTTTGCCGATAATGTTTTTGGGTGGTGGAAGCAATGTACTTTTCACCAAAGATTTTGAAGGTTTGGTTGTGAAACTTGATCTGAAAGGTATTTCCGAAGAAATGATGAGCGAAGATGAAATGCTGGTTACCGCTAAATCCGGAGAAAACTGGCATCAGTTTGTGATGTATTGTCTGGATAAAAATTATGGCGGACTTGAAAATCTGTCACTGATTCCGGGAAATGTCGGCACCTCACCAATGCAGAATATCGGTGCCTACGGAACAGAAATAAAAGACACTTTCGTAAACTGCCGGGTTCTGAATCTTGAGAAACTTCGTGACCAGACCGCAAATCCTGTTGAAACTTTTGATAAAGAAGAATGTCGTTTCGGTTATCGCGATTCCATTTTCAAACAGGAAGGCAAAGACAAATATGTGATTTTGGATGTGACATTCTGTTTAACCACACGCAGACATAAAATAAAAACCGATTACGGCGCCATAAAATCTGAACTGGAAAAATTGGGTATTGAAAATCCCACGATTCAGGATGTTTCGAAAGCCGTGGTTGCCATCAGACAAAGCAAACTTCCAGATCCTAACGACATTGGCAATGCCGGAAGTTTCTTCAAAAATCCAACAATACCAAAACAGCAGTTTGATGAGCTTCAGAATAAATTTCCCGAAATTCCATCTTATCCGGCAGGAGAATTGGTTAAAGTTCCTGCAGGATGGCTAATTGAACACGCAGGATGGAAAGGAAAACAAATCGGAAATGTAGCTTCACACGAAAAACAGGCATTAGTAATTATTAATAAAACCGGAAATGCCACAGGAAAAGAAATCTTTGATTTTTCTGCGATGATTATTGACTCTGTGAAGGAAAAATTTGGGATTGAACTGGAGCGCGAAGTGAATATTATTTAAGCTCGATGTTACAAGACTGAAGTTGGAAGTTTCTGAATAATTATTTTATAAAGCCAAAACCCAATACACACGCCAAGCGTATTTAATAAAAGATCATCCACATCAAAAACGCCCATTCGCGAAAAATATTGAACGGCTTCGACAACAATTAATACCGACAGAAAACTCATAAGCAAGACTTTCAGATTGTTGAACTTTGGAAAAATCCATCCTAAAAATCCAAAAGGAACAAAAAGCAGAATATTTCCAAAAATATTAATCAGCAAACTTTGCTCATTATTCCAAAGTAGACTTTGTTTTGCAAAAAGCCAAGTCGAGAATAGCGGACTAAATCTTACAATATGATCATCATATTGCTCCCTTCCAAAACCTAAAAGCATCAGATAGAGAAGCACCAACGTATATGGCAGAATAAGCAATCGGTAAGACTTTCGTAACATTCTGTGCAAATCTAATCCATTTTAAAACATTAAATTTGTGTTTTTGTAAAATCAGAAATCGTCCCAAAAGGACTGTGCCTTATGAAATACATTATACTTGCGCTGATTTCGGCATTGCTGCTATCCATATCCTGGCCCACTTACGGCATCCCGTTTTTCATTTTTATTGCATTGGTTCCGCTTTTGATGGTGGAACACGAGATTACAAAGTTCTCGAAAATCAAAAGAAAAGGATTGGCGGTTTTTGGCATTTCATATCTGGTTTTCATCATTTGGAATATTGTCACCACCGGTTGGCTTTATGGATCTCAAAACCCGGACGGAAGTCCTGCATTGCTTGCTGTGGTCATTCCGGTTTTGGCGAATTCAATGCTGTATTCCATCGTTTTTATGCTGTATCATTGGTATAAAAGAATTCAGGGAACGTATTGGGGGCTGGTTTTTTTCGTGGCAATTTGGATGGCTTTCGAAAAATTTCATTTGAGCTGGGAACTGACCTGGCCTTGGCTGAATCTCGGAAATGTGTTCTCCGAATATCCGAAAGTCATCCAGTGGTATGACACACTTGGTGCAACCGGAGGAAGTTTCTGGATATTATTGATTAACGTATATGTTTTTTACACTGTAAGAATTTTTGAAGCCGGCAGAAAAAGAAAACCTTTAATCATCAATTCCGTAGTGGTTCTTCTCGGGATTGCTTTGCCGATAATTATTTCTTTAATAAAGTATAGTTCTTTTGATGAAAAACCGTCCGGACAAGTAAATGTTCTACTGCTTCAGCCTGACTTGGATCCTTACAACGAAAAATATCAGAAAGACAGCATTCAGATTCTCACCGAAATGTTGAATCTTGCCGAACAAAATTCTCCTAAAGACGGAAGCGTAAAGATTGATTATTATATCGGTCCTGAAACTTCGGTTCCGGGGAGCGGTTCCATTTCAGAATCCGGATTTGAACATAGCTTATTATTAAATACGATTAAAAATTTTCTTTCCACAAAACCGAATTCTGTTTTTGCCACCGGAATTTCATCGCACCGCTTCTTTATGGACGGAAATAATGTTCCGAAAAACGCCTATCAAACAGCACAGGGATATTGGGTTGAAAGCTATAACTCAGCAGTTCAGTTAATTCCAAACCAGAACGTAGAAATTTATCACAAAGGGAAACTCGTTCCGGGAGTGGAAATTTTCCCATACATGAACACTTTAAAACCTCTTCTGGGAGATGCCATGCTCAATTTTGGCGGAACCATCGCATCTTTGGGAATCGATGAAGAAAGAAAAGTTTTTAGCAATCCGTATAACAAAGGAAAACTTGCGCCCATCATTTGTTACGAAAGCGTCTATGGCGAATTCACAACCGAATATGTAAAGAAAGGCGCAAACTTTTTGGCCATCATGACCAATGACAGTTGGTGGGGTGTTACGCAGGGACACAAACAGTTGCTGTCTTACGCCAGATTACGCGCCATCGAAACGCGCAGAGAAATTGCAAGATCTGCCAACAGCGGAATATCGGCACATATTAATGCCAAAGGCGATATAGAAAGTGATACTTTATATGGTGACGAAACTGCACTTTTCGCAAAAATAAATCTCTACGAAGGAGAAACCTTTTATGTGCAAGCCGGTGATTTACTCACTCGAATTTCGGTTTTCGTCTTAGGTTTTCTTATATTTTATACGTTGATCAAAAAGATTCAGAACAGAAGAAAGAAATAGTTTTTTTTGAGCACGGAGTGCACAGAGTTCTACACAGAGGACACAGCGTTTAAGTAAATTAGTGCTGACAAATTATTGTGCAAAGAAAATAATTGATTTTAAGAACCCTCTTTTCTTCGGATATTCAACTTCGTGCTTCGTACTCCGTGCTTCCATCTTCTCGCTTCCCGCAAAATAAAATCACTGATTTTCAGAACCCTCTTTTCTTCGGACTTCGGACTCCCGTCTTCCAACTTTTCAGAAATCTTTTCTAAAAACATTTGTCAAAACAAAAAATTCTTACTACTTTTGCACACTCAAATAATTAAGTCGTAAAAAGAACATCGAGATATGTCAAGAATTTGCCAAATAACAGGAAAGCGTGCAATGGTTGGTAACAACGTTTCTCACGCTAATAACAAAACGAAGCGTCGTTTTGAAATTAACTTATTGGAGAAGAAATTTTACCTTCCGGAAACAGACGAAAACATCACGCTTAAGGTTTCTGCACACGGATTGAGGATTATCAACAGAGTTGGTATCGAGGAAGCAATTGAAAGAGGAAAAAGAAACGGATTTATTAAATAATTAAGAAATCATGGCAAAAAAAGGAAACAGAGTTCAGGTAATTCTTGAGTGCACAGAGCACAAAGAAACTGGTATGGCAGGGATGAGCAGATACATCACTACCAAAAATAAAAAGAACACTACTGAAAGACTGGAACTAAAAAAATACAATCCGGTTCTTAAGAAATATACAGTTCACAAAGAAATCAAGTAATCATCTATAAAGATATTTTACAATGGCAAAGAAAGTAGTAGCAACGCTAAAAGACGGTTCATCTAAAAAGATGACCAAAGTAGTGAAAATGGTAAAGTCTCCTAAAACAGGTGCTTACGTTTTCGAAGAAAAAGTAATGAGCGCTGACGATGTAGACGCTTTCCTAAAGAAATAACACATCGCACACAACGATATAAAAACTACTCAGA
>CAZPQV010000004.1:0-9358 GCA_964588705.1 uncultured Chryseobacterium sp.
CCCAGGTTCGCCTTTCTGCAGGGAGAACTGCGATGTCTCCGGAAGGGCAGGCACTATGTTTCCTTGCAGGAGCCAATTCTATTTTTGCCGGAGATAAACTTCTGACCACTCCTAATCCTGATGTGAATGAGGATATGAAACTTTTTGAAAACCTGGGATTAAAACCTCAGTTGCCTTTTGAAAAACATCCCAGAAGAGAAGTGGTGGAAAAGGAAAACAGCACTTTGCAGCCATTAGGAGAAAATCCAAAATGGACAAGGCCTGAGCATAAAATTGAACGCAACGAAGAAGCGAAACAGAAAGCGAAAGAATTGAAATAGATCTTTAAAAAATAAAAACTCCGGAAATTTCCGGAGTTTTTTATGCGATTGGGTTGGTAACTTTATTGGCAATAAATGCGGCGAAACTCTGAGGTTTTATTAAATCATCGAGGTTTACAGAGGTGTCGTATACTTCGATTTCAGGTTTTTTGTATTGCTCTTTATCAAAGAAATTGAGCAACCAATTTCCATTATTATATTCAAGCCACGAAAGATTTTCGATCCAGTCACCGGAATTCAGATAATGAGTTTTCCCTTTTTCAGTGATCACTTCGCGGTCTGTCGGCATATGAATATGTCCGCAAATCACATATTCGTAATGGTTATCTATGGCAAGTTCAATTGCTTTTTCCTCAAAATTTGCAATAAATTTAACAGCCTCCTTTACAGAGTTTTTAATCTTTTTAGAAAGGGAAACTTTCTGTTTTCCGAAAGATTCCAATACCCAGTTAATGGCTCTGTTTACCAAAATCAGCCAGTCGTAGCCGATTCCACCGATTTTTGCAATAAATTTTGCACCGCCTTTCGTCGTATGATCAAAGATATCACCATGGAAAATCCAGTGTTTCTTTCCATCAATTTCAAGAAGATACTTATCGGTAAGGAAAAGGTTTCCCATGTTGAGATCGGAATATTTTCTTAAAAATTCGTCGTGGTTTCCGGTGATGTAAATCACTTTCGTGTCCTTCTGCATCATCTTAAAAACCTCGCTGATGACCGCCATATGAGCGTTTGGAAAATATCTTTTGGAAAAAGCCCAGCCATCAATAATATCACCGTTCAGAATGAGAATTTTTGGGCGAACACTTTTTAAGTAAGCTAATAATTCTGTAGCATGACAACCATAAGTTCCCAAATGGATATCAGAAAGAATTACTATTTCTACGTCTCTTTTATCAGACATTTTGAGTTTTTACAAAGTTAAAGTGTCTGTATGAACTGTGGATTAATGGTAGATTAAATTTAAGAATCCTTCAAGGAACTAAAATCCTTGAAGGATTTTCAGTTATCTCTTCTTCACCGCTCTCGCGATATTCACAATCACTTTCACCGCTTTTTCCATCGTTTCAAGTGCTACATATTCGTATGGTCCGTGGAAGTTCATTCCGCCTGCAAAAATGTTCGGACAAGGCAATCCCATATAAGAAAGCTGTGCACCGTCAGTTCCGCCGCGGATGGCTTTAATCTTCGGTTCAACGTTGGCATCTTTCATGGCCTGTGCTGCAATATCGATGATGTGCATTTTTCCTTCAAACTGCTGTTTCATATTTCGGTATTGCTCCTTAATTTCAACTTCTGCAGTTCCTTCACCATGTTTTTGGTTGAATTCGGCAACTTTATCCAACATCAGTTGTTTTCTTCCTTCAAATTTTTCAGCATCATGGTCGCGGATGATATATTGAAGTTTGGCTTCCGAAACATCAGCATTTAAATCTGTTAAATGGAAAAACCCTTCAAAACCTTTAGTTGTGGCAGGTGTTTCGTTTTCAGGAAGTGTTTTTGCAAATTCTGCAGCAAGAAGTCCGGCATTTACCATTTTTCCAAAAGCATATCCTGGATGAACGCTCAGTCCGTGAATTTTAACAACAGCAGCAGCAGCGTTAAAATTTTCGTATTCCAGTTATACGACTTCACTTACGTCCATAGTATAAGCCCATTCTGCACCAAATTTTTCAACATCAAATTTATGTGCGCCTCTTCCAATTTCCTCATCAGGCGTAAATCCAATGGCAATTCTTCCGTGCTTGATTTCAGGGTGAGCCAAAAGATATTCTGCAGCCGTTACAATCTCTGCAACACCGGCTTTGTCGTCTGCGCCAAGAAGTGTGGTTCCGTCGGTAGTGATTAAAGTTTTACCAACATAATTTTTCAGATTTTCAAATTTTGATGGAGAAAGTGTGAATCCGGTTTCTTTATTCAGAAGCAAATCACCACCATCGTAATCATCCCAAATCTGAGGTTTTACATTTTCACCATTGAAATCCGGTGATGTATCGTAATGCGCGATGAATCCAACGGTCGGCTCATCATCATTCTCAAGGTTTGACGGAATGTAGGCGTAAATATATCCGTTTCCGTCGAGCTCAACGCCTTCCAGTCCAAGGTTTTCAAGTTCTTCGAAAATATATTTTGCAATATTCCACTGCTGAGGTGTAGACGGCGTGCTTTCGCTTTCAGGGTCGCTCGTGGAGTATATTTTAGCATAATTAATGAAACGGTTCTGTAGTTTCAACTTCCATTCCAGATTGAATTCTATTGTCTGCATGTTTTTGTTGTTTTGAATTTAAACAAAGATAAAGATTTTGGATGGATGCAGGATGTTGGATGCAGGATGTTTTTCGTAATTCGTCTCCAAAATTTGACCATTTAATTTAATGATTTTCTAAATGTATTTAGTTTGTTTATTGCTGATATTGAGCGATTTAAAGCGCCCGCCGAGCAGTGTCCGGGATCCATCCAAAATTATTATCTTTACAGAAATCTAAAAAAAGTAAATGTTTCTTACCGAATGTCCACGTGATGCAATGCAGGGTTGGGGCGAATTTATCCCAACGCAAACCAAGATTGATTATATCAATTCTCTGATGAGCGTAGGGTTTGATGTTCTCGATTGTGGCAGTTTTGTGTCGCCAAAAGCAATTCCTCAGATGGCAGATTCGGGAGAAGTGCTTGATAATGTCGATAAATCGGTTTCTGACACGAAACTTTCTGTAATTGTTGCCAATATCCGTGGATCTGAAAAAGCATTGAGCCACAAAAATGTTGATATTCTTGGGTTTCCGTTTTCGATTTCAGAAACTTTTCAATTCAGAAATACCAATAAAGATCAGGAAGAAGCGTTCTGGCAGATACAGGAAATCCTGAAAATGGCTGAAAGCGAAAACCGTCAGCTGAACATTTATTTTTCCATGGCTTTTGGAAATCCTTATGGTGAAATGTGGAAGTGGGAAGACGTCGATTATTGGGCAAAACGTTTCATAGATATTGGGATTAAAGAAGTGCAACTGTCTGATACTATTGGTGTTGCAACTGCAGAAACGATTTCTTTGCTTTTTGATAAAATCCCATCCAATAATCCTGAGATGAATTTTGGAGCACATTTCCATAACCGCTACGAAGATTCTTATTCAAAACTAAAAGCTGCTTACGATCAGGGCTGCCGCAGATTCGACAGTGCGATTAAAGGAATTGGCGGGTGTCCGATGGCAAAAGATGATTTGGTGGGAAATATGCCCACGGAACAGGTTGTTAATTTTATGGCGGTGGAAAATATTGAGCATAAACTGAACCTTTTACACTTCGAAAGTGCTTTTAATAAAGCTAAAGACGTATTTCATTTTTAATTAAATTTCATCATTCCTATGAAAACAGGTGTCATCATTTCAGCTACTGAATTGAAACAAATTCTTAATTCACCAAATCTTGTTATTTTGGATGCGAGAACCGGTAAAGATGCTCGAAACAGTTATCTTGAGCAACATATTAAAGGTGCAAGATTTATCGATTAGGATAAGGATTTGGCTGCGGTCGGTGAAAATTCTGCTTTCGGAGGTCGGCATCCATTGCCTTCGCCGGAACAGTTTTCTGAAACTTTATCGAATTTAGGAATTGATGAAAATTCACAGGTAGTGGTGTATGATACTTCAAGCGGGGCTAATGCCGCTGCCCGTGCATGGTGGATGCTTCGTTCTATTGGATTGGAGAATGTTTCTGTTCTTGACGGTGGTTTGAAATCTGCTGAAAAAGAACATGTTGAAATGAGTTCGGAAGAAGAAAGTTATGACAAAAAAGACTTCCAAATCAAAACATATTGGCAGTTTCCTTTAACAACCATTGACGACGTTGAAGAAGGTCTTAAAAATAAAACTTCAACAGTTATAGATGTGCGGGATGCTTACCGTTATCGCGGAGAATCGGAGCCGATTGATTTGGTTGCAGGTCATATTCCGGGAGCTGATAACGTTCCTTTCTCTGAAAACCTTGATGAAAACGGAAACTTTCTTTCTTCGGAAAAATTAAATGAAAAATATTCTGCTTTTCTGAATGGAAAACCTAATGATTTAATCATTCATTGCGGTTCGGGAGTTACGGCTTGCCACACGATTTTGGCAATGGCGCACGCAGGTTTTGAAGTTCCAAAACTGTATGTTGGTTCCTGGAGCGAATGGAGCAGAAGAGACAAAGAAATTGCAACGGAAACTCATTAATAACCGTTTTTTAGCAATCAGATTTTACTTTTTTATCCAAAAGCAACGTCGGAACTGATTCCTTTCGAACCCTTTCTGAATCTGATTTCAGGAACTGAGAAAATGGATGCTTTGGCGCGGAGTGAAACCACTCTTTTCAGATATTCCAATGATTTGGCATCTTCAAAACGAATATTATCAATCAGGTTTTGATGAAGGACAAAATTATCATTGAAAATTTTGGTCACTTTATCAATTGATTCCTGATTTTTAACACGCACACTAATGACAAGGCTGTCATCCTCGAGTTCTCTTCTTTCTTTAAAAAAATACTGCCACAACGATGTTTTCACATCTCTCGAAATTGTTTTATCATGAAGATACATGATATAATCAGAATCTCTGAAACCCGCACTCTCTAAGTCGTGAGAAATCTTCCCCGACTGACTTTGGCTGTGGAATAAGCCGGTAATAATGGTAGTCATAATTTCAAGGTTTGATTATTGATACAAATTTTACGAAAAATATAGGAATTGTGCAAGTTTTTTAATGTATTATTATTAATGTTGAGGCAATGGTTTTAAATCTTCATATCAATCGTTAAAACAGTGTTTTGCCTGTTGAAAACTGAATTATAGCTCCTTTAATTAGGATTTCACTAATTTATGATTTATATCTTATTGCAGTTCAATGAAATAAAGTTGTAACTTTAAATAAAAATTTCGGCCTATGACTTCAAAAATTACTTATTTGGGTGATTTTAAAATCACATCGGTTCACGAAAAATCAGGCGAAGAAATCACAACCTGTGCACCAAAAAGAGAGGGTGGAACTTCGGAATACTTTTCGCCTTCTGATTTATTTGGGATTTCATTCGGGCAAAGTATGCTGATGGCAGTAGCTGTATTGGGAAAACCAAGAGGGATAGACATTACAGGTGCAGTTTGCGATTTAAAAAAATCTACGCATCCTGAGCCAAAACGTATTTGAACGATTTTCTGCATTATGAGAATCCCGGGTAAATTTACGGATGAAGAAAAGAAATTCATCGAAGAAACCGCTCTGAGTTCTCCGGTGGCATTATCTGTTCACCCTGATATACAGACGACCGTAATTTTCGATTATGAACAATAAAAAAACGCCGGAAACTTCCGGCGTTTTCATTTATCTTTTATTTGATTAGAATAAAATTCCTAATTCAAATTTTGCTTCTTCGCTCATCATGTCTTTGTTCCAGGCCGGTTCAAAAGTAAGATCTAAATCTACGCTTTTCACACCTTCCACACCTGAAACTTTTTCTCTTACTTCGGCAGGCATCGATTCTGCTACAGGGCAGTTTGGTGTCGTAAGCGTCATCACCACTTTTACGTCTGCATCATCCGAAATCTGCACATCATAAATAAGCCCAAGCTCGTAAATATCTACAGGAATCTCGGGATCGTAAATGGTTTTTAATGTGCGGATTATATCTTCACCAATATTTGCAATCTGTTCGTCTGTAAGTGCCATTTTAAAGAATTTGAAACTGTTTTAATTTAAACTTCTTTCCAATAAATCTTCCTGCCTGAAACGGCGGAAAACATTTGCCAAAGTTAAGACATCTTTTTCACAATATTTAACTATTCTAAATAAATCTTTCTCTATATGATAAATAGACGCTACCATTGAACCGTCGATATCGTCCTTTGGTGAAGGGATTCCGAAGATATGTGCAAGGAGCTCCAACGAGACGTAAGATTTGTAATCGCCAAACTTCCAAAGTTCCATGGTATCGATATGAGGGATATCCCATGGTTTTTTTCCATAAAGTTGAAAAGGCACTGGCGGTTGCATTCCGTTGATGAGAAACCGGCGTGCAATCCATGGGAAATCGAATTCTTTCCCATTGTGAGCACACAATATTACGTTCTGCATCCTTGGATTATTAAAAAGCTCGCCAAACTCCCGAAGTAACATTTCTTCATTGTCATTGTAGAAACTTCTTATTTTCAACTTCCCTGATTTATCCAGCATTCCGATAGAAATACAAATGATTTTCCCAAACTCTGCCATCACTCCGGCGCGTTCCATATAAAAATCTCCTGCTTCAATGCCCTCTTTTCGTTGCCACGATGTTTTTTTATCCCATAAATGCTGCTCGTTTTCAGAAAGGGCATCCCAATGGTCGGATTGCGGAACCGTCTCAATATCAAGAAATAAGACTCTTTCTATAGGTATAGAATTAATCATAATCACAAAATTTAAAACAGTAAATTACAAAAAAGAATTTTATTGAATTTTTCTCAGGATAATCCTTCTAATGGATCTGTGTTTTCAGTCTTAGGTTTCTTCTCTCCACGTCTGATTAAAACTTCGTTTAAAAGATGCTCCACCTGCAATTTTTCATCAGCATATTTTTGCTGAAGCTCGCTGCCTTCACCCATTCTTTTATAGTATTCAAGAGCTTTTAGAGCAAATTGTTTTTTATGGAAGTCAGAAAGATTTGGAATATTTGGAAACACTTTATGAAAAAGCATTTCGGTGTATGCCTGCCATTCGCGTTCGTTTTTATCTTCTACTAAAGATTCCGGAGCCTTTTGTTTCACGTGAAGCATTTCGTGAGCGATCATATTTAGCACCAGTGCCAAATCGAAATCAAAAAGATTTCTCGGGATGTTTACCATTTGCTTTTTGCCAAGTTCACCTTCGGCGGTCAGCAATATGGAATTGGGTGAAAGTTCGTCGCGAAAGCCAAATCCTGCAAAGTTCTCGTGTTCCAGTCCAAAATTACGAATGAGGTATTCTGCAGCATCCAAAATCTGGTCCTGCGCTATATAGGAATCGATATGAAACTGAAAACTTTCTAAATTCATTGCTCAAAAATAAAAAAATCTGCAGTTATTGGGACTGCAGATTTAATATTTTATTGAAGTCTAATTTTACTTCACAATTGTCATCTCTTTAATTAAATGACCTGCTCCTGAGAACACATCAATTACCCAAAGAACGTATCTTGAATCTACGTTGATGGTTTTTTGCCATTCTTCTTCGAAAACGATGTCTCCTGAAAGTGCTTCAGAGTTACCGTCGAAAGCAAGACCAATCAGTTCGCCGTTTCCGTTCAGTACCGGAGAACCTGAGTTACCTCCTGTAATATCGTGATCTGTAAGGAAGTTTACCGGAAGATATCCTGCAGGATCTGCATACTGTCCGTATTCTCTTTTCTTATTCAGATCGATTAATCTTTGAGGCATATCGAACTCTTCATCTCCTTTCTTGAATTTCGCAACTGTTCCGTCAAGATCAGTGTAGAAGTTGTTGGTTACACCATGGTAATTTCTGTCGTTTCTGAAAGGAAGCGTTGCAATTTTACCGAATGTAATTCTCATGGTTGAGTTAGCATCAGGATAGAACTCCTGTCCTGGATGAGATTTTCTAAGTCCGTCGAAATAAAGTCTGTTGCTGTTTGAGAATTTATCATCATCAGCCGTGTATTTGTCAGCTACTTTTCTTGAATCTGCCTGATATCCGCTTGCGATTTTAAGAAGTGCATCGCGGTTCAGTTCAGCTTCGTTCGGGTTATTAAGGAAGTTCATCGCAGAAGCTTTTGTTGCAAAAATTGAGTTCTTAGCAACATCATCCAATAACGCCGGATTGATGGTCATAAAGTACGGTGCTCTTGCTGCTGCAGGTACTTTTTGGGTGTAAAGAGAAACCATGGTCTTAAGCATTTCCTGCTCTAAAGTCGGATTGAATTTCTCATACATTGCATCAATTCTTGAAGCGATAGTAGTTTTAAGGTCTGCTTTTTTCTTAGCATCTGCTTCGTTCATATAAGATTTGAACATCGATGCAAGGTTTATTGCATAAGGAATGTACTTGGCATTTCTCGTCATCTGAGCAGCGTAGTTTCTTTCAATTCCTCTTGCAGAAGTCGTTTTGTAATAGTTAGCCATATCCGAAAGCACGCTTCCGTAAAGTGCTTTGTTATCAGATTTGTCTGCCCAGTTTTGGAACACTTCTTCTACTTTTTGCTTATCCTGAATCGTTCCGTTTTTGTTTACAGATTCAATTGTTCCAGCTCTGTTTTTCCAGTAGTTTGCAACGCTTGCATATTGTGAGGCATAGTTCAGTTTTGTTGCCTGATCTCTGTCCATATACTTCTTCATTACATCCATCGCTGCTTTAGAAGCTTCAACCCAAGCCGGATAATCTTTGTTTACCAATTGGTCGATTCCGTAAGAAGTCATGTAACGGTTTGTTCTTCCCGGATAACCAACAATCATTGAGAAATCTCCAGGTTTGAAAGATTTAATTGAAATTGGTAAGTGGTGTTTTGGTTTGTAAGGAACGTTGTTCGGTGAGTATTCCGCAGGATTTCCGTTTGCATCAGCATAAACTCTGAAAACAGAGAAGTCTCCGGTGTGTCTTGGCCATTCCCAGTTATCGGTATCGCCACCAAATTTCCCGATGGAGTTTGGCGGAGTTCCTACCAGTCTCACGTCCTTATAATCCTGATATACAAAATAGTAGAATTCGTTTCCGTTATAGAAATCTCTTACTACAACAGTATATTTTCCGTTTTCAGAATTTTCTGCCTGAATTTTTTTGTACTCTGCATCAATAACGTCTCTTCTTTCTTTTGCCGACATGTTATTGTTAAGCAGTGCGTTGATTCTTTGTGTAACGTCGTCCATTCTCACAAGGAATCTTACAGAAAGTCCTTTTGCAGGAAGTTCTTCGCTGCGTTTCATTGCCCAGAAACCATTGGTTAAATGGTCTTTTTCCGGAGTTGAAAGCGCCGCAATCTGCCCGTAGCCGCAGTGGTGGTTTGTGAAAAGTAAACCTTCGCTCGATCCCATTTCAGCAGTA
>CAZPQV010000004.1:9368-31326 GCA_964588705.1 uncultured Chryseobacterium sp.
AGTTGTATGCTGACGGCCGTCAGCATACAACTCCTGTTGCATATTATCGGCTTTGAAACCGTTTTTCAGGTAGTCAAACTCCACCGAACTCAGTCGCTGGATAGCTCCGTAACCGCAGTGGTGATTTGTGAAAAGTAAACCTTCGCTCGATACCATTTCAGCGGTACAACCACCGCCAAACTGAACAATAGCGTCTTTAAGGCTAGAGTTATTTACAGAATAAATTTCTTCTGCAGTAAGTTTTAATCCTTTTTTCTGTAGATCCTGTTGGTTCAGTCTTTTTACCAACATCATCAGCCACATTCCTTCGTCTGCCTTCATCTGGAAGAAGCTCAATAAGAATGTGCATAGTAAAAATATTCTTTTCATAAGTAAACTTTAATTTGTCGCAATTTACTCATTTTTTTCAAAGAATTTAACATAAAAATGGTATAATTCTTGAGTTTCTAAAGTAATGAAACACATCCTGAAAATACTTGGAATTATTTTGCTGATTGCTTTTTTAAACCGCTGCGGATTGAATTATGTTGAAAAAGAAAATCTCGCAAGACAGTGGATGCTAACAGAGTTTAATGGTTATACTAAAGATTTCCTTGTAAAAAGTGGAGGTTACATCGATTTTTCTCCTACGAAAACCAACCCAAATCAGTACGGCGCGTACATGGGCTGCAATCAGATGTTTTTAAATGCTGAGTTTCTGTCGGAGCGAAAAGTAAAGTTTTCAAATATTGGCGGAACAGAAATGTATTGCGAAGAAACCATGAAACTTGAACAGGATTTTGTACAGAAACTTCCGGAAATGAATGCATATAAAGTTGAAGGACATTTTCTGACACTATCTGATGGAAAGGGAAATACAATGAAATTTGTAGCAGCAGATTGGGACTGATGATATAAATAGTTTTTCGATTGAAAGTTTTCATAAATTTGAAATAAATAATTAAAACTATGAGCTTCAATCCTGAAATTTTAGGACTAATCGGTGGTTCTTTGTCCTGCATTACATTTGTGCCGCAGATCTTCAAAACCTGGAAATCGAAATCAGTGAAAGACATTTCTGTAAATATGTTTCTCATCGTGCTTTGCAGTACCATTATTTGGATTGCTTATGCCATTATGAAAGACAGTATTTCTATTTTGCTGACTAATATCGTGGTATTTATTACCGCAGTGATCATGCTTTTTATGAAATGGAAGTTTTCCAAAGAAACCGTCTGAAATCATAAGTTAAGCCGCCTCAAAATCCTTACTTTTGCAGAGATGCAGAAAGCAAAAATTATATGATAGAGAAAAAAGAACACGCATACGAAAGAGCCGTTTTGGTGGGCTTAATCACCAAAGATCAGGACGAAGAAAAACTTCGTGAATATATGGATGAACTGGAGTTTCTGGCATTTACGGCAGGAGCAACAGTTGAGCACCGTTTTACGCAAAAGATGTCGCAGCCTGATTCCAAAACGTTTGTTGGAAGTGGTAAAGCCGAAGAAATTCGCAATTACATTAAAGAAAACGAAATCGGAACGGTTATTTTTGATGATGAACTTTCGCCTTCACAACTGAAAAACCTGGAGCGTGAACTGGAAGTAAAAATCATTGACAGAACCAACCTCATTCTTGATATTTTTGCTCAAAGAGCACAAACTTCTTATGCGCGAACTCAAGTTGAACTCGCTCAGTATGAATATCTTCTTCCGCGACTAACCAGAATGTGGACTCACCTTGAACGTCAGCGAGGCGGTATCGGAATGCGCGGTCCCGGGGAAACAGAAATTGAAACCGACCGAAGAATCATTCGCGACCGAATTTCATTGCTCAAAGAAAAACTGAGAACCATCGACAAACAAATGCACACCCAACGTCAAAACCGCGGAAAGATGGTGCGCGTTGCTTTGGTAGGATATACCAACGTTGGTAAATCAACATTGATGAATTCTCTTTCGAAATCTGAGGTTTTTGCGGAAAATAAACTGTTCGCCACGCTCGATACAACCGTAAGAAAAGTGGTGATTGGAAATCTGCCTTTTTTGCTTACAGATACGGTTGGATTCATCAGAAAGCTACCGACTCAATTGGTGGAATCTTTTAAATCTACTTTGGATGAGGTTCGCGAAGCCGATCTTTTAATTCATGTTGTAGATATTTCTCATGAAAGTTTTGAAGATCACGTCGCCTCTGTAAATCAGATTCTTATGGAGATTAATGCGCATCAGAAACCGATGATTATGGTCTTCAACAAAATAGATGCATTTGCTTATGAGAAAAAAGAAGAAGACGATTTAACGCCATCAACCAAAAAGAATATTTCACTCGAAGAATGGAAGAACACCTGGATGGCAAAATCTAAATATCCAACGGTTTTTATTTCAGCACTCACTAAAGAAAATTTTCCCGAAATGAAGAAAATGATTTACGATGAAGTGGTTAAAATCCATATTTCGAGATTCCCGTATAATGACTTTCTGTTTGAGTATTACGATGATGAAGAATAAATAAGCACAACTTTGTGTTAGATGAGTATCGTAAACGAAATAAAATCAGCCCTTGAGTTTCTTTCAATTCCAGAAAAGAAAGAATTTTTTCCTCGTTTTTTCAAATCGGGGCCGGGAGAATATGCTGAAGGTGACCAGTTTATCGGAGTCACCGTTCCTGATCAGAGGAAAGTTGCGAAAGAGTATTTTCAGAAAATTTCTTTGGAGGAACTGGGCAAACTTCTCTCATCTCCAATTCACGAACACCGTCATTGCGCGTTGCTGATGTTGGTTGCGAAGTACGAAAAATCTACATTAGAAGAAGAAAAACAAAAGATTGTTGATTTTTATCTCGATCATCTTCCGCATATCAACAATTGGGATTTGGTAGATAATTCCTGTTATAAAATCCTTGGAAAACATTGTTTCGAGAATGATGATGATTCAATTCTAAGAAAACTTTCCGATTCTGAAAATATGTGGCACAAAAGGATTGCGGTTGTTGCAACGATGTTCCACGTGAAGAAAGGGAAGTTTGATCTTACCAAGGAGTTGGCGCTGAATAATCTCCAACATTCTCACGACTTGATGCATAAAGCCAACGGCTGGCTGCTTCGTGAAATGGGGAATAAAAATGAAAAGGAATTAGTAGATTTCCTTAAAGAACATTATCAAAAAATGCCCAGAACATCTCTTCGGTATGCCATCGAAAAACTGGACGAAGAAACAAGACAGGACTTTTTAAAAGGAAGAATCTGATGGTAGAAACACTTTACATCCGCGAGATTTTTCATTACTTCCTGCATCTTATTGCGCCGGTATTTATTGCGCTAATTTTTTTCAAAAGCAATTGGAAGAAAGCTTATTTCATTATGTTCGCAACAATGCTTGTGGATTTGGACCATATTTTTGCCAATCCTATTTTCGATCCCAATCGAAACAGCATCGGCTACCATCCTTTGCATACTTATCCCATGATTGCACTTTACTTTTTAGGAACTCTTTTTCTGAAAAGAAATTATCGGATCATTGCTATTGGTTTGCTTTTCCACATGTTTACAGACTTTCAGGATTTTTACTTTTGGAAGTAAATTAAAATATTTATTAATTTTATAAATAATATTCCGCATTAAAATAGATTTTTTGTATTTTTGCGGATGCTTTCTAAATTTAAACGCCTGTTTCACTGGTCGGTTTTTTTACCGGTTTTTTCATCCATATTTTATTTTGGCGGATTCCTTGATGATAATGCTGTAACCAATATTATTGGCGCAATACTCCTTTTCGGGAGTGTGCTTGCAGCAGTACATCATGCTGAGGTTGTTGCTCATAAAGTGGGTGAGCCATACGGAACAATTATTTTGGCAATCTGTATTACGATCCTGGAAGTTGGGCTTATTATTTCCTTCATGCTTTCTGGTAGCGAAAGTGCTTTAACCTATGCAAGAGATACTGTTTTCGCAGCGGTGATGCTTATTCTGAACGGTATTTTGGGGATTTGTATTCTTGTCGGCGGCGTGCGGTATCGGGAGCAATTTTTTGCAAGAAGTTCGGTTACCACGTATTTGGTGAGCTTGGTGGCAATCCTCGTTCTTACACTTATTTTACCGAATTACACTTCAAGTGAGAGAGGTCCGTTCTATACCGATGCGCAGTTGGCGTTTGTGTCGATTGCCTGTTTGGTGATTTATGGAACGTTTTTGATGGTACAAACGGTTCGCCACCGTAATTATTTCATAATGGAGAACGGAACTACAGATGATAATTCCAATGATAATGACGACCACGAACCGGATCCACCAACATTGACAACCACTTTAATCAGTTTGGCATTACTGATTCTCAGTTTATTTGTAGTGATCTTTATGGCAAAAGGACTGTCTCCGGTCATTGAAGGATTTGTAAAAAGCATGGGAGCTCCAAAAACTTTGGTTGGAGTAATTATCGCATCGTTTGTACTGCTTCCGGAAGGGTTGGCAGCGGTTCGTGCGGCGAGGGCCAATCAGATTCAGACTTCTGTAAACCTTGCTTTGGGCTCAGCTTTAGCGAGTGTTGGGCTTACAATTCCGGTAATTTCTGCGGTTTGTATTATTTACGATATGCCGTTTATTCTCGGTCTTGACTTGAAGTCGATTATATTATTGTCGCTTTCGGTTTTCATTGTCATGATTTCGTTGAGCCGGGGAAAAACCAACGTTCTCTACGGAACGGTATTGCTCGTGAATCTTGCAGCATATGTCTTTACGGTAATCGTGCCTTAAGTGGTTAAACGCAAGGAAAGACAAAGATCTTCTTACTTTTCGTGAAAATATTTATATGAGAAACAAAGGGATATCTTTGATATAAGACAATGATACGCAGAAAATAATAAAGTATTTGAGAAAGCTTTTCAGAAAAAAAAATCTGCTTAATCTGCGAGAACAACTTTAAGTTAAACGTCTTGCCATTTCCATTTTGTAAGCAAAAAGCTGTGCGATATTATTGGCTTTATAAATGGCCATATCTGCAGTTTCTCCTTCAAAATGTTCACTAACGGTCTCTGTCCAAAGCTTTACCCAATGCTCAAAATGGTGCTTTTCCATCGGAACCTTTTCGTTCACGGGCCAATGTGAAGCCATAGGATTTCCTTTGTAAGAAATTTGCCCAAAAAGCAGTGTTTCCCAGAACTGATACATCTTTGGCAAGTGATGGCTCCAATCGGTTTTGGCAACATCATTAAAGAAAAAACCAATCACATCATCCTTCTGCACTTTCGTGTAGAAAGCGTTTACCAGCAGCTCAATATCTTCTCTTGTTTCCAGTTTTTTCATACCGCAAAATTACAATTTTAAAAATTGAGCAATTATGATTGGGGGCATAAATGAATTTTGATGAAAATTAAAACTATTTTTGTCAAACTAAATCAAACTAAATCAAACAACTTCAAACTTTGGATTTAGAACATTACAAAACCCAAGCTCTTCAAAAACAGAAAGATCACAAAAAGTTTCTTGATGGCTTAAAGAAAAAACCACCAAAAAATTTAGATTATTTGGTGCAGGAAACTCACGACGAAGTTTTTGAAGAAATTGATTGTCTGCAATGTGCCAACTGCTGCAAAACTACCGGTCCTTTATTTACAGAAAAAGATATTGAAAGAATCTCAAAACATCTACGGATGAAAGCTGCAGATTTCGAGGCAAAATTTCTTAGAGTAGATGAAGATAATGATAAGGTTTTACAAAATCTTCCCTGTTGGTTTTTAAATGATGATAATACGTGCTCCATCTACGAAGTGCGCCCAAAAGCCTGTCGCGAATTTCCGCATACCGACAGAAAGAAGATTTATCAGATCAATCATCTGACTTTAAAAAATACATTAATCTGTCCGGCGGCGCATACTTTTTTAGAAAGATTAACAAAAACACTTCAGAAGTGAGTTATAAAAATCTAAAAAATATTAAACAATCATAAAGTTTATAATTAGCAATAATATTCAGAAATTAAACGGCGTTTTCATATCAGTAAAATTTAAAAAATTAGATTATGAAAAAGCTATTTTTCTCAGCAGCATTTTTGGCTGCAGGTGCTTTGATGATTAATGCGCAGGTTGTGAAAGGAAACGCCGGCGTAAAAGCAGAGACCAAAACAACACTTCCTGCAACAGTTTTAAAAAGCGGACAAGCAATTGCATCCGAAACCGTGAAAAAATCAGATACCGTTATTCTGAAATCCAAAACTACAACAGAGGATGCAACTAAGAAAGTTTCTGATTCGGCGTCGGCAACAGCCAAAGCTGTAACTGCAGTAACGGGACAGGGACTTGAAACAGCAGCTGCAGCAAAAGAAGCAAACGGCTCCGGCGAAATGAATGTAAAAGCTAATGCTAATGCCAAAGAGAACGCCAATGCGAATGCAGCGGTTTCAACAGAAATAAAAGCGGAGGCGACAAAAAAACAACCGGGAGATAAACCAAAAGAAAAATCTGAGGCGAAAGCTTCCACAAAAGCCAAATCCAAAGTAGAATAATAAAAATAAAAAGCACTGAATTTCAGTGCTTTTTACCTCTCATTTTACTTTTTCCCATTATCCCGGGACAGGTTTATGATTAAAAAAGTCCGGAAGTTTCCGGACTTTCTATTTTTACACTACTCCCTGAGCCAGCATTGCTTCAGCTACTTTCACGAAGCCCGCAATGTTTGCACCTTTTACGTAGTTTACGTATCCATCCTCTTCTTTACCAAAATCGCGGCAAGATTTGTGGATACCTATCATAATTTCTTTCAGTCTCGCATCCACCTCTTCTGAAGACCAGTTCAAACGGATGGAGTTCTGCGTCATTTCAAGACCTGACGTTGCAACACCTCCGGCGTTAGACGCTTTTCCAGGGCTGAAAAGAACTTTACTGTCAAGGAAATGGTTAATCGCTTCAAGATTACATGGCATGTTTGCAGCTTCTGTTAGGCAGATAAGTCCATTGTCAACCAGTTTTTTAGCATCTTCAAGGTTAAGTTCATTTTGTGTTGCAGCAGGAATAGCTACATCAACTTTTACTTCCCAAGGACGTTTCCCTGCGTGGAATTCTGCAGATGGGAACTGCTTTACATAATCTTCAGCTCTGTTGTTACCGGAAGCTCTCATTTGAAGCATGAAATCAATTTTTTCTCCGGAGATTCCGTCTTTATCGTAGATGTAACCATCCGGGCCAGAAATGGTAAGAACTTTTCCTCCTAGTTCAGTTGCTTTTTTCACAACACCCCAAGCTACGTTACCGAATCCGGAAACTGCGAAAGTTTTTCCAGCAATTTCCTCACCTTTAGTTCTTAGCATCTGCTCGCAGAAGTAAACCACTCCGTATCCTGTAGCTTCTGGACGAATCAGTGATCCACCGTAAGCAAGTCCTTTACCGGTAAGAACACCCGTAAATTCGTTTCTTATTTTCTTGTATTGTCCGAAAAGGTAACCAACTTCTCTTGCACCAACACCAATGTCACCTGCAGGAACGTCAGTTTCAGGACCGATGTGCTTGCAAAGTTCCGTCATGAATGCTTGGCAGAAACGCATAATTTCATTATCGGATTTTCCTTGAGGATCGAAATCGGCGCCACCTTTACCACCACCCATCGGCAATGTGGTAAGTGAGTTTTTGAAAACCTGTTCAAAAGCAAGGAATTTAAGTACCGAAAGGTTTACAGAAGGATGGAAACGGATACCGCCTTTGTAAGGTCCAATCGCAGAGTTCATCTGAATTCTGTAACCTCTGTTAACCTGGATTTCTCCTTTGTCGTCAACCCATGGAACGCGGAAAATAACGATTCTTTCTGCCTCAGTCATTCTTTCCAGAAGTTTTTTCCCGTTATATTCGCTTCTCGAAGCGATGAAAGGGAGAACGGTGATGGCAACTTCTTTTACCGCCTGTAAAAATTCAGGCTCATTAGGGTTTCTTGCTTCTATTTTTGCAATGAAATCCTTGATTCTTTGGTCGATTCCACGGTCGACATTATATTGCTCCATAATTTGTAAATGTTATTACTAACAAATTTAATTTATTTTTCAAATCTCACAAGTATCGAATTAAAAATTAATGAAAATTCATAGAATTTAACCATATTATTTATTAATATTATAATTATTAACCTTATTTTATGAATAATATTACATTAACAAAATATTAATGAATTATTAAAAATAACGTTTTTTTATAATGCCTGAAATTGTCTCCCCGAAAATGACCTGATGTAACCCGAAAGTTCAATATCAAGCAAAATTGGTAGTATTTTGAAAGTTGGGATTTCTGTTTTTTCAGAAATATCATCTAAAGAAATCAGAGGATTATTCTTTATGGTATCATATATTATTTTCTGTTCATCAGTAAGTTGCATCCTAATTTCTGACCTTGGGAACAATTCTCCGGTCTTTTCCGTTGGCTCATTTATTTGAAGGTTTTTGATGAGTCCGCCAATCGTAGAAATTGTGGCTGCCTTATGCTGTGATATAACCTGATTGCAACCCTGGCTGTATTTATCATTGATACGTCCCGGCAATGCGTAAACGTCCCGATTATAACTGTTGGCAAAAGTGACGGTACTCATCGAACCGCCTCCAAAAGCAGATTCTACAACAATTGTTGCAGGAGAAAGGCCGGCAATAATTCTGTTTCTTTGAATGAAATTTTCTCTGTCCGGTTTTTGTGAAGTGTTGAATTCCGTAAACAAAGCGCCTCCGTTTTCCAAGATTTTTTCGGCTAAAATTCGGTTTTTTGAAGGATATAAAGTATGAAAACCATGAGCCAAAACCGCAGCGGTTGGAATGTTTTTATCCAAAGATTTCTGGTGCACTTCCGAATCTACACCCAATGCAAGACCGCTAACCGTAAGTAGATTCATGGTTTTTGCCTCTTCCAGAAGATCTTCAATAAAGAGTTTTCCGTAGGAAGTGACGCTTCTTGTTCCTACGATGCTTAACAGATTTTTAGTTTCATCGAATGTTCCTTTTTGATAAAGAATTGCAGGCGCATCGAAACATTCATTAAGAAGTTTTGGAAGTTCATTTTGATGCCGAAGAAGAATCCTCACACTGTTCTTTTCACAAAATTTCAGTTCCTTCTCAGCAAATTTCAGATGCTTGTCATCACCGATTTCAACGGCTTTTTTTTCGCCAAATCCAAAAATTGAAGTGAGTTTTTGTTTGGGGAGTTTCCATACGTTTTCTGCAGAACCTTCGGCATCCATCAGTTTTTTGAAGCTGATATCTCCAATTAAACTGCACCTCCGAAGCGCTATAGCATAAAGATGTTCATCTGAAAACATAGGATTGTTTTCTCAAAAATAAGAAATATAAATCTTATCCTCTTCGCCTCAGCTCATCCAAACGCTCCCAAATAACATCTTTCTTTTTCTGTGGGAGTTCTTCGAAATCGTCGGCGTGCTTTTCGCGGTATTCCATCCAAAGCTTGTCGTCTTTTTCGCTGTAATAGTTTGGATATTCCCAGATGAATTTTTTCTTTCTTTCGCCAATACCTTTAAACATAAAAGCTAAAATAACTCCAACCAATGCGCCCGAAAGATGCGACTGCCAGGAGATTTTGCTCGGTTCATCCAAACGGTAAAAAAGTTCCTCCGGAAACACGCCCCAAACTAAACTCCCGTAATAAAAGCCTACCACAAGAGTAACCGCCAGCAGCTTCATGTCCCAACGAAGAACACCGCTCACAAATAGAAAGAAAGCGAGATAATAAACAATACCGCTTGCCCCGATGATACATGTATTGTAAAAATCGCCGGTATAAATGTTAATTGGTGGCAGTAGCCAGACCAATAGACCCGTGGAAATCCAACCTAGAAAGAAGATTTTATTGGCAATATTGGGATAAAACTGATACAGCAGAAACATTAACGCAACCACCGGAACCGAATTTCCGAAGATATGTTCGAGATTTCCGTGCAGAAACGGACTGAATAAAATTCCTTTTAAACCGGCAGGAACAAGGGGAATTATCGCACCAAAGCAGTCATTGAAAAACCCAAAATACTGAAGAATAAATCCCATCCACATCGCAGAGAGCATTAAAAGAGGGTAAATTATTGCCCTTGTGTTGAGGTTGAAATTTTTCAGCATGGAAGAAATGTTTCAAAAAAATTGCCACGTTTAGAAATGGGAAAATTTGTCACGGAATTTATTAAATAATTTTATTATTCAGACAAAAATTTATATATTTTGCTCTTTATTTCGGCTAAATAAATAACAATGCCTAATTTTACAGTGAAAAAAATTACGGTTTGAACAAGACAGCAATTCTATTTTTAATTTTTATCAGCACATTTTCATACGCCCAGAAAAGGGAATTTATGAAGCAGATTGATTCCATTTCGCAAAACAGATGGGAGCAAATTCAGCCAAATTTAGACAGCCTGGCAAATCCTAAAATTGAAATCATTACCTCGGAAAAGAAGGATACCATCGTTATCCGCGATGAGGTTATTGTTCCGGTGGTTTCTGATGAAATTCCTTTAACACCGTACAATCTCATCAATTATGAGCAGGAACAAAGATGGTTTTTCTATGGGCAGAATAATTTGGTTTTCAATCAGTCTTCATTCTCCAACTGGAATGCCGGAGGAAATAATAACATTGGCGTTATTGGAAAAATTAATTACAATTTAAGTTATAAAAAAGACCGGCATTATCTTGAAAACCTTCTTCAGTTAGGTTATGGATTTGTTGCGGCTGAAGGACAAAGTACCAGAAAAACGGAAGATTATATCAATCTTGCAACCAACTACGGATATGAGATCGGTGGTAATTATTACTTATCCGCAGGTTATCAGTTTCTATCGCAATTCACTCCAGGATTTAATTATACGCTTACTCCGGATCCGGTTTATGAGGACAGGGTTTCAAAATTTATGGCGCCGGGTTATCTGAATGCCGGTGTCGGGATTTCTTATAATCCGAAGGAAAATTTCCAGGTGATTTTCAGGCCGGCAAACGGTAAGTTTACGTTCGTTACAGATCCGCATCTTCAAAAAGCAGGAAAATACGGTCTTGAACACGATGGACAAGCTGTAAGAACCGAACTTGGTGCGATGCTGAACTTCCTTTACCGTATGAAAATTTACGAAGATATTAATCTAACCAATCAGTTGAATTTCTTCTCGAACTATGTGCACAATCCGGAACGTGTGGATATAAACTATGCAGCAGTTCTGAACATGAAATTTAATAAATTTATTTCCGGAGTGGTAAGCCTGGATCTTCTGTATGATCATGATCAGGTGCAGAATTTGCAGCTTAAACAAACACTTGGAATTGGTTTCACGTACAATCTTGGATTGGAAACGAAACCGAAAAACACCAACAAAAATGCGATTAAACCGTTTGTAACCAAATAGTTACGGAGTTAAAAATTTTATTATTCGTTTTTTTTCAGTTTTTTTGTACACTTTGAAATCGGAATAAATAAACAGTTATATTAACACAAAAAGCTGTTCAAACTTTTGAACGGCTTTTTTTATTGAATAACAATTTTGTCTTACTTCATAAACCCAAATATGCCCATAATAAACGCTCCAACAAAAATTAGTGCATAGATTGCCAACATTACAATTATCAGAATTCCCATAAATTTATAATGCGAATTAAGGAATTCGAAAGCATTTGTAAGCAGCGTATTATTGTTAGTGTCCAACGCATTTCTCATATTATTTGCGAATTTGTACAGATACTTTATTGGAAAATAATAAAGAATCGCCATCACCAAATAGAGTACAATGATTACCGCAATGCTTACGCCGGGCATTTCTTCTTCCATAAAAGATCCCGCAAATCCCATAAAAATGGCAGCCAAAACCATAAAGCCAATTCCGATATAGCCCATAATTGCTATGAAAGTTGCCCATTTCGATGCCTCTTTCAGAAAGTCTTTGGCTTGTGAAGAGATGTGTAATTGGTCATTACTTTGATAAGGAGAGCTCTGTTCCATAAAGTGTTTATTTTTTTTAATTAACAAATCTAAGCATTCCAAAACTCTCTGTCAAGACTTCGGTATTGGATGGCTTCGGCAATATGATTTGATTGTAAATTTTCGGAATCGTCCAAGTCAGCAATGGTCCGTGCAACTTTTAGAATTCTGTCGTAGGCTCTTGCCGAAAGATTTAGTTTCTCCATCGCGTTTTTTATCAGGTTTTGTGAAGTTTCGTCCAAAGCACAGAATTTTTCAATTTCCTTAGGTCCCATTTGCGCGTTGTAATGGATATCAAGATTTTCGTACCGGCTGTTCTGTATGTCTCTTGCTTTCAAAACTCTGTCGCGAATCTGTATACTGCTTTCGCCTTTTCGTTTATCCGAAAGTTGTTCGAATTCCACTTTCTGAACTTCAATGTGAATATCAATTCTGTCTAAAAGCGGTCCTGAAAGTTTATTCATATACCGCTGCATTTCGGTGATTGAAGATGTATTGTTCGGGTCGTCCGGAAAATATCCACTGGGACTCGGATTCATACTTGCGACCAGCATAAAACTCGCAGGATAATCAATGGTGAACTTGGCTCGTGATATGGTTACCACACGGTCTTCCAAGGGCTGGCGCATCACTTCAAGAACAGTTCTTTTAAACTCAGGCATTTCATCCAGAAATAAAACACCGTTGTGGGCCAGCGAAATTTCTCCGGGTTGCGGATAACTTCCGCCACCGACGAGGGCAACATCAGAAATCGTATGATGCGGGCTTCTAAACGGACGGACCGTCATCAAGGAAGTTTCAGCGCCAATCTTTCCGGCAACCGAATGAATTTTTGTAGTTTCTAAAGCTTCATGTAAGGTAAGTGGCGGCAAAATACTTGGAATTCTTTTGGCAAGCATAGTTTTCCCACTTCCGGGCGGACCGATGAGAATAATGTTGTGACCTCCGGCTGCCGCAACTTCCATAGCACGCTTTGCCGTTTCCTGGCCTTTTACTTCCGAAAAATCAAAAGGGAATAAATCTATTTTATTCTGAAATTCCTTTCGGGTATCCATCTCGGTTCGCTCCAACGGTTTTCCGTCATGAAAAAAATCAATCACTTCTTTGATATTTTCAACGCCATAAACCTCAAGATTGTTTACGATAGCTGCTTCGCGTGTATTTTGTTTTGGAAGAATGATGCCTTTAAAACCTTCTTCACGGGCTTTAATGGCAATGGGAAGAACGCCTTTTATGGGCTGCAAACCACCGTCCAGTGATAGTTCACCCATGATAATATAATCACTGATATTTTCAGCATTAATCTGGTTGGACGCTGCAAGAATTCCTAAAGCAATACTTAAATCATAAGACGAGCCTTCTTTCCGGAGGTCTGCCGGAGCCATGTTGATGGTAACTTTCTTCCCCGGGATATTAAAACCAACGTTTTTTAGCGCAGCAGAAATTCTATAACTGCTTTCTTTAATAGCATTATCGGGCAATCCCACAAGATGATAACCAACGCCGCCACCTGCAACATTTACCTCAATGGTAATGATTTGTGCAGAAACTCCATGAATGGAACTTCCATAAATTTTGACCAGCATATCACACGAATTTCATTTAAATATAAAAAAAATTCCGCAATTGCTGCGAAATGAACTTTTTGATAATTAAATAATTACATGAATTTTTCGCCCTTCTTGAAATTTTTCAAGTCAAGAACATAGTCTTTTATCAGTTGGTCGTTGTCGCGCGGACAAATCAAAAGCGATTTTTCTGTATCTACGATAATGTAGTTTTTCAGTCCGTCGATAATGGCAGCTTTATTCTTGCTCTTCAACCTTACAATGTTTCCTTTGGAGTTATAAGTGAGAATGTTTTTTGAATTGATGGCGTTATTATTATCATCTTTTGCAGCATTTTGGTAAACGGAAGTCCAGGTTCCAAGGTCGCTCCATCCCAAATCCGCAGGAATCACATAAACGTTCTGCGCTTTTTCTAAAATACCGTTGTCGATAGAGATTTTCGCTACTTTAGGATAAATCAAATCAATACATTCAACCTCTTTATCTGAATTGTATTCGCAGTAATTAAATTGCTGCATCATTTCAGGAAGATATTTTTCAAAAGCATCCTGAATCGATTTTACGCTCCAAACAAAGATTCCGGCGTTCCAGAGGAAATCTCCACTTTCTAAGAAAGCTTTAGCAATCTCAAGATTTGGTTTTTCGGTAAAGGTTTTTACTTTGAAAAACTCATCTTTCTCGTTGTGCAGATATTGGATGTAACCATATCCGGTGTCGGGACGCGTTGGTTTAATGCCAAGAGTTACAAGATAATCCTGCTCTGAAACAAGCTTGAACGCCAGGTTTATTTTTTCAACAAATCTTTTTTCTTTTAGAATAAGATGGTCTGCAGGCAGCACCACCATTTTTGCATTCGGATTGGTTTCGGCAATTTTGTTGGCCATATAAATGTTACAGGCTGCCGTGTTTTTCATCATTGGTTCACCAACAATATTCTCGGTCGGAATCTCCGGCAATTGGTGAGCACAGAGTTCTACATATTCTTTATTGGTGATAACGAAAATATTTTCATCGGGAATTACTTCGCTTATTCGGTCGTAAGTCTGTTGAATCATCGTTCTTCCTGTGCCTAAAATATCCTGAAACTGTTTTGGAAATTTCTTGGTGCTCATTGGCCAGAAACGGCTTCCAATACCACCGGCCATTATGACGCAATAGGTGTCTTTAATATTCATTTAAGAATTTATTTTTTCAACTTTGGCAAGACTTTTAAAAATGTATTTTTTGCCATTGTCTAAATTTTCGCAAAGATAATTCTTTTTTAGCTTCTCTATCATTCTATATCTTTGTTTGTTGTATATGAATATGTTATGAGGCGTAAGGTCTTCGACAAAACATAAATGTTCGGGTAAATCCGACATGTGAAAATATCTTACCAAGTCCGGGCTTGCCATAAAGTTGGCTTTCGGCGAATGAGAAAACTTTATAATAATCGGTTTTAAATCATCACTATAAATCGAAAGACTTTCGAGAAGCATTTCGCGATAGGTCTGTTTCCATTCGTTGCCGTGCGGTGCAATTCTTCTTCCGTATTTTTCGAATGCTAAAAGATGTGCCAGTTCGTGGGTGAGGACAAAGAAGAAAAGTTGCGGATCAAGCGTGGAATTTACCGTAATCAGATGACTTTTATCCGGGAGTTTTCGATAATCACCGAGTTTGCTGTTTCTGCCTTTTGTGATTTTAATATGGATATAATAGTCGCCAAACCAATTCTTTAGAAATGGCAAAGTGTTTTCCGGTAAATATTTCTGTAACAACTGAATCGACATAATTGCTGCTTTCCTTTCAGAGAAAAGAAATCGGTTTCACAAAAATATCAATTTGAAATTAAAGTGAAAGCGGAATTCCTGCATAGAAATTCAACAGTTTCAGGCTGAAAAGATAGTTGTATTTTGCCTGCGCTACGGAACCTTTTGCGTTGGCGTAATTGTTACGGGCAATATTCAGATCGTAGATGGTTGTTCTTCCGGCAGCGTAACTTTTTTCAGCAAAATCTAATGCCAGTTCCGAACTTTTCTCGGCTTCTACTGCGGCAAGATAGTTTTCGTAGTTGCTTTCGGCATCGAACTGTGCTTTCTGTACGTTCTGTTTCACATCTTGCTTCTGCTGCAATAATGAAGTTTTTGCTATGTCTTCATTTATTTTTGCCTGTTCTACCTGAAGTCTTGTGATCCCTTTATTGAAAATCGGAATGTTGGCAGAAACTCCAAGTTGCTGCCCGAAATTATCCTTATACTGTTTGAAAATATTCGGGTCTTGTCCTTTATTTAAACTGTCGAAATAGAAGGTTCCAATTCCTGCACTACCGCTTATGGTTGGGAAGAACTGAGTTTTTGCAATTTCTGTTTGGGTTTCCGCTGCCTTAATGCGGTTTTCCGCCGCTTTAATTTGTGGCTGTGCTTCGTATGCTTTATTCACGACGTCTTCGGCAGTATAAAGAGGAGCTTCAGGCGAACCTTGCAGTGGGATGTCTTCAATATCAAAATCTCTGTAATCCGGAAGTTGAAGAAGTTGCGCCAAATTGAATAGCCCTCTGTTGACATTAATTTCTGCAGCTTTCAGATTTTGCTTTTCTCGCGCTAATGCAGCTTCTGCTTCTGCTAATACCGTTCTTGGAGTAGTACCGACTTCTGTAGTGATTTTAGTTCGGTTGTAACTTCTTTGCGCGTTTTCTAATGCATTTTTATTGATGTTTACAATTTCTTTATTTAGTAAAACACCAAGATATTCCTGCGCAATCTGAAGCGAAATGTTATTTTTAATGTTTTCTAAATCGTATTTCGCAGCCTCAATTTCAAATTCGGTTTTGCGGTAATTTTTCTCGAGTCTACCGTTGTTATAAATTAAAACATTTGCTCCGACATTGGCATTGTTGCTGTATGAATCATTTCTTTGGATAAAACTTCCAAACTGCTGCTGCCCAAAATTGGCGCTGTGGCTCCAACTTCCCGAAACCGAAGGCAACTTGTCGCGTTTTGCAATTTCAAGATTTTTCTCCTGAATGTTTTTGTTGTAAGAATTAGAAATTACCTGAAGATTGTTTTGCACCGCATAATTTACGGCTTCCTGAAGAGACCATTTTTTCTGGGCAAAAGACAGTGAAAATATCAGTGAAAATATTGCGACAAAAACTCGTTTCATTTTTAGCATTTAATAAATTAGACGAAGAAATCTTTTTTTTGTTACAAAACTTTAATCCGGCAACCCGGTTACCGCAAAAAATCTTTATTTTTGTTACATATGGCAACCAAAGCATTATTCAACTCCGTCGTTAATTGGTTTATCAAGCAAAGAATAGATCAGATTCAGAACTTTATGAATCACCCGATTGATACTCAAAAAGGTGTTCTTTTTTCGCAGCTTTATAACGCGATGGATACCAAATATGGAAAACAGTTTGGCTTTAAAGATATTTCTTCGCTTCGTGATTTTCAGAATCAGGTTCCGATTGTAACGTACGAAGAATTCGAACCGTTTATTGAAAGAGCCAGAAAAGGTGAGAAAGATGTTATTTGGCCGGGATCGATTAAACATTTCGCTAAATCTTCAGGAACTACCAATGCCAAGAGTAAATTTATTCCGATTACAGACGACAGTTTGGAAGACTGCCATTATAAAGCAGGTAAAGATTTAATATCTATTTACGCTAATAATCATCCTGAAAATCAGCTTTTTACCAATAAAAATTTACGTTTGGGCGGAAGTGCTCAGATGTATGAAGATTTCAATACAAAATACGGTGACCTTTCTGCAATTCTGATTGAAAACCTGCCGTTTTGGGTGGAAATCACTACAGTTCCGAGTAAAAAAGTCTCGTTAATGAGCGAATGGGAATCTAAGTTGAAAGCCATTATTTCTGAAGTAAAAACTCAGGATGTCGGCAGTATCACTGGTGTTCCGAGTTGGATGATGGTACTTCTGCAACGAATTTTAAAGGAAACCGGTCATTCTTCCATTACTGAACTTTGGCCAAATCTTGAAGTGTTTTTTCATGGAGGAATTTCGTTCAAGCCTTATCGTGAGCAATACCGTCAAATCATTGGTAAAGACATTAATTACTACGAAATTTACAATGCTTCGGAAGGATTTTTCGGAATTCAGGATCAAAAAGGAAGTCACGAAATGCTGCTGATGTTGGATTACGGAATTTTCTATGAGTTTATTCCAATGGATCAGTTTGGCTCAGACAATCCGAAAGTATTGACTTTGGAAGATGTTGAAATCGGGAAGAATTATGCTTTACTGATTACGACAAATGGAGGATTATGGCGTTATTTAATAGGAGATACCGTTCAGTTTACTTCTCTGAAACCTTTCAGAATAAAAATTTCAGGCCGAACGAAACATTACATCAACGCTTTTGGTGAAGAACTGATGATTGAAAATGTGGAAACCGCAATTTCAAAAGCCTGTTTCGAAACCGATTCTTCAATTACTGATTTTACCGGAGCGCCAGTTTACATGAAAGACGGAGAATCCGGATCGCATGAGTGGATTTTTGAATTCACTAAAAAGCCCGATGATATGGAAAAGTTCAGCAGAATTTTTGATGATACGCTGAAACTGATTAATTCCGATTATGAAGCAAAACGCTATAACGATATGACGCTGAAGATGCCAGTGATTCATATTGCCCGGGAAAATCTGTTCTACGACTGGATGTCGCAAAGAGGAAAACTTGGCGGACAAAATAAAGTGCCGCGTTTGAGCAATGAACGGGAATATATTGAACCTTTGCTTAAAATGAACTCTTGATTTTTTTATTGTCAGTTCGAGTAAAAATTTGCAGAATTTTGCAGCGAGAATCATTCTGACAACTTTTCGATACGCTTCGCTAATCGAAGTGACGATAGGTGAATTTCTTATTATTACATCGAAGATTTTTGGGCAAAACAACAGAAAAACCCTTTGTGCTACTCCGGGAAAAAATCCAAGAAATCTATGATACAAAAAAGCCGTCAACATTCTGACGGCTTTTCCCATAATTTATTTTAATAATGTTTATTTGTTGTAAAGTTCTTCAACTTTATCCCAATTAATCACATCAAAGAAGGCGGTTACATAATCCGGTCTTTTATTCTGGTAGTTTAGGTAATAAGCGTGTTCCCAAACGTCAAGTCCAAGGACTGGAGTTCCTTTGCAGTCTGAAACCGGCATTAAAGGGTTATCTTGGTTTGGTGTTGAGCAAACTGCAACCGAACCGTCTTCCTTCTTGCAAAGCCAAGCCCATCCTGAACCGAATCTTGTTTTAGCAGCTTCAGAAAAATCTGTTTTGAATTTTTCGAAACCACCGAAAGTTTCAATCGCTTCTTTTACCTTTCCTACTGGCTCTTTGCTTCCGCCAGGAGTAAGGATTTCCCAGAAAAGTGTGTGGTTGTAGTGTCCTCCACCGTTATTTCTTACAGCAGCTTTATCAGTTCCTGTTTTGCAGATTTCCTCGATGGATTTTCCTTCAAGATCAGTTCCGGCAATTGCTTTATTTAAGTTGTCGATGTAAGCCTGATGGTGTTTTGTATGGTGAATCTCCATTGTTCTTGCGTCAATGGTTGGTTCTAAAGCATCGTAAGCGTAACCTAATTTTGGTAATTCGAATGACATAATTTAAATTTTTTAATGTTTAATGATATATTCAAAAATAAGCAAAAATTGTGCAATTGCCCATAAGTAGGCATTACTTTAATAAATCTTTAACATTGATGATTTTAATTGTCTTGGTTCACGGAGTTTATCATTTTTTTACTAAAAAATAAAAAGCCGCTCAAAAAGAACGGCTTTATTTTATCTGAAATTTCAAGTCTGACTCTGATATCTATTTATTCATCGACATCAAAAACTCTTCATTACTGATTGTTCCTTTAATATTCTTTTCGATGAATTCCATTGCTTCAAGAGGATTCATATCAGAAAGATGTTTTCTCATAATCCACATTCTCTGCATGGTAATATCGTCATGAAGAAGGTCGTCGCGTCTCGTGCTCGAAGCGACCAAATCAATGGCAGGATATATACGTTTATTAGCGATCTTTCTGTCGAGCTGCAGTTCCATATTACCGGTTCCTTTAAACTCTTCAAAGATTACTTCATCCATTTTCGAACCTGTATCAATAAGAGCTGTGGCAACAATGGTTAATGAGCCACCGCCTTCAATATTTCTTGCAGCACCAAAAAACCTTTTTGGTTTATGAAGTGCATTGGCATCAACACCACCTGAAAGCACTTTTCCTGATGCCGGTGTTACTGTGTTGTAAGCTCTTGCAAGTCTTGTAATGGAGTCTAAAAGGATAACCACATCGTGACCACACTCTACAAGTCTTTGTGCTTTTGCAAGAACAAGATTGGCAACTTTTACGTGTTTGTCCGCTGCCTCATCAAATGTTGAAGCAATAACTTCCGCATTGACGCTGCGTTCCATATCGGTAACTTCTTCCGGTCTTTCGTCGATAAGTAGAACCATCATATAAGCTTCCGGATGATTGGCCGAAATCGCATTGGCAATATCTTTCAGTAACATGGTTTTACCGGTTTTCGGCTGTGCAACAATCATCGCTCTCTGTCCTTTTCCTATTGGAGCGAAAAGATCTACAATTCTTGTGGAAACCGTAGAACCTTTCCCGGCAAGATTAAATTTTTCGTCCGGGAACAGTGGCGTAAGATATTCGAAAGCAACACGGTCTTTAATAAAGCCTAGATCTCTTCCGTTCACTTCAACAGGCTTCTGCAGTGAGAAATATTTTTCACCTTCTTTTGGTAAACGAACGATTCCTTTTACGGTATCACCGGTTTTAAGGCCGTAGTTTCTGATTTGTGCGGTAGAAACATAAACGTCGTCCGGAGATGAAATATATGAAAAGTCTGAAGAGCGAAGGAATCCATAGTTGTCAGGCAGAATTTCAAGAACACCTTCTATGGTAACAAGTCCATCGAAATTGTATTCTTTCTTCGGTTCCTGTGCTTCGCTGTTGTTTTGTTGAGATTGATTTTGGTGTTTGTGATGGCCGTTGCCGTTGTTTCCGTTTTGATGGCCGCCGTTTTGAGGCTTGTTGTGATGTTGTGGATGCTGTGGTTTTTTCTGCTGATTCTGATTTTGCTGAGGTTTAGCATCCGGAGTTTTAGTTTCCTGAGTTTCTTTCGGTTCTTCAGGTTTTGCCTCTACTGTAGTTGCAGGAGTTTCTGCTTTTGCTTCTTCCGCCGGTTTTGTTGTAATTCTCTTTCGTCTGGTTTTTGGCACAGCGGTTTTAGTTTCTGCCGCTTCTTCCGTTGGATTTTCAACTACTGCATTTGCCTCTTCCTTCGGTTCAGTTTTTACAGGCTGTTTTTTGGCAGGAGCTTTTTTAGCAGTTGGTTTAGCCGGAGTTTTAGTCTCTGTTTCGGCGGTTGTTACGGTGGCATTGTAATAGTCCTTTGCAATTTTAGGATTAGAAGCCTGAAAGTCGAGAATTGCAAAAATTTTGTCGTTATCGGTGGTGTTTTTAGCCACTTTTACACCGAATTCTTTTAGTATAAGAGCCAATTCCTGTTCGGATTTTGACCTTAACATTTCAATGTTAAACATAGAGTATGTATGTAAAAAAGTATTTGTTAAATGTATGTGAGTAAGAAAGTTAAGTCGGGCGACTTCTCTTTAATGAATCAATTATCGTGCAAATTTAGTTTAATTTTTGAAAAATGCAAAAAAATGTGGTATTTTTGCAGGCGTATGATTCAGAGAATACAGACGGTTTTCCTTATTATTGTTGCGTTAGCAGCGGCTGCACTGCACTTCACAGGGATGGATGTAGAGCTGTTTGGCAGTATGTACGTTAACGCTGTGCTGAGTCTCATCGCATTTGTTTTGGCGCTGATTTCTATTTTCAGTTACAAAAACAGAAAAAGACAGATCCTGTTGAATAAAATCAACATGTTCATAAACGCTTTGTTGATTGGATTATTGATGTACTGGATGCTAAATTTATCTGGAGGGATTAGTTTCCCTGAGAAAGGTATTGAGCTGGTTTTCCCATTGGTTGCGTTATTTTGTTTGCTTATGGCAAACATCTACATTCGCCGGGATGAAAGGCTCGTAAAATCTGTAGACAGACTTCGGTAACCTTACAACGATTTTTTTTGAGTGTAAACAGTTCCAATTTTTGGGACTGTTTTTTTATTTGCATAAAAAGCAACTGTTATCAAAATAACCCTTCATTAAAAAAATCCGTAATTTTGCGTATCAATTCCATTGAATGAAACCACTGCAGAGAATTCTACATTTTGCAAAACCACATCAGAAGTACCTTTATTTAAGTATATTTTTCAATATTCTTTATTCGGTTCTCAATATATTTTCCGTTGCGACCATGCTCCCGATTCTTGGGCTGATGTTTGGAACAATGGACAGAATCGACACCACAAATCCACCGGTTTACAATGGTAATTTTGCCGATTTTTTCAATTATGCCAAAGACTGGGCGTATTATCAGGTTCAGGTGAGCATTGATAACCATGGC
>CAZPQV010000004.1:31410-73417 GCA_964588705.1 uncultured Chryseobacterium sp.
GTTCTTTACTGAAAAGAGAAAAGGCGACATGATGTCGCGAATTTCCAATGATATTGGAGCGGTTGAAAGTGGCATTATGGGAAGTTTGGTAGATATCGTAAACTCTCCGTTTATGATTGTTTCCTCACTCATCACATTATTTATTCTTTCACCAAAACTGACACTTTTTTCACTTTTAGTATTCCCGATTATGGGGTGGTTGATTTCAGCAGTTGGTAAAAGTTTGAAAAGACAGGCAACTTCGGCACAGGAAGAATTAGGGAATCTTTTTTCTTTGGTTGATGAAACCCTGAAATCCTCTAAAGTCATCAAGATTTTTAATGCAGATAAAATCCTGAAGAACCGTTTTGGAACAACTACCGACAACTGGAAAAAGTTTGCAATCGGAATGAGCCGCCGCCGTGAAATGGCCTCACCAATGAGTGAGTTTTTGGGTTCTGTAACAATTTTGATGATTACCTGGTTTGCTGGAATTCAGATTTTGAATGAAAAATCAATGGATCCGGAAACATTCTTAGTCTTCATTGCGATGTTCTTCCAAATTCTAGAACCGGCGAAAAAACTTTCTAATGCAATTTCTTCAATTCAGGGAGGAATGGCAAGTTTAGACCGTGTTTCAGAAGTTTTAGATTACGATCTGAAAGTGGAAGAAGTTGCCAATCCTGTTGCAATTTCTGATCTAAAAGACAAAATTGAATTCAAGAATATCAGTTTTTATTATGATCCTGATAATGTCATTCTGAAAGATTTCAGCATTACAATTCCAAAAGGTAAAACTTTGGCTTTGGTCGGACAGTCGGGAAGTGGTAAAACGACGGTTGCCAACCTTCTGACAAGATTTTATGATGTTACTGAAGGAGAAATACTTATTGACGGCATCAACATCAAAGAACTTCAACTCGAAAAATACCGCAGTCTTCTGGGAATGGTAACTCAGGAATCCGTTCTTTTCAACGATTCGGTTTATAACAATATTTTGATGGGAAAACCTGATGCGATGAAGGAAGAAGTCGTCGCAGCAGCCAAAATTGCCAATGCCGATGTGTTTATAACTCAGTTTCAGGAAGGTTATGACACCAATATCGGTGATGATGGCGGCAAACTTTCAGGCGGACAAAAACAGCGAGTTTCTATTGCACGTGCCGTTCTGAAAAATCCTCCTATTATGATTTTGGATGAAGCCACCTCCGCATTAGATACTGAAAGCGAAAGAATGGTGCAGGAAGCTCTCGAAAAAATGATGGAAAACCGAACATCTTTGGTTATTGCCCACCGTCTTTCAACCATCCAGAAAGCCGATATTATTGTGGTGATGGAACGCGGTAGAATTGTGGAACAAGGCTCACATTCAGAGCTTTATGATAAAAACGGGGTTTACCGTAAACTTGTAGACCTGCAGAATTTTGAATAGAAAATTTTGCTTTTATGAATCCTCTTAATGAATACTTCCTTCGCCAACCGGAACCGTACAGGAGCACCCTTCTTTTTCTAAAAGATTATATTCTAAATTCTGACGAGGATATTACTTTGGGCTTAAGTTTTGGCCTGCCTTTTTTTTAAGTACAAAGGAAAAATGTTCTGTTTTTTTAATTATCATAAAAAATACAAACAGTACTACATCAGCTTTAACAAAGGCAATGAGCTAAATTTTCCGGAACTGTTGCAGGAAGACAGAAAACTCTTTAAAATTCTTTTGCTTGACGAAAATCAAGACCTTCCGCTTGAACTTATTGCCGAAATCATGGGCGACATCAAGAAGAAAATCTAATTATTTAAAAATACTTCCCAGGAAATTACCAATCTCAGCAAAATCATCCGGATTGTTATATCCACGTTTGTATTTCTGAATCTGAACCACCTGTTCCTCTTGAAGATGCGGATAAATTAACAGGTAATTTTTATCATTAAAATTATTGTCAAGATACAACGGAACATTCTGCATTTCTGATAAATATGATTTCATTCCTCGTTTTGCCATCATCAGGATTAACGCTTCGTCATCTTTCATTTTTTCTGCAATTTTTGGCAGCTCATTCCAGTTTCTGAAAATAATGAATTCAGCATCTACGGTTGCTTTTTTCTTAATATTTTCAAGCATCTTAATGGTATTTTCACCTGTGTAGAAAATTGTTTTAGCACCTGAATTTTTAGCAATATTCCATATTCTGAGCAAGGCCTGGTAGAATCCCGGTTCTTTATGAGAATTTTCAGGAATCACCGCGTGGAAAACTGTAACTGTCGAGATTGGCTGTGCCGCGTGATACACCAAAACATTGGCAGAATTATTATTCAAATAACCGTTGTAAAGATTATAAACAAACGATGAAGAAAAGCCTTTTTCGCGGTCAACACCAATAATCAGATCGGTAATTTTATGCTCTTTTATTTCATTACTGATTCCATTGATGATGTCCGTATCATGGCGTTTCAAAGTATTCAGGGTTAAATCAGCGGCGGCAGAGACATTTGCTGCCGTTTCGAGCAGTTTTTCTGCAGCTTTTTCTGAAGATTCGCCGGCGTTTTCATTAATGATATTCAGTGCGTAAACCTGATCTGTGTTTTTCTTCGATTTTGCTAAAAGTGCAAGGTTCACCATTGGTTCAACCGTATCTAAATAGTTGACAGCAAGTAGTATTTTTTCTTCACCATCTTTATCGTCAGGCAGGTTTTCTGCACTTTCCTTTTCTGCAATTTTCACTGCACTTTTTTGAGTAACAAATGATGAAATCGTACACGACACTAAAATCATCAGAATACTACCGTTCAGCACGCTTTCGTTCAATAATCTTATCGGTTCACCGGTTGCTGTTTCGCCAATAATTACATTATATCCTACCATTACCGCCGCAAGCGTCGCTGCTGCCGAAGCGGATGAAAGTCCGAAAATCAGTTTCCCTTCGTCATTGGTAAGACGGAATGTTTTTCGGGTGAGAATGGCAGCCAAATATTTACCCAAAAGCGCAAGAATAGTCATGGTAAGCGCCACTTTTATCGTCTCAAAATCTTTAATAAATGCTTTGAAATCGATAATCATCCCAACACTGATAAGGAAAAACGGAATGAATATGGCGTTTCCAATAAAATCAATCCTGTTCATAAGTGAAGAGGTGTGCGGAATCAGTCGGTTCAACGCAAGGCCGGCAAGGAAAGCACCGATAATCGCCTCAACACCGGCAAGTTCTGCGAAAAGTCCGGCAAGGTAAATCATCACCATTACGAAAATGAAATGAGAAACTTTATCTTCTACATTTTTGAAAAACCAACGTCCAACGATAGGAAAACCAATCAGAACAACGGCTCCAAAAACAACGATTGAAATTGATATTTTAGTCCAGAAAGCAGAAGTTACTTCACCCTGGGCCATTCCCACAATCACGGCTAAAACCAAAAGCGCAAGGATGTCCGTAATTACCGTTCCGCCCACCGTAATGTTCACTGCACGGTTTTTTGAAATACCATGCTGGCTCACCAATGGATAGGAAATAAGCGTATGAGATGAGAAAATACTCGCAAACAAAATTGAAATCATCCAATTGAAACCAAGGAAATAATGCCCCGCCAAAATTCCAAATGAAAACGGTAGAAGGAATGTGTAGAGCCCAAATGTTGCACTTTTCCATTTGTTTTTCTTGAATTCGTTCAGATCAATTTCAAGACCGGCCAAAAACATTATGAACAGCAAACCGGTCGTTCCTATAACTACAACGCTCGAATCACGTGGAAGAATATTGAATCCGTTTGGCCCCATCACAGCCCCGGCAATAATCAGCCCGATGAGGTGCGGAACTTTTATTTTGTTCAGTAAGATCGGTGCAAAAAGGATGATAACGAGAATCACCAAAAACTTCAGAACCGGATCTTCAATTGGGAATGTGAAATGCGATGCGCTAAGAATCGTCAGCATAAAAATTTACCTTAAAAGTTCAATGGAAAACTTGGAAACACACGACTGATTTACCTGAACTTCTCTCGTTCCTGAAAGTTTGCCTGGTTCTACAGTGGTGAAATTTAATTTTAAATCGAGGCGTTTCTCAGGGCTTTCGCTGGTGTGTTTCATCACTAACGTTGCGCCTTCAAATTTTCCCTTATAAACCCTTACCGTTCCGGATTTATTAAGGTTTTTTGCTATGATTTCACCATTCAATTCAGAAACTTCCCAATCGTCGATTCGTGTATCACCCACGACATAATCCTGACAATTCGATTCTGTGCAGACAATTTTACCTTTCCATTCACCCATAATTAACGCAGCTAAAGGATTTACCGCAGTTGAATCCTGAGCAGAAGCAATGCTGTCGCGAAGTTTTAGCAAAGACTGATATTCAGCTTCTTTTAAGGCTAAAGATTTTTCTTTTTCAAGCAGTGCCTGTTCTTTCAGCGTAATGGCGTCCTGTTTACTTTTTTCGTCAGTACAGGACATAAAAACTAAGAAAACGGCGAAAATTGTGAACAGTGGCTTGAATAGATTCATATGAAAAACTTTTGGTTACAAAATACAAAAAAATCCGGAAATCGAAAGAAATCCGGATTGTGTTATTGTTAGAAAACAGACTTTTAATTTTTCAATTTGGCAATTACATCGATGCCACCGGTCGTTTTATCACCGATTTTGCAAAGAATTTCGGTATCGAGTGGTAGGAAAACATCCATTCTCGATCCGAATTTGATAAATCCGAACTCGTGCCCGGCTTTTGCAGAATCACCTTCGTTGCAGTAGAAAACAATTCTTCTGGCTACATAACCTGCAATCTGTCGGAAAAGAACTTTATGGTTCGTTAAACTTTCAACGGCAACTGTTGTTCTTTCGTTTTCGGTTGAAGATTTTTCGTGCCATGCTACAAGATATTTCCCGGGATGATATTTCTTGTAAATCACCTTTCCTGAAACCGGATAACGGCAAATGTGAACATTGAGCGGAGACATAAAAATGGAAACCTGAATTGCTTTTTCTTTCAAAAATTCGTCTTCTTCCACTTCTTTTATCATCACCACTTTTCCGTCAACAGGGGCAATAATGTTTTCTTTGTGATCCAAAATATCACGGTCGGGAACACGGAAAAACCAAAATACCAAGCCGTAAATAATCAGTAACGGAATGATGATTAACAGCGACCATTCCTTCAGGAAATAAACTGCAAGAAACGCAATCACTGCGAACAGAACGCTCGCAACGATGATGGTGCCTTTGGATTCTTTATGAAGTTTCATAGTATGATTAAATCAGGTTTTCTAAAATAAAATACAAATATACGACCGGAGCGCAGATAATAAAACTGTCTAAACGGTCGAGAATTCCGCCGTGGCCGGGGATGATGTTTCCGCTGTCTTTTACACCGAAAGTTCTTTTCAGTTGGCTTTCAACCAAATCTCCGACCGGTGCAAAAATGGATACAAGCAGTCCTATCACCATCCAATTCCCGCGAAGTCCGGGATAATATTTCTCAATGAAAAAACCTAAAATTAAGGTTAAAATAACGCCGCCTGCGAAACCTTCCCAAGTCTTTTTTGGAGAGATTGTGGGAGCCATTTTATGCTTGCCGAACATTCTTCCGCTGAAATAAGCAAATGAATCACTGGACCAGATCAGGATGAAAACCATAAAGGCTTCCAAGGTGAAAGTTCCGTCGCTGAAAGATGGCAATGCCAATGCAAAACCGAAAGTCAGAGCAACATAAATTACTGTAAATATCAGCTTGCCACTGTCTACCAATAGTTCTTTAGTAAATCTGAACAGCGTTACGCAAATAATCAGAATCAATAAAAGTGACATTAAATCTGAAAAATTCGGCTCATAAGTAAAGCTTTGAGAAAAATATCTTTTAGAAAAAAGATAGAAAACATATAACGAAGCAGGATAAACAAGCCATCGTTCCCAACCTCGTCCAAAATCCATAATGCGGATGCATTCCCAGGTTCCGGCAATCACAAAAAATACGATTAATCCGTAATAAAGTTGAAACTGTTTTACGTCCGGAAAAATTTTCCCAATAAAGTCTGCTCCGAGTGGAGTGGTACAAAGGACGATTACAAGTCCATAAATGAATCCCGAAATTAGTCTTTGAAGTAGATTTTTATCCAAAATTTTCAGTTTAATAAAAATAAAAGCCCGATGATATTAGTCTTCGAGCAAAAGTAAGAAAAGTTTGGTATTGTCTTTATTCTGGGTGTCGAGCTTCGACTGACTTCCACTGATGGAAGTAAGATTCTTAAGAGTTCCCCTGCGTTTTACCTTGCTCATGGCGTCGCCCAAATTGGTAACGATTTGCGAAACGTTGGCCATAATGATAATCTTTTCCGGCAGTCTCGAGGAATGGTAGTGCAGAATATTGTTGTGCGAAAGCATGATTCTTCCGTCGTATGCAATAAGATATTCGCAAGTGATGAATGCTGCATCGTTAAAAAGTTCGAGGTCTTTGGTGTAAGGAACTTTCACTACATCAAGGAAGTTTTTCAGATCTTCGTCGCAGCAAAACACCGAATTGATGCCTTCGATTTTTATAATCTGATTGAGAACCTGCAGAGCTTCAGCTTCATCCTGGCAATAATTGAAGAATCCTCCGGAGTGTGTGAACAATTGGGCAAACTTATAATCGAGGTCAGCGTTTTTCAACTGGTCTCCAAGTTTTACCAAATCATTATCGTCATCAACTTCCGGATGATTTAAAATTTTACCAACAAATTTTCTGAATAAACTCAATTTTTTGTTCTTAGATTAGATTATATTAACACAAAAATAGAAAATATATTTTATTGAAAAACAAATCCTGACTTAATTCTTTACATTAAATCAGGATTTGTTTGATTATTCTTTTTCAGCACCTTCAGGATTCAGAACGTTACCGTGATCTTCAGGATTGTCAATCCCCGAAACCGGATGCTCTGTAAGTTCAGGGTCCCATGCCCTCTGACCGAAAATTTCCTCAAGATCTTCACGGAAGATTACTTCTTTTTCGAGCAGTTTAGTCGCTAAAGCATCCAGTTTTTCGCGGTTGTCTCTTAGGATCTGAAGAGCTCTCTGATATTGAGTTTCGATGATTCCCGAGATTTCCTGATCGATTACTTTCGCCGTTTCTTCGGAGTAAGGTTTCCCAAAACTGTACTCGCTCTGCCCCGAACTGTCGTAGTAAGAAATGTTTCCTACTTTGTCGTTTAGTCCGTAGATTGTAACCATGGCCTGCGCCTGTTTTGTAACTCTTTCCAAGTCGGAAAGTGCACCGGTAGAAATATTTCCGAAAACAGCTTCTTCAGCTGCTCTACCTCCAAGCGTGGCACAGATCTCGTCGCTCATTTGCTCCGTAGTTGTTAAAGATCTCTCTTCCGGTAAATACCATGCAGCGCCAAGTGAACGCCCTCTCGGAACGATGGTTACTTTCAGAAGCGGCGCTGCGTGCTCCACAAGCCAAGAAATGGTTGCATGACCGGCTTCGTGATAAGCCACACGTCTCTTTTCAGAAGGTTTAATGGCTTTATTTTTCTTTTCAAGACCTCCGATAATTCTGTCAACAGCATCCAGGAAATCCTGTTTTGTAACAGAATCGTGATTGTTTCTTGCCGCAATTAAAGCAGCTTCGTTACATACGTTTGCGATATCAGCACCGCTAAATCCGGGAGTTTGTTTTGAAAGAAAATCTCTGTCAACATCCGGGCTCAGTTTAATTTTAGCTAAATGAACATCAAAAATCTGACGTCTCTCGTGCAATTCCGGCAGATCTACATAAATCGAACGGTCGAAACGTCCGGCTCTCATCAATGCTTTATCCAAAATATCAGCACGGTTGGTTGCTGCCATTACAATAACGTTGGTATCAGTACCGAAACCGTCCATTTCGGTCAGTAGTTGGTTCAGCGTATTTTCTCTTTCGTCGTTTCCGCCGGTGATGTTTCCTCTGCCTCTCGCTCTACCGATCGCATCAATTTCATCAATGAAAATAATTGCAGGAGATTTTGCTTTTGCCTGTGCAAATAAATCTCTTACTCTGGAGGCACCAACACCCACAAACATCTCCACAAAATCAGAACCTGAAAGTGAGAAGAACGGTACTTTTGCTTCGCCGGCAACGGCTTTCGCCAATAATGTTTTACCGGTTCCCGGAGGCCCTACCAGAAGAACTCCTTTCGGGATTTTACCTCCAAGTTTGGTGTATTTTTCTGAATTTTTCAGGAAATCTACCACTTCCTGAACCTCTTCTTTTGCACCTTCCAATCCGGCAACATCTTTAAAAGTTACCTGAATTTTTTCTTTCTCATCAAACAGTTTAGCACGGGATTTTCCGATTGAGAAAATCTGTCCGCCGGGACCTCCGCCACCGCCACCCATTCTTCTGAACAGGAAGAAATAGAATAAACCAAGCACTGCAACCCAAATAAGGATGGTGAAAATAAGTTCTCCGAATGGACTTTTGCCCATCCCGAATTCCATTTTTGTTGCGATATTTGGATTGGTCTTTTTCAGTTCGTTATATCTTTCCTGGAAAAGTTTCAGGTCTCCGTATGTAAATGAGTAATCTGCTCCCGGCTGAAGTTCCAAAGCCGCGAACGGAGAGTTGTCTTTTTTGTTTTTTACAAGTTCATTTTTTGCCGCCTGCGTAAGGAAAACATCTGCCTTGTCGATGTCTTTAAACACCATTACCTCCTGCACTTTGCCTTCCTGCACTAACTGATAAAACTGCTCCTCATCTATCTTTGCGCCTTCTGTGTTCGAAAGCATGGGCTGCAGAAAGAGGAAAAGTATTACCGCTATCGCAATTGGAAAAAACCAGTTAAATCCTTTATTGTTCATTATCTTTTGTCTTACGTGTTAAGAGATTTCTCTTCTGTTTTTATTAAAGTTGGTTTTCAATTTCTGTGATTTTTGCATCTCCCCAAAGCTCTTCGATGTCGTAATATGAGCGGGTTTCTCTTTGGAAGATGTGTACAACTACCGATACAAAATCCATCAGAATCCATAAAGCTGTTTCGGTTCCCTCTACATGCCAAGGACGTTCTTTAAGATCGTTTCGTGTTTTTTTCTCGATGTTTCCTGCGATGGCGTTTACCTGTGTGTTGGAGTTTCCGCTGCAGATGATGAAAGTTTCTGCTACTGAGTTTTCAATATTGGAAAGGTCAAATATTTTGATGTCTTCACCTTTTGTATCTTGTATCGCGTCAACGATTGTATCGATTAATTGTTGTTTTTGTGTATTTTTACTCATTCAATGAAATAGGTTAATCTGCAAATTTATCGTTTTTGTTTCATTTAAATCTGATATTTAGCCTTTTAAAGTTATAAAGTTTTCTTAATGTTTCCACTTTTTTATATAAATGAATGCCTTTCTACCAATGATGATATTATCAATTATTTGAAAGAATATGGCGAAAACCTTGCACTTTATACATTTAACCAAACGAAAGGAAAAGGACAATATGGAAACACTTGGGAATCACCTGTCAATCAGAATCTTGCTTATAGTTTGGCTTTAAAAAGCACTGAATCTCAGCTGTCCGATAGTTTATTCAATTTCTGTACCGCTGTTATTCTAAGGCGTTTTCTTGACAAATTGACCCGAAAAGAAGTGGACATAAAGTGGCCGAACGATATGATCCTAAACGGTAAAAAGATTTCAGGAATGCTGATTGAAAAAAAGAAAGTTGGAGGAGAAATTCATTTCATTATTGGAATCGGAATTAATGTATTGCAGACCGATTTCAGGCACTTACCCAAAGCAGGCTCGCTGTTTACGCAGACAGGAATTGAATTTGACTTAAAGGATTTTACCGAAAAACTTCACTCAGAACTTTCAGAAGGTTATCTTTCAATGAGGTCTGAAGATGAGATTTTAGAAGAGTTTAATGCGTATTTATTCAGAAAGGATAAAATTTCGGTTTTTGAAAAAGAGGGTGTGCGACAAAATGGCATAATAAAATATGCTGACAAAAGTGGTTTTCTGTGGATTGATTTGGAAAATGAAGGTCTACAGAAATTTTATCACAAAGAAATTGAACTTCTCTACTGATTTGCTCTTTTAAAATAAAGAATTGCAGCAAGCGGACCGAAAACGATGTTTGGCAGCCACATTGCTAAAAGCGGAGGAAGCGTTTTGTTTTCAGAAACTACTTTCAGCGCCTCAAAAGAGAATACAAAAACGAATGCCAACGAAATTCCAATCGCAAGATTTACACCTAAACCACCACGTTTTTTAGCAGATGCCAACGACAGTGCCAAAATGGTGAGAATGATGATGGCCACGGGCATTGAAGTCCTTGTATAAAGTTCGTTAAGGTAGAAATTGAGGTTTTTGTTTCCTTTTTCTTTTTCCTGATTAATTAGTCGAATAAGTTCCGGAGTGGTTTTGGTTTGGCCTAAAAGTTCATCAGGAAAAAGTTCTTCAGGAGTGTGCCCGAATTTCATTTCTTTGGTCTCGCCATTGCCTAGTATTTCGGTGTCTTTGGTGCCGGCTTTTTTCTCTAAGTAAGCACTGATGATGAAGGCTTGTTTTTTATCGTCCCAAAAAATTTCGTTTCCAGTTACCTGATGCAGAAGCTTTCTGTTTTTGTCAAATTTCTGCCATCTGAAACTTGAGCCACGCTTTTCCTTACGGTTATAATTGTTGATAAAGATGTATTCGGTTGGCGAAAGTTGGGTTGCAATCTCAGTATTTCCCAAAATTTTCTCGCGGTCAACTTCATTATAAGTGTAAACTTCAAGTTTGTTTTTTTGAATATTTGCCCAAGGCAAAAGAAAGTGATTAGTCGCAAGAGCGAAAACCGCAATCAGACCGGAAGCTATAAAATATGGCCGAGCAAATCTGTGAAAACTCGCTCCACTACTGATGATGGCAACGATTTCAGTATTGTTTGCCATTCTGGAAGTGAAGTAAATCACCGAAATAAAAACCAGAATTGACATAAAGGTAATTACAAGATAAACCATCCAAAACGGATAGAAATTCAGCAGGAAATACCCAACGGAAAATCCGTTCCCTTCAATCCTTGGTGATTTCGACTGAACATCGATTACCACAACAATTACGGACAGCAACAGCAACATAAACCCAAGAGTTCCCAGGTACTTTTTGATGATGTATTTGTCAATAATTGTAAACATTGCTAATGCGTGCTAAACTACACTTTATTTTTTTTCCAACCTCCTACTTCTAACTCCCAACTTCTTACAGTCTCTGCCTTAAAACCGGCACCACCGAATCTTTCCACTGATAGAAATCTCCGGCCAAAATATGCTCTCTCGCCACTTTCACCAAATCGAGATAAAAAGCAAGATTGTGGATGGAAGCGATTTGCTTTGCAAGATATTCTTTCGATACAAAAAGGTGTCTTACATATGCTTTCGAGTATTCTTTATCTACAAAACTTGTCCCAAATTCGTCAAGTGGAGAGAAATCGTTTTTCCATTTCTCATTTTTCAGATTCATCACACCTTGCCACGAGAATAGCATTGCGTTTCGTGCGTTTCTTGTCGGCATTACGCAATCCATCATATCAACGCCAAGACCGATGCTTTCGAGGATATTCCACGGCGTTCCAACACCCATCAGATATCTTGGTTTTTCTTTTGGAAGAACGTCGGTGACTTCATTGGTGATGCGATACATTTCTTCTTCAGGTTCACCTACGGAAAGTCCGCCGATGGCATTTCCGTCCGCATTTTGTTCCGAAATAAATTCGGCGGAAATTTTTCTTAAATCTGAATAGGTTGATCCCTGCACAATAGGGAATAATCTCTGCTTGTGACCGTAAAGTTCCGGATTTTCCTCGCACCATTCAATGCATCTTTTCAGCCAGCGGTGCGTCATTTCCATCGAATCTTTTGCCTGATTGTATTCACAAGGATAAGGCGTACATTCATCAAAAGCCATGAAAATATCTGCTCCAATCTGACGCTGGATTTCCATAGATTTTTCAGGGGAAATAAAGTGATAGCTTCCGTCGATATGCGATTTGAATTTTACACCTTCTTCCGACATTTTTCTGCTGTCTGAAAGCGAAAAAACCTGATAACCACCGGAATCTGTAAGAATTGGTAAATCCCAGTTCATAAACTTGTGAAGTCCGCCCGCTTCCTGCATCACTTCCATTTTCGGACGAAGATAAAGGTGATAAGTATTGCCCAGAATAATCTGTGCTTTGATGTCTTCTTTCAGTTCACGCTGGTGTACTGTTTTCACTGAAGCCACCGTTCCAACAGGCATGAAAATAGGGGTTTCTACCTTTCCGTGGTCTGTAGATAAAACGCCTGCTCTGGCTTTGCTTTCCGAATTTTTTACAATATCAAAAAATCTGTTCTCCATAAATTATCTGGCAAGTTCGGGCATGTTTTTATTTAATTCCTTTTCCCGTTTTTCGAAAAATGCTTCTGCTTCCGGATCCAAATCTTTTACAATTTCCTGTGCTTTGCTGAAAATTTTATCAAGTTTTCGGGGATCGGCAACATAATAGGTGTAGCTCTCTGAGAATTGCTTAGCAGTTACATTATGTTTTTTCAAAATATATCTGGAGCCGGTTTCTAAATTTCCGCCAACGTTTAAGAAACTCATCTGGTCGTTCACGGCAAAATCTGCAATCAGTTCAGCCATTTTATCGTCAGAAATAAGGTTGGAAGGTTTGTTGATTGGCTTTGCATCTTTACACGAAACTAAAATCAAAACCAATAGAAATATCAGTTTTCTCATAGTGTTCCGATTAATGCTTTCCATCTCAGTTTTAGGATTCCGAAAACGGCTTCGCCGATAATACCGCCGTTCATTTTGCTTTCACCCAAAAGTCTGTTGGTGAAAATAATTGGAACTTCCACGATTTTTAGTCCTTTTTTGAAAACACGGTATTTCATTTCTACCTGAAAACCGTAGCCTTTCAGTTTTATTTTATCCAAACCTATGGCTTCAAGCGTTTCTCTCTTAAAACAAACAAATCCGGCGGTGGTATCGTGCACCGGAATTCCGAGAATAAATCTTACATATCCCGATGCAAAATAAGAAAGCAGAACCCTTCCCATTGGCCAGTTTACCACATTTACACCCTGAGAATATCTTGATCCTACGGACATATCGGCGTTTTTACAGGCTTCGTAAAGACGAGGTAAATCGTTGGGGTTGTGGGAGAAATCGGCATCCATTTCGAAAATATAATCGTATTGGTTTTCAATTGCCCATTTAAATCCGTGGATGTAGGCTTTTCCCAAGCCGTCCTTCACTTTTCTTCCCGTTAAATGAAGAACATTCGGGAATTCGTTCTGAAGGTTCTTTACGATTTCTGCCGTTCCGTCGGGCGAAGAGTCGTCTACCACAAGCACATGGAAATCCTGCTCAAGATTAAAGACAGCTTTAATGATGGCTTCTATGTTTTCCTTTTCGTTGTAGGTTGGTATGATGACGAGTTTCTTCATATAGTTTGCAAAGATAATCTATTTTGCAAAGAGTTTTTCCGATTATTTTTATTCTTACTTTTGCAAAAAATATTCCTTTGATAAGACTTACGGAAAATAATGACTGGGTAATTTTTATTTTGCTGGCTTCAGTGCTGGTTTTTGTCATTGTTCTCAAGTACCTGCAAAGACAAGCCGGATTGAGAGAGTTTTTTGTACAAAACTTCATCGATTCGGGAAATATTTTTCCAACCTGGCTGATTATTTCTTCGATTTATATTGTGCTTCTCTCAACATTAATATCACAATACACGCTTATACCAAGATATATAGAAGAAATCAGTTTGTTAGATTTATCACTTAATAAATTTGGTTTTACTTTTCTGGCAATTTCATTGTTTTACTTCGTGAAATTCATGGGGAGTTTCTTTTTTTATTCTTCCATTGGACAGGATAAAAAATGGGGAAGACTGTATTTTGTAAGTTCAAAGTTCTATTTTGCGGTTTCACTGCTGCTGATTGCCGGCATTCTCATCAATTATTATTTTGATATCGATAAGGAAAAATTTTTGCAGATAATTATCCTAACATCACTGTTTATTTTCATCTTCAAACTGCTGTTTTACGGTTTTAATAAAAATTACATTTTGCCGGATGAATGGTATTACAAAATTTTGTATATTTGCACCCTGCAATTTGCACCGTTATTAGCGCTGTGGAAATTGCTCTTTTTTTAAAAAAAATTGATGATGAAAGTTAAGTCTATTCTAGTTTCACAACCCGCGCCGAGCGAGTCTTCACCATATATGGAGATTGCAAAGAAGGAGAAAATCAAGATTGATTTCCGTCCTTTCATCCATGTTGAAGGTGTTGATGCGAAAGAGTTAAGAACTCAGAAAATAGATTTGTCGCATTATACAGGTGTGATTTTTACGAGTAAAAATGCAATCGACCATTATTTCAGACTGGCTGAAGAAATGCGTTTTGCAGTGCCTGATGCAATGAGATATATCTGTCAATCGGAAGCGGTTGCAAACTATCTTCAGAAGCATATTGTATACAGAAAGAGAAAAATCAGTTTCGGTGAGAAAAATTTCTCTGATTTGGCATCGCTTTTCAAAAAATATCCAAACGAAAAATATCTTATTCCAACATCAGATGTGATGAATGCAGATATCCCAGCTACTTTGGATAAAGCGAATGTTGACTGGACGAGAGCCATTATGTACAGAACGGTTTGCTCTGACCTTTCGGATATCAAAATCAATGAATACGATATGTTGGTATTCTTCAGTCCGCAGGGAATTAAATCTCTTCACGAAAACTTTAAAGATTTCAAGCAGGACGGAACTAAAATTGCGGTTTTCGGACCGACAACTCAACAGGCAGCACAGGAATCCGGGTTGGAAGTGGATGTCATGGCGCCAACAAAAGAAACGCCTTCAATGACGATGGCTATCGAAAAATACATCAGAAACTTAAAATAGTTCTGAAAAAACATATTGTAAAACCGTCTTTTCCATTGGATTAGATGGTTTTTTATTATTTTTAAACCCTGAAATTTTCCAATGCAGGCACCGAAAGCAAAAAAAATAGATAAAATATTAGAAAAGCATGGCGACAAAAGAACGGATTCCTTCTTTTGGATGAATGAGCGTGAAAATCCTGAAGTCATAAAATATCTTGAAGAGGAAAACGCGTATTGTGATGCAATGATGAAGGATACGGAAGAGTTTCAGGAAATGCTTTTCGAGGAAATGAAGGCGCGCTACAAAAAGGATGATGAGTCGCTGCCGTATTTCTTTAATGAATATTGGTATCAGGTGCGTTTTGAAACGGAGAAAGAATATCCAATTTTCTGTAGAAAACATCATTCATTGGAAAATGAGGAAGAAATCATTCTTGATGTCAATATTCTTGCAGAGGGCGAAATTTTTTTTGAAGTTGGCAGCGTTTCCGTAAGTAAAAGCAATGAGCTCGCCTGTTTTTCAACCGATAATATCGGAAGGAGAATTTATGAATTGAATTTTAAAAACCTGAAAACCGGTGAGATTCTTAGTGATGTCATTCCAAATACCACCGGAAAAGCAGTTTGGGCAAACGATAATAAGCATGTCTTCTACATTAGAAAAGATAAAAATCTGAGAGCATTTCAAGTTTATCGTCATGAAATCGGAACCGATTCTGAGAATGATGTACTTGTTTTTCACGAAGAAGACGATACTTTCGACGTCAATGTTTTTAAAACCAAATCTTTAGAGTATATTTTTATTGCAAGTTCGAGCACGGTTTCGGATGAGCACCGTTTTATTTCATCAGATGATGTTCATTCGGAATGGAAAGTGGTTCAGCCGCGAATGGAAGATTTGGAATATTCAATTGAGCATTTTCAGGATGAATTTTACATTATTACCAATGCTCACGATGCAACAAATTTTAAACTTGTAAAAACAAAAGTTGCGAATTGTGGTATCGAAAATTGGGAAGATGTCATCCCACACAGAAAAGATATTTTGCTGGAAGGCTTCGAAATTTTTAAAGATTATCTTGTTCTCGAAGAACGAAAAGAAGGTCTTCTACAAATCAGAATTATCGAAAATGAATCCGGAGAGTCACATGATCTGCAGTTTTCGGATCCGGCGTATGCCGCTTACATCGGACTGAATCTTGAATTTGACACAGAAGTTCTGAGATATGGTTACACATCAATGACTCAGCCAAGCTCCACTTTGGAATATCACATGAAAGACAGAACGACAACCGTTCTGAAACAGCAAGAAGTTCATGGAGGAGAATTCTTTTCAGAAAATTATATTTCCGAAAGAATCTGGGCTGAAGCAAGAGATGGAAAAAAGATTCCGATTTCATTGGTAAGGCATATTGATACAAAGAAATCAGAAAACACACCTTTACTATTGTACGGTTACGGCAGTTACGGTCATACGGTTGATGCGAGCTTTTCGAATGTGAGACTGTCACTGCTGGACAGAGGATTTATTTATGCCATTGCTCACATCCGAGGTGGTGAATATTTGGGAAGGGAATGGTATGAAGACGGCAAAATGCTGAATAAAAAAAATACATTTTACGACTTTATCGATGCCGGAAAATATTTGGTTAAAGAAAAATACACTTCAGAAAATCACCTGTATGCGATGGGAGGCAGCGCCGGCGGACTTTTGATGGGTGCGGTCATCAATTTCGAACCGACTCTTTTTAATGGAATTGTGGCGCAGGTTCCTTTTGTGGATGTTCTTACAACAATGCTTGATGACACGATTCCGCTTACGACAGGGGAATACGATGAATGGGGAAATCCGAACAGAAAGAAGTATTACGATTATATGAAAACGTATTCACCGTACGATAATATCGAGGCAAAAGATTATCCGAATATTCTGATTACTACCGGTTTTCATGATTCGCAGGTACAATATTGGGAGCCCGCAAAATGGACGGCCAAGCTGCGGGATTTGAAAACAGACAGCAATATTCTTCTGTTCAAAACCGATATGAGTTCAGGCCACGGCGGCGCAAGCGGAAGATTTGAGTCTTTGAAAGAAGATGCTTTGGAATATGCATTTTTATTAAAACTTGAAGGGAAAATTTAAGTTTGCCACAAATACACAAATGATTTTTGAATCAATTAAAATAAAAAACAATAGAAAAAGAGCCGGAATGAATTTTATTAATTAGAGAATAACTGGCAAAAAGATATCATGAACGAAAGCGAACTTTGGAAAGAAGTAGATCAATTTTTTAGTGAAAATTTCGGAACAGAACCGAATGTTCCTATTGAAACTGTATTGTTTCTGATTGGCATTCAGGAGTTGGGAAGCGGTAAACAGGAATATACTAAAGACGACAAGGTCAATCTTATACATATTGCAGTATGCAGATTGCTGCAGCCATTTGGTTTTTTCGAATTTTCACATTACGATGATGACGGATTTCCGCATTTCACAGAGAAAGAACCAATGCCGGAACTGAAGCCGAACGAACAAAGCATATTAATGAAAAAAGCGGTCATCCAGTATTTTATTGATGAAGAATTATTTGATGCCGAAACCATCAGTAAAATCTCGTAAGTTTTTCATTATTAATTACTTCCGTTTTTCAATTAAATTGAATTAAATTAATTCTGTTAAAAATCAGGATTTTAAGAAAAAATGCACAATATTTTGGTGCATTTTTTGTTTATATATAGTTAAAATCAGTAATTTTAACATTTGAAATTGAAAACTGTTTAATGAATCAGCGTTTTATACCGATTATTTCAATACTGATGTCCATTTCTGTAGTGGTTTTTGTAACGCTTCAGATTAAATGGCTGAAAGAATATTACGGCGCACTCGATCAGGATTTTTCCAACAAGGTGAGTATTGCGCTGGAGTCTTCTGTGAACAAAATTTCCGATTACGAAATCGATAAATATCTGAATGAAACCTACCGTAATTTTGGTAAAACAGTAATTGCAAGCAGCAGTCAGCCAAGTTCTACCATTATTCAGCAGGTTGAGGATTCTGCGAGTAAAAGAACGATTACATATCAGCAGAATATCATAGAAAGAGAGAATGTTCCGATTGCCAATACCGGTGACAGCCTGAACCGTATAAAAATGTGGACTGACGAAGCGCTCATCAAAATGCAGCGCGATACAACACGTCCGGAACTTCTGACTTCGGCGCTTAATACCTCCATTAATTCCGGCGAATATACCACGAAAGAATTTGCGCGAATTGTGGGAAACAACCGCCCAATTGAAAAAAGAGTAGATGCGAAAACCATTGATTCGATTGTTGCCAACGAACTGAAAGATGCCGGTGTTACCAGTGATTTTGGCTATGGTATATTTGATCAGAATAACAAACTGACAAGCATTTCAAACAAAAATTATAAAAAGCAGGAACAAAACACTAAGTATGATCAACCGCTTTTTAAAGACGGAAACAATAAGACTTTATATACGCTTTCACTGGTTTTCCCAAGGAAGAATTTTTCGCTGATAAAGAATAATCTTCCGATGCTTTTAGGAACTTTTCTTTCGCTGCTTACGATTTTGGCGATTTATATAACATCCATTAATTATATGATGAGGCAGAAGAAAATTGCTGATGTAAAAACGGATTTCATCAACAATATGTCGCATGAATTCAAGACGCCTCTTGCGACGATTTCGGTGGCGACAGACTCTCTTGCGAACGATAAAATTGCGATGAATCCTGAGAAAGTGAAGTATTACTCGCAACTCATTAAGCAGGAAAATCTAAGAATGAAAAAGCAGGTGGAGAATGTTTTGAATATGTCGAAACTGGAGCGAAATGAGGTGCAGTTATTCCTTAAAGAAACGAATGTACGACAACTGATTAAAGACATTACACAATCCTTCCAACTCATCGTTAACGAAAGAAACGGAACGCTTACACAGGAATTTACTGCAGACAGTTATATGGTGAAAATCGATGAATTCCACTTCTCGAATATGCTGGTAAATCTTCTGGATAATGCCAATAAATATTCGCCGGAATCTCCGGAAATAAAGGTGAAAACCAAAAATGAAGGCAGCTGGTACGTAATCGAAATTTCCGATAAAGGAATGGGAATGGACGCCGTGAACAAAAGTAAAATTTTCGAGAAATTCTTCCGCGAAGAAACCGGAAACATTCATAATGTAAAAGGGCAGGGACTTGGTTTGTCTTACGTAAAGAAAATCGTGGAACTGCATAAAGGACAGATTTCTGTGGAATCACAAAAAGGGAAAGGATCCACGTTTACCATAAAATTACCAATCACTTAATATTTAACAAATTAAAAAATAAAAATATGAGCAACAGAATCTTATTAGTAGAAGACGACCAAAGTTTTGGGGCAGTACTGAAAGATTATTTAACCATTAATAATTTTGAAGTTACATTGGCGACCGATGGAGAACAGGGTCTGAAGGAATTCACGGAGAATGAATTCGATATCTGCATTTTCGATGTGATGATGCCTAAAAAAGACGGATTCAGTCTTGCGGAAGACGTAAAGAAAATTGATAAAAACACGCCAATTATTTTCCTTACGGCAAGAAATATGCGTGAAGATATCCTGAAGGGTTATCAGCTTGGTGCGGACGATTATATCACAAAACCGTTTGATACGGAACTTTTGCTTTACAAGATTAAAGCGATTTTACAGCGAAGCACTTCGCTTGAAAACGAGGAACAGGAACAGTTTAAAATCAGTAATATTTTCTTCGATTCGATGCTGAGACAGCTTCGCGTTGGTGATCAGGAATATAAATTGTCTCCAAAGGAAAACGAACTTCTGAAACTGCTTTGCATCCACAGAAACGATTTCATGCCGAGAGATTTGGCATTGAGAAAAATATGGAAAAAAGAGAACTATTTCACGGCAAGAAGCATGGACGTATATATTGCCAAACTCCGTAAGCTTCTGAAAGATGATGAGGGATTGGAAATCATCAACGTTCACGGTGAAGGTTTCAGACTTTTAGTGAAGAACTAAAAAATAGAAAAATTGAAATCCCGCAATTTGCGGGATTTTTTTATTGATTACTTAAAGTTATCAAAGACTTTGTCTTTCCACACGAATCTCAGCTCACAGAAAAATTACTTTGCGTTATTCTGTGAAAAACTTCTTCGACTCTGTGAAGCTAAAATCTAAACCAAACTGTTTTTATCAGCATAATTCAGTTTAAAGAAAATAGCCGTCATAATAGAGAATGCCAACAATGAACTTCCCCCATAACTGAAAAACGGCAACGGAATTCCAACCGTAGGAAACAATCCCATCACCATCCCAATATTGATCGCAAAGTGTATTAATAATATGGAAGCAAAACTATAACCGAAAACCCTGTTGAAATGGTTTTTCTGCTGTTCGGACAGATAATAAATCCTGCCTATAAAAATGGCATAAAAAATAATCAGCAACGAGCTTCCGAGGAATCCCCATTCTTCACCAACGGTGCAGAAAATATAGTCGGTTTCCTGTTCAGGAACGAATTTTCCCTGTGTTACGGAGCCCTGTTTGTAACCTTTTCCGAAAAATCCGCCGGAACCAATGGCTGTTTTAGAATACAATAAATTATAACCGGAAGTATCGCGGAATGCTCTTTCTCCTTTGTATAAAACCTCAATTCTTTCACGTTGGTGCTTTGGCAATTTTTCCAGAACCGTTGGTGTTGCATAAGCTAAAGCCGAAAGCAAAAGTAGTGGGCCAACAATGTAAACAACCGTAAAAACATTCCAACGAATTCTGCCGTAATTAAAAAGAATCAGTAATGCTGTAATGGCCAGCAGTCCAATGATTACATACAACGGATTTACAGCAATAGATACTAAAAATACAGCGGCAAAAATACCAATGGCACCAAACAGCCAACCACTCAAACCTTCACGGTATAGTGCAATAACGAAAGCTCCAAAAACGAGTAGGGAACCGACATCCGGAATTGCCAGAACAACAACGGCCGGAACACCTATTATTGCTAAGGACGTCCAAAGAGATTTGTTATATTTCAGATTAAAATCCGGGCCGGAAACGTAATTAGCCAGCATCAGTGCCGTCCCAATTTTTGCGAATTCAACAGGCTGCATCGTAATTCCTCCGAATTTATACCAGTTTTTCTGTCCAAGAATTTCGGTTCCAAAAGGGAAAAGACCTATCAGCAAAACGACGCCTAAAATGTAAAAAATTCCTGCCAGATTTTCGAAAAACTTCGTTCTTGTCACAAAAATCCCAAATCCTACCACCAGCGAAATGATGAAGAAGATGAGTTGCTTCTGTCCCAAACCTTCATCCACGCTGTAAATATTCGCTATTGCAAACGAACAGATGATCAGGTAAAGAAAAATCCCGGTTTTATCTAATCCTTGTGTCCACTTCATTATTTCACCGTTTTTAATCTGGATTTTAATGAATCCCTTTTATAAATAAGGGTTTCTCTTAATGCTTTGTCTTTCACGAATTTCAGACTGTCTTCAATGCCAACAATTCGCATTGAATCTTTGTTCGGTTCTTTGTAAAGTCCTTTACGCTTCTGGTCTGCAATCCATTGTCTGCGGTACTCTCCCATAAAACTCGCATTGATCATTTTGTTGTAAAGATGTTCGCGCTTCAAAGTTCCGGTAAGATATTTTTCAGCAATAACGGTGCTTGCAGGACCTGCCCAAGTTGCTCCAAAACCGGCGTGCTCCATTAAAGCTACTACAACGATTTTTGGTTTATCTGCCGGTGCAATCAAAACAAAAACCGAGTTATCTTTCCCTTGCGGAACCTGTGCTGTTCCCGTTTTTGCAAGCTGGGTAAAATCATTAGTCTTCAATCCTCGTGCGGTTCCATTCATTACAACTTCTTCCATTCCTTTCAGAATCGGTTCGTAATGTTTGGCATCAACCAGAGTTTGGCGTTTCACTTTAAATCTTGGATCAGGATTTGGTTTTCCATCAATCGATTTTACAATATGCGGTGTATAATACCAGCCTTTGTTGGCAATTGCTGCCATACCATTGGCAAGCTGAAGTGGAGTGAGCATCACGTCACCCTGTCCCATTCCGTTGAACACTGCACCGGTCGCTAGAGGATCCCATTTTTTAGGATCTGCTTTGCTTCCGCTTGCCTTGTAAATCGATGCCATTCTATTCTCATAAAATTCACCACTTGGAATTCTGCCTCTTACACCAGTTGCCAAATCATTGTTAAGATATTCTCCAAAGCCAAAGCTGTTCATTATTTTTTTCCATTCATCCACTCCTTTTGAAGGATTGTTGGGATATTTTCCAACAATGGCAAGCATCGCATAAGAGAAATAACAGTTACTCGAAACCCGAATAGCAGGTATCAGCGGATCTGCGCCGCCGTGTCCTTTGATCCTTAATCCTTTGTAATTAAATCCTCTTCCGCAGGGAAAAATGGTGTTCTCGTCCATCAGTCCCATTTGCATTGCGGCTAATGCCGTAAACATTTTAAAGGTCGAGCCGGGCATGTGAGCCGATTGTGTGGAGCGGTCAAACATCGGCATATTAAATTCGTCGCGGAGAAGTTTATTAATCTGTTTAGATTTTTCAGGGCCGGTAAATAGATTTGGGTCAATATCCGGACCGGTTGCCAATACAAGAATTTCTCCATTATTCGGATCGAGAGCAACTATGGCACCGCGCTTGTTCACGAGCATTTCCTCAGCAATGCGCTGCAAATCATAATCGATGGTGAGGGTGATGTCTTTTCCTGAAACCACATCCTTGTCTAAACTTCCGTCTTTATAAGGACCGACATTTCTTAATTTAATATCTTTCTGAATATAATTCACGCCTTTAATTCCGCGAAGGTCTTTCTCGTAAGATTTTTCAACCCCGGATTTTCCAATATTATCTCCCGGAAGATAGTACAGAGAATCTTTCTTAATGTCGTATTCACCAACCTCATTGGTGTATCCCAAAAGATTTCCGGAAGTGGCAACCTCATACTTTCGCTGAGGTCTCGAAACAATATTGAAAGCCGGATATTTAAAAATAATTTCCTGAATTCTCGCAATCTCTTCCCGACTGATATTCTTCATAAAAGTCATCGGAGTTACCCGTGAGTAATATTTTTCTTTCTTAATATCTTCAATCCTTTTAACGAAATCGCTTTTCGATATTTTTACAAGATTACAGAATCCAATTGTGTCGAAATCTGGTCGAAGAAGTGCTTGGGTAAAAGAGATTTCGTATGAAGGCTGGTTTCCAACCAAAATTTTTCCGTTTCGGTCGAAAATAATTCCCCGCTGCGGAATGATATATTCTGTTTTAATGGAAGTGTTGGCAGCATTCAGTGCATATCTGTCGGTAAACAACTGCAAATAAGCGAGTCTTGCTATAAAGATTACAGCGAGTATGAAAATTGCAACCGAAATTTTAATATACTGTGATTTCAAACTTTCTGCTTGACTTTAAATATTAATGCATAAATCAGAATAAATACAAATGAAATGGCGCTTGTTGCTAAGATATTCAAAAATATTTCGATGATTCTGCTCAACTTGAAAAACTCAATATACTGAACCACAAACTGATGCAAAAATATACTTGAAAGTATGAAGAACAGAAACTGCGACCACTGCAGCGACTGAAATGAAAAGAAATCAGTAGAAGTTTCGGTAGAAGTTCTGAAAATTATGGTACGGAAATAAGCAAGAATGGTTGTTGCCAACGCATTAATTCCCCAGGTTCCAAGAAATGCATCGATGGCAAGTCCTAAAAGAAAACTCAGCCCGAGGAAAACATATTTATTTCTGAAAAACGGGTAGAACATTACAAAAACCGGATAAAGTACAGGTGTATATTTACCAAATAGAGTAATTCTGTTCAGTAAAAAAATCTGTAATGCCACCAGCAAAACAAGAAGTATAATATCTGTAAAAACGGTTCTGCTATTCATCTTTTTTTATTGCCGCATTCATGGTATCCTGAATTTTCTGAATCTCAGCTTTTTTTAGGTTTTTAACTACATAAATTTTCTGAATGTTACCCATCGATTCGCTCAGTTCAACCGAAATATCCCAAAAACCGGTCTTGCTGTCAACTTCGTATCCGGCAACACGACCTACCATTACGCCTTCAGGAAATATTGAAGATTTTCCATCCGTAATTACGGTATCGCCAACTTTCAGAGGAACATATTTCGGCACGTCAGAAAGGTGCATCAGTCGCGAATTGTCTCCTCTCCATGAAAGTGTTCCAAAGTATCCGGTATTTTTCAGCGCAGCACTGATTCTGATTTTATTTACACTCAGAACGGACTGTACTAAAGCATAATTGTCGGTTGTGTTTACAACGATTCCGGCAATTCCTTTGGGTGCAATTACGCCCATTTTGGATTCCACTCCGTGCAGACGGCCTCGGTTGATTGTGAAATAATTATCCTTTCTGTTGATGGAATTAAATACAATATCTCCGTCAACAATGGTGAACATTTGCCCACCGCCAACCGTGTCGTGAACTTTCCGGAACTGAGGAATATTTCCTTTTTGTTTTCCGTAAAGTTGCTCCATCAGATCTTTGTTCTGTGCAACAAGTTGCTCGTTGATTTGTTTCAGCTTAAGATAGGAAGTTCCCTCGTCAATCGCTCCGGAAACTGTGGAATTAAAAGCCGCAGTTTGCCCGGCAATCCACGACTGCTGCATCGAGTTTCTACTGAAAATCAATACAAGAGCAGTGATTTGCAAGAATATAAAGAAGAAAAACAAACTGTTCTTCGAAAATAATCTCAGCAAAAATCCCATCCCAAAAACCGCGAAGTATTATAAATTATTTGATCAGGAAGTTGAATTTATCCATGTTTTTCAGGGCAATACCTGTTCCGCGAACTACCGCTCTAAGAGGATCTTCGGAGATAAATACCGGAAGACCTGTTTTCTTATGAATACGGTCTGCCAAACCTCTAAGCAAAGCACCGCCACCTGCAAGATAAATACCTGTTTTGTAGATATCTGCCGCAAGTTCCGGAGGCGTAAGCGAAAGAGTTTCCATTACCGCATCCTCTATTCTGATGATTGATTTATCAAGAGCTCTTGCGATTTCTTTATAACCAACCATGATTTCTTTTGGTTTTCCTGTAATCAGGTCACGTCCCTGAACCGGAATATCTTCGATATCAACGTCCAATTCCTCTACTGCAGATCCAACTTCAATTTTTACTCTTTCAGCAGTTCTGTCTCCAATATAAAGGTTGTGATGCGTTCTTAAATAGTAAGCAATATCACTTGTGAAAACGTCTCCCGCAATTTTTACCGACTTGTCGCAAACAATTCCTCCTAAAGCAACTACAGCAATTTCGGTTGTTCCTCCACCTATATCCACAATCATGTTTCCTTCAGGTTTCTGCACGTCGATTCCCACACCAATTGCAGCAGCCATCGGTTCATAAATCAAACGGACTTCTTTAGCGTTTACTTTCTGCGCGGAATCTCTTACCGCTCTTTTTTCAACTTCGGTAATTCCGGAAGGGATACAGATTACAATTCTCAAAGCAGGCTGAATCAGTTTTCCTTTGATCCCAGGAATCTGCTTGATGAATTCTTTAATCATGTGTTCGGAAGCATGAAAATCTGCAATCACTCCATCTTTCAGCGGACGGATGGTGCGGATGTCTTCATGCGTTTTTCCCTGCATGTGTTTTGCCTGTTCTCCAACGGCAATTGGTCTTCCGGATTGTCTCTCTATTGCAACAATGGAAGGTTGGTCAATAACAATCTTATTATTATGTATAATCAGTGTGTTAGCAGTTCCAAGGTCAATCGCAATTTCCTGCGTGAACATATCAAATAAACCCATTTCTTCTTCTAAATTTTATAAGTGTACAAAGATATAAATTTAGAGGCAGTATAAAAATTGATAAAGGCAATATTTGGTTAAAATTTTATTAAAATTCTATTGGTTTTAGTTAATTAAAAACAAATCATACAATCAATTTTTTCTAAAATTTATTAAATCTCAATAGATGAATGCTATGATATTGGTCATATAGAAGTTAAATTAAAAACCGTAAATTTGCAGCTGTTAAATATGCCGAAGAATCCCAATATACATCAAACTTCTAATTTTGCCGTACTAAGTGTCAGTTTCGAAAAAGCAGACGCCGAAACACGCGGCAAATTTGCTTTTTTTGATGACCATGTAAAATCTTTCGTCAACCGAATTCATGATCAGAAAATCGGTGATGCATTTGTGGTTTCTACATGTAACAGAACGGAAATCTACACTACTTCTCAAGATTACCTGAACATCGCTGAAGAATACTGTAAAGTGGTGGATGTGAGCTTAATGGATTTCATGCAGTATGCTGAGATTCTTAAAAAAGAAGATGCATTGAACCATCTTTTCAGGGTGGCGGCAGGTCTTGAGAGCCAGATTTTGGGAGATTTCGAAATCATTGGGCAGATTAAAAACGCTTACAACCGCTTCAAAAAAGAGAAGAAATATTCCAATCCGTATTTGGAGCGTGCGATAAATGCTGCGATTCAGATTTCAAAAAAAATAAAGAACGAAACCGGTATTTCAAATGGTGCAGCATCAGTTTCATATGCCGCAGTTCATTATATCCTTAATTCGCAGAAACAGCTTTCAGACAAGAACATTCTTCTTCTTGGAGTTGGCGAAATCGGACAAAATACTGTTGAAAATCTTGTAAAGCATATTTACAAACCAAAAGTAAAAATTGCCAACAGAACTACTGAAATCGCCGAGAAAATTGCTGAAAAATATAATATTCCGCATATCGAATTTGATGATTTTCAGAAGGAACTTGAAAACACCGACATTCTTATCGTAGCAACGGGAGCATCAAAAGCCATCGTGAAAAACGAACATTTCAAGAATGGAAAAGAAATGTTGGTTATCGACCTTTCAATTCCAAATAACGTAGAAAAAATTGTTGGCGACAAAGGCAATATAGAATTGGTAGATGTTGATATTCTATCAAAGCACATCAGCGAAACAATGGAGCAGCGCAAAAAAGAGATTCCAAAAGCAGAAGGAATTATCACAGAAATGACAGAGGAATTTATGGAATGGGAAAAACGCAGAAAACTGGCACCGAATATTCATCAGTTCAAAGCCATTCTGAAAAATATGGAGTTGAACGAAATGCACAATATCCACAAAAAACACCGATACATCGGGATTGATGATATGGAGCTTTCTGATAAGATGATTCAGAAAATTACCAACAGGTTTGCAAAGTACATTATTGATAATCCGTGGAAAGCAGAAGAACTCACCAAATTGATGCATGAAATGTTTGTAGAACAGCCAAATCGTGAATTCAATGAAAAACATTAGAATCGGGACGAGAAATTCTCCGCTTGCACTTTGGCAGGCAAGGGAAGTAGCCCGACAGCTTCAGAATCTCAATTATACAACAGATATTACTCCAATCGTTTCTTCCGGCGACAAGCAGCTCAATCAGCCGTTGTATGCTATGGGAATTACAGGAGTTTTCACCCGTGATTTAGATACAGCACTTCTGAATAAAGAAATTGATATTGCTGTTCATTCACTAAAAGATGTTCCAACCCTTTTGCCGGAAAACATTGAGTTGGTGGCTTATCTTAAAAGAGATTTTCCTGAAGATATTCTGGTACGAAGTTCAGCAGCGAAAGACAAAGATTTGAAAGATCTGAAAATTGCAACGAGCAGTTTACGCAGAAGAGCATTTTGGTCAAAAGAATTTCCAAATACTGAATTTACCGACATCAGAGGAAACGTTCAGACGAGATTAAAAAAGCTTGAAGACGGCATTGCTGATGCAACCATGTTTTCAAAAGCCGGTATCGAAAGACTTGCTTTAAACATTGAATATGAAGAGCTTCCGATAATGATTTCTGCACCATCCCAAGGCGTTGTTGTGGTTGCGGGACATTCTGATAATAAAGAAATCAACGAGGTTCTTAAACAAATCAACCATCAGGAAACACAAATTTGTGTCGAAATCGAAAGAAATTTCTTAAAAACTTTGGAAGGTGGCTGTACCGCACCAATTGGAGCGTTTGCTGAAATGAAGGATGATAAAATAAGATTTGTGGGACGACTTTGCTCTTTGGATGGAAAAGACTGTATTGAAACCGATGAGATTTTCGATTACGATGAAACTAAAAACTTCGGTGAAGAAATTGCAAACCAGGTTCTTGCAAATGGAGGTAGAGAACTGATGGAGGAAATAAAGAAAAGTTTGTAACTTTATCCGTTGATTCTGTTGAGGATATGAAAATTCTATTCACGAAAAAAAATCTAGATAAAAAGCTGATTTCTAAATATCTTGGGAATCAGTTTTCTTATGATTTCGTGGATGTTATCAAAACAAAAAATCTGAAGGTTCAGCCGTTTGATCTAGGGCATTACTCATTGATTTTCACCAGTGTAAATGGAGTGGATTCCTTTTTCGAAAATGGTTTCAAACCAAATGAGAAATTCACCGACAGAAATTATAACAGAATTTACTGTGTTGGTGAAAAAACCAAAAACGAGATTAGAAAGCATGGATTTTTGACATATAAAGTGAAAAAACATGCCAAAGACCTTTCGGAATTTATTATTGCAAATTCGCAGGGAGAGCGGTTTTATCATTTTTGCGGAAATCTGGCGTTGGATATTTTAGACCGGGCGTTACCACTGCAGAATATTCAGTACAAAAAAGTTTCGGTTTATGAAACCCAACTGCTTTATCCGGTGGTGAACGAAGAATTCAATGTTTTGGCATTTTTCAGTCCAAGTGGAGTGAGAAGTTTTATAAAACACAATTCCCTGGAAGGGAAAAAGCTTTTTGCAATTGGGCAAACCACAGAAAAAGAACTAAAAAAACATACTAAAAATACAGTGTGGAGCAGCGAGGAAAACAATTTTGAAGGTTTGCTGAAACTGCTCGCAAAACAACTTACCACTTAATTGTGGAATTAAAATGATTATGGTTAAAAACGATTTATATTTAAAGGCATTACGTGGCGAAACAGTTGAAAGACCACCGGTTTGGATGATGAGACAGGCGGGAAGATACCTTCCTGAATTTATGGAGTTGCGCGATAAATACGACTTCTTTACAAGATGTCAAACTCCGGAATTGGCTTCAGAGATTACTGTACAGCCAATTCGCAGATTTCCTCTAGATGCTGCGATTCTGTTTTCAGATATTTTGGTGGTGCCGCAGGCAATGGGTATCGATTTCAAGATGAAGGAATCTGTTGGTCCCTGGTTGGATACGCCAATTAGAACGATGGAGCAGGTGCAGGCGGTTCAGGTACCGGACGTAAACGATACTTTGGGGTATGTTTTTGATGCAATTGAAATGACCCTTGAAAAAATGGATAATGAAATTCCGTTGATCGGTTTTGCCGGATCTCCATGGACAATTCTTTGCTATTGTGTTGAAGGAAAGGGAAGCAAGGCATTTGATATTGCGAAGGCATTCTGCTTTACCAATCCGGAAGCAGCACATTTATTACTTCAAAAAATCACAGATACAACCATTGCTTACCTGAAAAGAAAAGTAGAGAAAGGTGTTTCTGCGGTTCAGATTTTCGATTCTTGGGGAGGAATGCTTTCTCCAACAGATTATCAGGAATTCTCATGGCAGTATGTCACACAGATTGTGGATGCTTTAAGTGAACTTACACATGTGGTGGTGTTCGGAAAAGGATGTTGGTTTGCACTTGAAGAAATGACGAAATCAAAAGTTTCTGCTCTTGGTGTTGACTGGACGATTACTCCGGAATTGGCAAGAAAATTCACTAATAATGCTGTAACGCTTCAGGGAAATTTCGATCCTGCGCGCTTACATTCGTCTCCGGAAACTATCAGAACGATGGTTCATGAGATGATTAACCGTTTCGGAAAAGATAAATATATTGTAAATCTTGGACACGGGATTTTACCGAATATCCCTGTTCAGAATGCTGAAGCATTTATCAGAGCGGTTGTTGACTGGAAGGCGAATTAATTGAATTATTGATATAAATAAGAATCCACAGATTTCTGTGGATTTTTTTATAACTGAACTGGTTCGGTTGCCGGAATTCCTGCAGGTTGGGGAATTTCTTTTTTCGGCGTTTCCTGTTTCTTTTTCTCTTTAGCTTTCTTCTTTTCTTCCTGCTTCAGCTTTTCCTCTGCAAGTTTTTTATCAGCTTCTTCCTTTTTCTTTTTGGCAATGATTTTTTGTTCTTCTGCCTTTGCCAAATAAGCCGAATCTACCACAACACGTTTCATGACAACATTTCCTGGGTTTGCACCGGGTGCGAAAGAATCTATTGCGGTGGTGTCATAAGGCAGCTTCTGTGAGTAATCGTAACCTGAAGCCATTTCCTGTTCCACCTCTTTTTTAGAGCAGGAGATTATTAAAATCAGGGAAAGAAACAGCAATTTTTTCATTTCAATTAAAAATCAAAGGTAGCAATTACGGGATAATGATCAGAAATATTCACTGAACGTTTTACTCTGTAAGAAATCGGTTTTATTTCTTTTGAAGAGAAAATATAATCAATTCTAATTGGAAATTTATAATCGTGAAAACTTGTTCCGCTGCCTCTTCCAACGGTCTCGAAAGCATCGGCGAGTCCTTTGCCAAGGTTATAATATTCCCATGAATTCGGAACAGAATTAAAATCTCCTGCAAGAATTACCGGATATGGCGAATCGTCGATCGCTTTACGTATTAACCTCACCTGATCCTGATGTTTTCTGAAAGACGGTACCAATCTCCAAATCAATCGTTTTGCTTTTCTGGTATTAATATCCACATCGGAAGTTGGCTTTACCATTGATTTTTCAAGATAAAATGGTTCGAGGTAAACATTAACGGCACGAACAATTTTTCCGTTAATATCAATATCTGCGTAAAACGAATGTCCATTGGAGCCGTTTTGGATGAGGTCTTTATGATTAATAATCTTATGTTTGGTTTTAAGTGCAACAATCGGATACTGGATGTAAGTATCGTTCTTTGCACTTGAAGAATGTTCCTGAAGGAAAATGATATCTGCCTCCTCTTGGTTTAAAAGCCTTTGAATTTCTCTATTTTCTGAAGTTCCATTTCTGTTATTCTTGGTATTGAAAGTCATCACTTTCAGGTTGCCTTCTTTTCCGGGAGATGGACTGTAATTTATCCATCTTTTTACAGGATTAAAGAATAAGAATGAAATGAGGACAAAGAAAATTGCTCTTTTCTTTAAGCTTAAAATCCAGAATAATGTCAGAAAGCCATGTATGACAATCAGCACAGGAAACGCCAAAGAAAGTAAATTCAGGTAAGGAAAGACTTTCGGAGGAACATACTCGTTTAGCAAGGTTCCTGTTAGAAGAATAACTACGGCAATATGAACAACAAATAAAATAAGTCTTACAAATCCCATCTTTGATGCAATCTCTTTTTATAATAAAGTGCCATTAGAAATCCTACCAATGCTCCGCCAATATGTGCGAAATGCGCAACGCCACCCATGCTTCCGGAAAATCCTAAATAAAGTGAAACAACGATAATTCCCGGGAAAAGATATTTAGCTTTAATCGGAAACGGAATGAACAGGAACATCAGTTTCGCATTGGGAAACATTGTAGAAAATGCTGCGACCACTCCGAAAACTGCACCTGAAGCACCCAACATTTTACCATTAAGCATTTGTCCTAAAAGCAATGCATCCGGATTTTTGAAAACAGACATATCTCCATGATAGTTCATATCAGATTTTCGGAACACTTCCGCAACATTTATTCCCTGGCTTTCAACCATTTTTACAACCTGAGTTACTTCGTAGAAATTCCAAACGTTGAATAATAAGAAGGCTCCCAAACCACTTAAGAAATAAAGCAGAATGTATCGTTTTGCTCCTAAAACCTGTTCCAAAACCGGCCCGAAACTCAACAGCGTAAACATGTTGAAAAGTATATGCATCAGCCCAACACTCTCGCCAATCTGCGCATGCATAAACATGTGCGTGATAATCTGCCAAGAGCGGAAGTTGGGAGAAAAAGGATAGTAAGCCGAAAGAATATCATACAGTTTGCCGCCAAAAAGGAAGTTCGCTGCAATATAAACCAATACATTCAGGATGATGATATTTTTGGTAACCGGTGTTATGTTTCTGAACATTTGTTTCTAAAATTTATTTTTCAATTCATCCAAAGGCAGCTCAATAAAACATTTCTTACCGTTTGGCGTGTAATTTGGGAAACCGATTTTCGTGTAATCCTTTATCAGTTCTTCCACTTCATATTTATAAATAAAATCAAATCTCGATTTCGAATACAGTTTGTTCCACTGGTAATCGTAGAAGTTCATGAAATCTTCTTCGGTTCGGTATTCCAGAATTTCAAAAAGATTTTCAAGGAACTTAATAACCTGCGTATCTTTCAAACCTTCCGGAACCGCATCTATTCTCAAAACATTGTCATGAGCAATTTTCATGTCAAACCCAAGTGCCGGAAGAAATTTCTTTATCGATTTATATTTATTCTTTTCAATTTCATTCATATGATATTCCAAAGAGAACAGCAAAGACTGACTTTCGGAACTGCGCTTTTTACCTTTATTGCGGTCGGCAAGAAGTATTCTGTGCATTCTCCCCAAATCCAGCATCAGGGTTTTTCCGTTTTTGTTAAACAGCCAATAACCGTTTGGAAGTCGCATCAAATCTTCATCAAATTCTTCTTCATCAAATAAATTAATTTTCGAAGGTTCCGCAGAAATATTTTGGTCATACATTTCCTGCAGGTTCACCACTTCGGTTGAAGTCGGTGCATCATCAGTTTTAAACGGATTGAAATCGCGGCTCACAGAAACCGACGACGGTTTGTTCATCGCGCTTTCCGAAGTTTGCGGCTTGAAGAAATCGTCCATTTGCGGATCTCTGTCAAAATCAAGACTTGGCGCAATATTATAAATGCCCAACGCTTTTTTTATGGTTGAGCGAACCAGTGCAAAAATCAGATTTTCGTCCTCAAATTTCACTTCTGTTTTCTGAGGATGGATGTTTACATCAATTTTCTCAGGTTCAATTTCCAAAAACAGAAAGAACGAAGGCAGATATCCCGGCATCAGCAAACCTTCAAAAGCTTCCTGAACTGCACGGTTCAAATAAGGACTTCTGAAATATCGGTTGTTTACAAAAAAGAACTGTTCGCCACGAACCTTCTTCGCGCCTTCCGGTTTTGCAACATATCCGTTCAGTTTTATCCAGTCCAGATCTTCTTTTATGGGGATTAAAAGTGGTTGAAGTTTACGCCCGAAAATTTCCACAATCCTGTGCATCGGTGTTCCTCTCCGCAGCCGGAAAACGATGTCGTCATTATGAAAAAGATCAAACTCAATATCAGAATGTGCCATTGCAACCCTCTGAAATTCATCTATGATGTGGCGAAATTCCACATTGTTGTTTTTCAGAAACTTTCGTCTTGCCGGAACGTTGTAAAACAGATTTTTCACCGAAAAATTAGAGCCCTCCGAAGTTTGTATCGGCTCCTGAAACTGCAGTCCGCCGCCCTCAATATAAATATTGGTACCGGTAACCGCGTCCTTTTTCTTGGTTTTCAGTTCTACCTGTGCAACTGCAGCAATCGATGCCAAAGCCTCTCCACGGAAGCCTTTCGACTCAATTTTAAAAATATCTTCAGTCGTACGTATTTTAGAAGTCGCATGCCGTTCAAACGCCATTCTCGCATCGGTTTCCGACATTCCAATACCGTTGTCCACCACCTGAACAAGGTTTTTTCCGGCTTCACGTACAATCAGCTCCACCTTTGTCGCCTGCGCATCAATAGCATTTTCCAGCAGTTCCTTTACGATGGAAGCCGGGCGCTGTACCACCTCGCCAGCCGCAATTTGGTTGGCAACATGGTCCGGTAAAAGCTGGATGATATCAGACATAGATGAAATTGAAACGCAAAAATAACGATTTGTATCGGGAATTAAAATTTTTATTAGAAGCCGGGAACCCGCCCTTACTACTCGCTTTTTTACTGCCTTCGTTTCTTAGTCAGTAAAAAGAGCTCAAATCCCGAAGCTTCGGGATGCGGTCGGGGCTAATGCGAGAACAAGATAAGTCATTAAGTCATTCGTATAAAACGTTATGTAAATCTTAACAAACTTTAATTTTTCAAACGGATGTTTAATTCATAACTTTATGGGAATAAATAAATTAAATAATTTTCATATGAAACGATTAGAAAATAAAGTGGGCATCATTACCTGAGGTGCGATGGGAATAGGAGCAAAAACAGCCGAACTTTTTGCAAGAGAAGGTGCAAAAGTGGTGATTGCAGATTACAATGAAGAGAAAGGTTTGGAGCAAACCAACAAAATTAAAGCTGAAGGTGGAGAATGCTCTTTTGTGAAAACCGATGTTTCCAAATCCGAAGATGTTCAGAATATGGTAAAATTTACCGTAGATACTTACGGTAGGTTAGATGTTGCTGTAAACAACGCAGCCATCACACCGGACGATAAACCTCTTGCCGATTTTGATGAAGCATATTGGGACCGCCTGATGTCTATTGACCTTAAAGGTGTGGCACTTTGTCTGAAGTATGAACTTCAGCAGATGATGAAGCAGGGCGATGGAGGGTCTATTATCAACACCTCTTCCGTAAGCGGAATTCGTCCTCAGCCGGGAACTCCGGCATACATCGCTGCAAAACACGCCGTGATTGGACTTACAAAAACTGCTGCAATGGATTACTCGCCTCACCAAATTCGTGTAAATTCTGTTGCGCCGGGCGCAATTGATACGCCGATGCTTCAGGGAGCTTTAGTTCAGTTTGGATTGGATCCTGTAGATTATGCAAAACAACTGAGCATGCTTGGAAGATTCGCACAGCCGGAAGAAGTTGCAGAGGCCAACCTTTGGTTAGCATCTGATGATTCTTCTTACGTTACAGGAACCGTCCTTAATGTCGATGGAGGCTATACTGCGATGTAGTATTTATTTGATAATTTCAAAAATCAGCAAAGAAATTTGCTGCTTTTTTATTTGAAGTTTCACTATTAATACTGATGAATTAAAAACATAAACGCTGTTAATCAGATGATTATCAGCGTTTTATGTACTCCGGACGGGACTTGAACCCGTACGTCCTTGCGGACACAGGATTTTAAGTCCTGCGTGTCTACCAGTTCCACCACCAGAGCGGAAAAAAAAGGAAGTTTGAAACAAACCTCCTCTTTGAGCGAAAAACGGGATTCGAACCCGCGACCCCAACCTTGGCAAGGTTGTGCTCTACCAGCTGAGCTATTTTCGCAAAAAAAATTTCTAAAAAGAGAACTTTTTAGAAATCTGTTTATGAGTGCGGATGAAGGGACTCGAACCCCCACGCCTCTCGGCACCAGATCCTAAGTCTGGCGTGGCTACCAATTACACCACATCCGCCAAAGTGTAAGATCGCTCTTCTTTTTTGTGAGTGCAAATATATGCTTTTTTTCTTTTGCAAAACAAATTTTATTAATTATTTTTTTTCAGTGAAAAATGAATCCGCGTATTCTCTTTTTAATTTTACTTTTCCTATTTTTACAACTTTAAGATAATTAGATTATGGAACTACAGGGAACAGTGAAGAAACTATCTGAAATTCAAACTTTTGCAAGCGGATTTCAGAAAAGAGAAATGGTGTTATTAACTCAGGAACAATATCCACAACCGATTAATATAGAATTTTTGTCTGAAAAAATTTCTTTATTAGATAATGTGTCAGAAGGCGATGAAGTGAAGGTTGGCATCAATATCAGAGGGAGAGAATGGACCAGTCCGCAGGGAGAAGTGAAGTATTTCAACTCGATTACCGGTTGGAGACTTGAAAAAGTTACCGGTGGAAGTTCTTTTAACGAACCGGTACAGGCAACTCCAGCAGCAGGGACAACTCCGGCAACAGAAACAAATGTTTTTGAAGACGAAGAAGATGATTTGCCTTTCTAATCCTTAGAAATTAAATAATATAAATCCTACTTTTGCGAGTAGGATTTTTTGTACCTATGGTTTTATTGGATAAAAACGAAATTGCCTTTCCCGATCCGACGCTTTATCATCCGATGAGTGGACTGATTGCCGCAGGAGGAGATCTTTCTCCTGAACGCTTGTGGTTGGCATATCAGCTTGGCATCTTTCCATGGTACAATCCCGGAGAAGAAATTTTGTGGTGGTGTCCGGATCCGAGATTTGTGCTGTTTCCAAATGATTTGAAAGTGTCGAAATCGATGAGAAAAATATTGAAAGATGAAGTTTTCATTTTTACCGAGAATCAATGTTTTGAAGAGGTAATGAGAAACTGCATGACGGTTCCAAGAAACGAACAGGATGGTACATGGATTTCAGAAGAACTGATAGAATCCTTCCTTCTGTTACATCAACAGGGAAAAGCTAAAAGTATCGAAGTGTGGAAAGATGGCGAATTGGTTGGCGGGTTTTACGGCTTGGTTGTAAACAGAGTATTTTGTGGAGAAAGCATGTTCTCAAAGGTGAGTAATGCTTCAAAAGCCGGATTTATCGCGTTTGTTCAGAAATATAAAAACACTTTTGATATTATTGATTGCCAGATTCATTCCGACCATTTAGAAAGTTTAGGAGGAGGAATGATTTCAAAGGAAGATTATCTCAGGATACTTTATACCAAATAAAAAGGCCGTCGAAAGACGGCCTTTTTTTATGTGAAGTTTGTATTTTCTATTTTGTTGCTTTCACTACAACATTATCAACTTCCCAAGTTGTAGATGCACCAGCTACTGAAGTATATTTGATTGCAATAACAACATTTTTACCGGCGTAAGCTTTCAGGCTGATGTTACCTGAATTTTGCCATGATGCACTTGAAGGGAAGAACGCTCCTAAATCAGTATCCAATGTTGCATCAACTTTAGTCCATTGAGTAGTTTTTACGTCACCCGAATAGCTTTCAGCAACATATATCTCCAAAGGATTTCCATTGTATCTTCCGTCAGTATCAAAGCTGAAGTAAGCATCAGCATATCCTGCAAGAGCAATTGGCTTAGAAACCAACCAGTCTTCATTTGCCTGTCTGTTTCCGTTCATCACCGCTGCAGGAGCAGGTCTACCATAGTTTTGAATTTCCCAAACTTTGTCGCCGGTTACGTTTACCGCAGTCCAGTTGTTGAAGTTGTCAAAACCGTCCTTAAATACAGTTTCTGTTTTTGCAGGAAGGGTTCCGTCGCATCTTGGGTTATCCAAATCGATATCTCTAAGTTTAGTTATCCAAAGTTGGTAAGTGCCTCTGTAAACGCTTAGAATAGCGTACACATCACCTTTGCCAGTGTCAACTTCTGTTGCATTTGCAGGGAACGGTTCGTCTCTGGTTCCGAAATCTGCATAACCACTGGTTCTTAGAAGAATTTCGTTTCCGTTGCAGTCTTCAAGAGTTCTGTTGGTTGCAAACGTTCCGTCAGCATAGGTTTTTCCAAGATCAGACTCTATAAACTGAAGGTCTTTAATCTTAATCCATCTTCCAACATCAGCATCCGTAAGCTGGTCGATAGTTCTTTCGGTGGCAGTTACAGTCGTAATTGGAGTTTCGGTTCTGAAGAAATGCTTGTAAACATCAGCGGTTTCCACTTGCCCAAGTCTTCCTTGGAATAGTCCGCCAAGTTGAAGCTCGCCATTAACATCATCAATGTACAGATCTTTAAGATTGATGGTAAGTGTTCTTCCAACCTGGAATCTTCTGTCCATATACATATCCAGCATGTTAACATTTACTCTGATTCCTCCGGTTGCATCTTCGATATAGAAATATTTGTAAAGGTTTCCGGCCGCATCGTTAGCGGTTACTTTACCGGTAAGGGTTGCATTTTCAGTAATCTGAGTTAGCGCTCCTGTATAGTACTGCTTCACTTGCTCAACTGTTTTTGCAGTTGCTGAAGGATCTGGAGCACAGGTTGCAACTCTGCCATCTATTCTTGGTGCGTCCATATTAAGATCAGAATCTCTCACCACGAATAGCTGATATCCTGAACCAAATTTACTTAAGATACCAACGAAAGTTCCGTTTCCTGTCGGAAGGTTTTTATTGGCAAAAGAGGCATAACCACTGTTTCTTACTACTCTTGAAGGTCCGGTGAACGTTGCATCAGTTAAGCTTCTGTTTACAGTCTGTCCTTCCGGTGCATATTGTTTACAAAGGTCGTTGCTGTGGAACTCAGCATCATTTACTTGTACTAAAACACCTACATACTGATCGTTGGCTGATCTCATTTCACCCAAAGTCATTACTTTAGGAACGATAGTCGCTTTCGGGCCACAAGATTTAATGATGTTTGTTGCTACTGCTTTCTCAGGAATTCTTCCGAAAGTTCCGGTTGCATCCATGGCACCAAGCTGTACGAAACTTCCGTACTGTCCCATTGCAAGGTCTTTCAGTTTGATATAAACTTTAGATCCCTGTGGATAATTTGCATAAGTACTTACTGCATCTACACTTACAACAAGCCCTTGAGTTGGGTTGTCCGGAGAATCCTGAATGTAGATGTATTTGTAAATATTTCCTGTTTCGTCTGATGAAGAAATGTATCCTTCAACAACATCATCTGTGGTGAATGTCTGGTTCTGAGGCATCTTTTTCAGCTGCTCCAAAGTCATCGTTGCAGTAAGATCACCACACTGGTATGCGGATAAATCCGGTGCGTCGTACTTATCGTCTTGTACACAACTTGTAATCAGTAGGGATGTAAAAACTACGATTAAAAGTTTTATGTATTTATTCATTATTTTCATTATTTATATTTTATCTGATTAGAATCTTAAATAAACGTTTGCGAAGAAGGTTCTTCCTCTGTCGTACCAAAGTTTAGGACCGAATAACGGTGTTTCTCTTTGGCTTTCAACATAAGCTTCTCTGAAGTTTGATTTTCTTCCCTGCTCAAATCCTCCTGTAACATAATCTCTGTTATTAAGGATATTGTTTACACTGATGCTTGCTCCAAGTCTGTACTGACCGAATCTCCATGATTTTCCGGCATTAGCGTTAAACATCCACTGATCTTCAAACTTGGTTTGAGTAAGAAGAGCTGCAACATTTTCTTCAGTTGCTGCCGGAGTGTAAACGCCATATCTGTCTGTAAACTCGGTATAGTTGTCACCTGTTAAAGGATTGGTGTAGAAGTATGGAGTTCTGTTAAGCACAGAGAAATCCAGGTACTGATCTGCAAGATAGTTTGCAGAAGCACCCAACCACCAGAAATTAGGGTTGTTGTATCTGAATCCTAATGAAGCAGCTTTCTGCGGTGTCCCAGCAACTTTATATCCTTCGATGTTTGCTTTTCCTAAATTTTCGAATCCTCTTGCAACAAGGTCAGAATCGATGCTCAGGTAAACATTAGGATTATTTTCTACTGTATAATCTCCGTAGCTACCAACTGCGATAAGATTTAGAGTTGGAGAAACTTTGAAGTCTGCACCAATTTCAACACCTTTATATCTCTTATCAAGTCCTGAAAGGATTTCTGCAACAAAAGCGTCAGTTGCTTCAGCCTGCTCACCAATTTGAAGACCTTCAGCATAGTATCTTGAAATTTCAGTGGCATTGTTAATGTCCGTCCAGTAACCGGAAACTCTTAGTTTAAGCGTCTGTCCTCTAAGGATATAGCTAAGCTCATTCGAGTTGATAATTTGGTTGTCAACACCAGGAGTGAAGAAGTCGTTTACTCTTGGGTTGATGAAGATTTCATTTAAAGTTGGAGAAAGACTAAACAATGTTCCGCTGTAGGCGATAAAGTTTTTACCATTGATTTTGTATGTTACTCTACCTTTAATACCGGCGTCAATTCCGCTGTAAACCGCACTCTTTCCTTTGGAGTTATCAGCGTAGAAATGGTTTCTGAAATGTCCATCTCTCTGAGATTCAGAATATCCGGCAAATGCAGAAGCCATTACGTTCCACTTGTTGAGGTCAACTTCTGTCGAAGCGTTCAAAGCGAACTGGTCTCTAAGAAGGTCGTACGAATATTGTGTTCTGTCGCCTTCACCAACGATTACATTCGGATTGTCGATGTCGTAGCTTCTGTCGTTTCCGAAGGAATCAAGATTTCTTGCAAACTGAGCGCCTAATAAATCTTTCACTCTTCTGAAGTTATCCGAAATCAGTTTCTGGTAGCTGAAGTTTAAGTTAAGTTTCCAGTTTTCCTGAAGTCTTGTATCGAAGTGAGATGCAAAGTTGTACGTTTTATCTTTATTTACATCTTCTACGATGGTGTACAGCGCACCGTTTTCAAAATTATTGTAATTGGCCTGGTAAATATTGTTCCAGTTAAGCTGGGATACATTATCATCTTCCTGCCAAGCTTTTTGCCAAGCCAGTACTTCTTCATCAGACGCACCCTGATCCATTAGATAACTTGGTAATTTTCTGTAGTAAGTTGGGTTTGGATCTGCCGCGTGGAACCAGTCTAAACGACTTCTTGCATCACTTCCCTGTTGGTAAGAGAATGTATTGTTCCAGTTGCTGGTTTTACCGATTTTGTTATAAAACTGAAGCTGGAAAACAGGTTCAAAAGTCTTTCTGATTCTAGAGTTTCTCTTTTCTCCGTCTTGCCATCCCCAATATGAGTTGTAGTTTTTACCCATAAGGTCGTAAACCTCCTGAGTATTCGGGCTGTTTGAACCTCTGTACGTTGGTGCTCCAAACGCCGTAAGGTTTACAGAGAATCTGTCGCTGAACTTTTTCTCTAATGCTCCGAAATATGCGTAAGAATCCTGAAGGGTTCCTTCAATGATGCCCTCTTCAGCCCATCTTCTGCTTCCTGATAGTGTTAAAGCCCAACCACTGGATGTCATACCTGTAGAATAGGTTGCCATAGCTCTGTGTCTGTAGCTTCTGTTGGTTAAAGAATAAGCAAGGCTTACACCTTTTCTGTAGCTGGAAGCTCTTGTGTTATAATAAACAACACCTCCTAAATTACCAAAAGCATATTCGGAAGGTTGTAGGTTGTCTGCACTTTCATGCGGATATCTGGTGACATCGTTCAAACCTCCCCAGTTGCTGAAGTCAATTCTACCGTCATCGTTTTTAGACATTGAAACTCCGTTGAAAAGAATATCTTCATAACGGTTATCAATACCTCTCGGACGGAACCAGTATCCTCCAAGTTCGAAAGCCGCAGCATTTTGGAAAGCGTCTCTACCTGAACTCAAAAGACCAACGGTTGGCTGCATTGAACTTCCGTCGTCATCGGTTACAGCATCATCAATAACAACAATTCCAAGGTCGCTTGCAGTCAGCGCCTGTGTAAGGCTGATTACTCCAAGGTCTTTTCTTTTTTCTTCAGAGTTTACGGTGAAGTCGATGGTTCTGGTTTCGAAGCCACCTTTGGAAACAATAATCTGATATTGCCCTGGCATAAGGTTTACAAACTGGAAATAACCAATTTTGTCTGCAATAACATCATCATTAGACTGTACAAGGTCTACATCGGCTCTTTCTACCGGATTTCCTGCCGCATCTTTCACGTATGCATAAACCGTAGTCTGAGCATAATAAAATGATGCCGGAAGCAAGGTAAATAAAGAGATTAGTGATAATTTTTTTATCATAATTAAAAAATTGTATTTCAGATTTTTAGTAGAAAAAATTCTTTGTGCAAATTTAACTAATTTTTGCCAAACTTTTTGTAATTTAACACTCTTATTGTCGTTTTGAAAAAAATGAAATAATTTAAATTTAATTTTTTGCGAATTTCATAATCTAACAATTATAAACAGTAAATTTGTAATCACAATTTTTTGATAATGAAAAACACTTTTATTCTTATTTTACTTTTTAGTGCAGGGCTGATCTTCGGGCAGCAAAGACAGGTTCAGAGAGCAACCGTTGCCTTCATGAACGTAGAAAATCTTTGGGACACGATTCCTTCTGCAGATTATATCGACGGAACTTTACCAATTGGGCATAAAAATTTCCACAGAAGTATTCCGAGAGACTCAATCCCTCATATGCAGGTAACGGAAGACTATAGAGGCGTGTGGAGCGACTCTTTGTTGGTCGGCAAAAAAGTAATCCGCCACCAGATTCTTGCCGAAGAATTCACGCCAAAAAGTGCTAAAAACTATACGGGAAAAGTTTACCGAGATAAACTCACCAAACTGTCGCAGGTAATTTCTGAATTGGGGAGACAATATACCAATGCCAA